>JAOXSA010000130.1 GCA_025800245.1 Amphritea sp. | reverse complement strand
GATGATGCCCCGGTGCTTTTCAGGCCCCAGTAAACAGGCCCGGTGACGCATAAACAGAGTTTTCGGCTTGCCATTCGGATAAGTGGTCCAGGGATCGATGGTCAGGCCGTTCTTAGCCGCCAGTTCGAAGGTCTGCACCGTGCGTTCACGGGCACCCTGAGTATCGCCGGAGAGATCTTTATTAATCAGATCATCCAGACAATCCAGTCCCCAGAAACCGATGGCGGCCTGATTTCCCCACCACCAGCCATGCTTATCCAGATCAAACACCCAGACAACGTCGGGAATCAGCTCATACAGAGCAAACTCTTCCGGATTCTGAATATGAATAAGATGATCGTACTGCGAAGACATGAACTACTACCTGCTTTATGAAGCTCTCAACGTTAGTGAAGGTGCAATCGATAGTCCACTAAACATACACAAGTTGGGTAGTCCCTTGAACTCAACTACAAACTGATTCAAGCTACTGGCAGCAGTGATACCGTTCTATCTCACTGAAATCAGGGGAATTCTGACATGCTGCACCGTATCTGGCTGGGTTTCTTCCTACTGGCGTTTGCCGGTGGGCTCTGGCAGTGGCTGGCGGTTGGTGATGTCGAAGTGTTTCAGCGGATGGTGCAGGCCACCTTCGATATGTCGAAGCTCTCGGTAGAGCTGGCGCTGGGGCTGATCGGTACGCTGGCGTTCTGGCTGGGGATTATGAAGCTGGCGGAAGCGGCCGGGCTTGTGGATAAACTTGCCAATGGTCTGAGCCCACTGTTTACCCGACTGATGCCTGAAGTACCAAAAGGCCACCCAGCGATCGGCTCTATGACCATGAACCTGTCAGCCAATATGCTGGGACTGGATAACGCTGCGACCCCGCTGGGCCTTAAGGCGATGCAGGATCTGCAAAGCCTGAATCCGAAAAAAGAGACCGCCAGCAACGCTCAGATTCTGTTTCTGGTACTGAATACCTCTTCGGTCACCCTGTTCCCGATCACCGTATTCCTCTATCGGGCTCAGCAGGGCTCCACCGATCCCACCGCAGTGTTTATTCCAATCCTGATCGCCACCAGTTGCTCCACCATGGCCGGGCTGCTGGCAGTGTCCTGGGTGCAGAAGATCCGCCTCTGGGAACGGGTCACGCTGTTTTATCTGGGTGGCTTTGCCGCCGTGCTGCTGGCGTTTGTCGGCTACTTCGCCACCCTGACTGTAGATCAGCTTCAGCAACAATCCTCACTGATCGGCAATCTACTGATCTTCAGCGCCATTGTCTGCTTCCTGAGTGCCGCGCACCTCAAAGGCGTTAACATCTACGAGAGCTTTGTTGAAGGGGCGAAACAGGGCTTTGATGTGGCGATTATGATCATCCCCTATCTGCTGGCAATGCTGGTTGCCATCGGAGTCTTTCGTGCCAGTGGGGCGATGGATGGCTTTGTCTGGTTATTGCGGGAAACTGTTGCGCTGTTTGGTCTGGATACCCGATTTGCCGACGCCCTGCCCACCGCACTGATGAAGCCATTAAGTGGCTCGGGAGCACGGGCGATGATGCTGGAAACCATGAACACCCATGGCGTCGAGTCGTTTGCCGCAAGAATTGCGGCCATTATTCAGGGATCAACCGAAACCACCTTCTATGTACTGGCGGTCTACTTCGGTTCAGTAGGGATAAGGCATACCCGCCACGCACTGGCCTGCGGTCTTACCGCGGATCTGGCCGGTATCGTAGCGGCAATTGTGGTGGGTTACTGGTTCTTTGGCTAAGACTTACGCCCGCTGAAAAGCGAACAAAGAATTAACGGCCAAAGTCCAGTGCACGAATATGACCGTGACCATCGATAGCCACCTGTACACACTCGGTTTCGGTCACTTTGCGCAGATCACGACCGTCCGGACAGCAGCCCCAGACTTCAACTTTAATCCGCAATGAGCTGGTACCCAGTTCTTTCACCTGGGTATAGAAACTCAGAATCGTACCTTCCAGCACCGGCGCCATAAAACTCATCGCACCGATCGATACTGTTGCAACCCGGCCTTCCGCTTCTTCAGCGGCACGAATTTCCGCAGCCAGCACAGATTGCGAAGCAACCCAGCCGCCATAAACATCACCAAACATATTTGCAGCATCCCCCGCTGCCGGGCAGCGCAGGCTGAGTTCGCCTTCGGGTTTCAGTAATGTATTTTCAGTATTCATCATCTCGCTTCCGGGTTCTGGGTACGATAATCACAGGCTCATTACCTGACTACAAACCATACCCTCGGGGTAATAAGGACTGAAGGTATTCTACTACCACAGCCCCTACTTTGGTCTACTTAAAATATAGTTGCCGTGGGTAATAAGTGGTTAAAAAATATTACAGCCTGTCACATACCTGTCACAAAACCCGCTTATATTGCTCCCCATCGAAATAAAACACTCAAACTTTCCGAGTTAAAAACTCACTTGTGTGGAGCTTGTAATGAAACCAATGAAGAAGATTTTTGCAGCTGTTGCAATGACCGCAACCTGTCTGACTGCAAGTGCATCTGATCTGCTGGATGCTAACCTGCCAACTTACCAGAAGGCTTCCGGTGTTTCCGGTAACCTGTCTTCTGTAGGTTCTGACACTCTGGCTAACCTGATGACGCTGTGGGCTGAAGAGTTCAAGCGTAACTACCCTAACGTTAACGTTCAGATTCAGGCTGCAGGTTCTTCTACTGCTCCACCAGCACTGACCGAAGGTACTTCTAACCTGGGTCCGATGTCCCGTAAGATGAAGGACAAAGAGATCGAAGCGTTCGAGAAGAAATTCGGTTACAAGCCAACTCCGGTTGCTGTAGCAATTGACGCTCTGGCTGTATTCGTAAACAAAGATAACGCTATCGAAGGTCTGACTATTCCTCAGGTAGACGCTATCTTCTCTTCTACCCGTAAGTGTGGCGAAGCTGAAGAAGTAAACAACTGGGGTGACGTAGGCGCAACTGGCGCACTGGCTTCTCAGGGTTTCCAGATCTTCGGTCGTAACTCTGTATCCGGTACTTACGGTTACTTCAAGAAGAAAGCACTGTGTAAAGGTGACTTCCGCAACAACGTAAACGAGCAGCCAGGTTCTGCTTCTGTTGTACAGTCTGTTTCTACTTCCCTGAACGGTATCGGTTACTCTGGTATCGGTTACAAGACTTCTTCTGTACGTGCTCTGCCACTGACTAAGAAGCCAGGTACTCCTTTCGTTGAAGCGACTCCGGCTAACGCCCTGAACGGCTCTTACCCACTGGCTCGTGCTCTGTACGTTTACGTAAACAAAGCACCGGGTAAAGATCTGGATCCTATGACTCGCGAATTCCTGAAAATGGTTATGGCTAAAGTAGGTCAGGAAGTTGTTGTTAAGGATGGTTACATCCCACTGCCAGCAACTCTGGTTGAAAAGCAGATGAAGGAACTGGGTCTGTAAGACAGGTCAGTTTCTCTGGGGTATAATCGCCCCGCATCGATAAGAAAGGAGTCCTCAGGGGCTCCTTTTTTTGTATGTAAAAGTTTTATTACAGTTCTGTAACATTTCTGTCATGAACTCAGTTTATCTTACCGCCATCCATCTTTTATCACCGTAGAAACGCATCATGAATATTGAGAACAACTCCGTTATTCCTGATCTGGATTTCGATACTCCGGCAGCCCGCCGGGGACGTAAATTCCGCGCCTTTAAAGACAAGGCAGCCAGTGTCGGCATCGGCATGGGCGGAATCAGCGTTATTATCGCGATCCTGTTGATCTTCTTTTATCTGCTCTATGAAGTCGTGCCGATGTTCCGCTCTGCGGACGTTCAGCCATGGCAACATGAAAGCAAGATTGTTGAGCCTTATGCTATTCCGGGATCGGGAGAGACCCTTTACCTGGCCATGGAAGAACAGGCAGAGATCGGTCTGCGGGTTTCCGACCTCGGTGAAATGGTGTTTTTCAGCACTGTCAGCGGCAACATTATCAACACTGTTCAGGCTGACATTCCAGCCGACTCCACAGTGACCAGCTTCGCCCTGGCATCCGAAGACAGCCATCTGTTTGCACTGGGTCTGAGCAACGGTCAGGCGCTGGCATTCAAGCACGAGTACAAATCCACTTACCCGGACGGTAAGCGGGTTATTCTGCCGTCTATCACCTATCCACTGGGCGCAGATCCAATCGACATCAATGATGTCTCGCTGGAGCGTCTGGCCTTTAACGGTGGCGAAGAGAACTTCGCGCTGATCGGCGGTACTCAGGACAACCTGAAAGCGGTATTCATCACCCAGACAGAAAACCTGTTCACCGGCGAAGTCGAGCTGGAACAGAGCACCACAGCGCTGCCGGATCTGGGTCTGGATATTAAAAAGCTGCTGCTGATGCCGGATCTGATGTGGCTGATGGCCGCAGGCGATAACACCAAAATGGCGGTGGTTGATCTGCGTAAACAGAACCAGCCAGTCATTTCTCAGGTACTGGATGCCTCTGCCAGCAAGATCACCAGCTTTGAGCTGCTGCTGGGCGGTAACGCGGTGTTGATCGGTGACGAAAACGGCGTCGTATCTCAGTGGTTCCTGGTCCGTAACGAGCAGGGTGAATGGCTGATGACCAAGATCCGGGAATTCGAAACCGGTACCGCATCCGTCACTGACCTGACCATCGAGCACCGTCGTAAAGGTTTCGCGACCATCGATACCGATGGCGAACTGCGTATCTACAACACCACCGCTAATACCAATGTGCTGGCAGAAAAAGTCGTTGCAACGAATGCTTCAATGATCGCCCTGGCGCCGCGTGCGAACGCTGCGCTGATCGAAGAAGCCGACAAGCTGCGTCTGCTACACATCGACAACGAGCACCCTGAAGTATCCTGGAGCTCACTGTGGGGTAAAGTCTGGTATGAAGGCCACGAGAAGCCTAAATACATCTGGCAGTCCTCTGCGGCAAACAACGACTTCGAACCGAAGTACAGCCTGATGCCACTGGCATTCGGTACCCTGAAAGCAGCGTTCTATGCGATGCTGCTGGCGACGCCACTGGCGATCTGTGGTGCGATCTACACCGCTTACTTCATGGTGCCTGCGCTACGCCGTAAGGTGAAGCCTTTCATCGAGCTGATGGAAGCACTGCCGACGGTAATCCTGGGCTTCCTGGCCGGTCTCTGGCTGGCACCGTTTATGGAAGAAAACCTGCCGGGGGTATTTGTGACCCTGCTGGTGCTGCCAATTTCGGTGCTGGGTTTTGCCTTTATCTGGGCCCAGCTGCCAAAACAGGTGCGCTGGCTGGTGCCGGATGGCTGGGATGCAATCGTCCTGATTCCTGTCATCATTCTGGCAGTCTGGTTCAGTATTGCCATCAGCCCTGCGCTGGAAGTAGCGATGTTCGACGGCAATATGCGCCATTGGCTGACCAACGATCTGGGTATCTCCTACGACCAGCGTAACGCTCTGGTTATCGGTATCGCGATGGGCTTTGCGGTTATCCCGACCATCTTCTCGATCACCGAGGATGCCATCTTCGCGGTACCTAAACATCTGAGTTACGGTTCTCTGGCACTGGGTGCAACGCCATGGCAGACACTGACACGTGTGGTCCTGCCAACTGCCAGCCCGGGTATCTTCTCGGCGGTGATGATCGGTATGGGCCGTGCGGTGGGTGAAACCATGATCGTACTGATGGCAACCGGTAACACGCCGATTATGGACATCAATATTTTCGAGGGAATGCGTACTCTGGCGGCCAACATCGCGGTTGAAATGCCAGAATCCGAGGTGGGCAGTACCCACTACCGCATTCTGTTCCTGGCTGCTTTTGTGCTGTTCACCTTTACATTCATTGTGAACACCCTGGCGGAGACCATCCGTCAGAGCCTGCGCAAGAAGTACGGTTCCCTGTAACCTGAGTTGTTGAGGATATAAATATATGAACATCTCAGTTAAAGAGTGGTTTAAATCCGGTTCTCCATGGGTATGGATGAACGCCGGTGCAGTTGCCGTCAGCATGATTATGGTTGTCGGCCTGCTGGGCCTGATCGCAGTTCGCGGTCTGAGCCACTTCTGGCCTGCCGACATCGTTCAGGGTAACTACACCCAGGGCGGCGAACAGCGTGTGATGATCGGTGAGATGGTTGAAAGCGCGGAAGTGCTGACCAAACAGCTGATCGAAGCGGGTATCGACCTGCCAGAAACCAGTGAATACTCCACCCGTCACCTGATGAAGATCGGTAACCGTGATGTGAACGGCACCGACTTCACCTGGGCGCTGGAGTACTACTTCAAAGATCAGACCCGTCCGGAGATGCTGTTCGCGGCGGAACGTCACGAATGGGGTAACTTCTACGGCTACCTGCGCTCTGTTAAAGAAGCGGGTCAGGAAGTTGGCCGTTACGACGATTACGACAAGTCTGATGCGTATCTGGCGCTGTGGGCAGAGTTGGACAAACGTATCGAACGCGTTCTGGATATCCACGACGACATTCTGGATATCGAAAAAGGCGAAATCGGCGCGATCAACTATGAGCTGGAGCGTCTGCGTCTGAAAGAGCGTGGTCTGCAGTTGGATAATGTCACCGATCAGCGTCCATACGATGAGATCAACCAGCGCCGTAAAGAGCTGGATCAGCAGTATGAAGGTCTGCAGCAGCGCCTGCTTGATCTGTACACTCAGATCAACCGTGACTCCCTGACCGCTGAAGTCTCCACCGGTGAAGTGGTTGAGATTCAGCTATCGAAGATCGTCCGTGTCTTCCGTCCGAATGATATGGGTGTGGGCCAGAAGATCCTGCATTACTTCGCTAAGCTGTGGGAATTCGTCAGCGACGACCCACGTGAGGCGAACACCGAAGGCGGTATCTTCCCGGCGATCTTCGGTACCGTGATGATGGTTATCCTGATGTCTATTCTGGTGACCCCGTTCGGCGTGGTCGCAGCGGTTTACCTGCGTGAGTATGCCAAGCAGGGCTTTATCACCCGTCTGATCCGTATCGCAGTAAACAACCTGGCGGGTGTACCCTCTATCGTATACGGTGTATTCGGTCTGGGCTTCTTCGTTTACTTCCTGGGTGGCAACATTGATGATCTGTTCTTCCCCGAAGCGAAGCCGTCTCCGACTTTCGGTACGCCGGGTCTGATGTGGGCATCCCTGACCCTGGCACTGCTGACTGTACCGGTGGTAATCGTTGCCACAGAGGAAGGCCTCAGCCGTATCCCTCGTGCGGTACGTGAAGGTAGCCTGGCGCTGGGTGCGACCAAGTTTGAAACCCTGATCAAGGTTGTACTGCCAATGGCCAGCCCGGCAATGATGACCGGTGTGATTCTGGCAATCGCCCGTGCTGCGGGTGAGGTAGCACCACTAATGCTGGTCGGTGTGGTAAAACTGGCACCGAGCCTGCCGCTGGATGGCAACTACCCGTTCATCCACCTGGATCAGAAATTTATGCACCTGGGCTTCCACATCTATGATGTTGGTTTCCAGAGCCCGAACGTTGAAGCGGCGCGTCCACTGGTATACGCAACTGCGCTGCTGCTGGTAGCGGTTATCGCCCTGCTGAACCTGTCAGCTATCGCGATCCGAAATCACTTGCGAGAAAAATACAAAGCGCTTGAGATGTAAGCGAACATTTATAGGTAGAATGATGACTATGGAAGCTAAAACCCACGCAATCGATATTTCAGCGATGCAACGTCAGAATCAGACCTTGCGCCTGGAAGATGAAACCATCGCCCTGACTGTTCGCGATCTCGAGCTTTTCTACGGCGAGAAACGCGCACTGCACGGCGTAAACATGGATATTCCGAAGAACCGTGTTACTGCCTTCATCGGGCCATCCGGTTGCGGTAAATCCACCCTGCTGCGTTGCTTTAACCGCATGAATGACCTGGTTGACAGCTGCAGCATCAATGGCCAGATCAACCTGTACGGTGACAACATCTACGAGCGCGGCATCGACGTTGCTGATTTGCGCCGTCGTGTTGGCATGGTATTCCAGAAGCCAAACCCGTTCCCGAAGAGCATCTACGAGAACGTGGCTTATGGCCTGCGTATTCAGGGTATCACCAAGAAACGTGTGATCGATGAAACCGTTGAGTGGGCACTGAAATCAGCTGCTCTGTGGGACGAAGTAAAAGACCGTCTGCACGAAAGCGCACTGGGCATGTCCGGTGGTCAGCAGCAGCGTCTGGTTATCGCTCGTACCATCGCGGTTAAACCTGAAGTCCTGCTGCTGGACGAACCGGCCTCCGCGCTGGACCCGATCTCTACTCTGAAGATCGAGGAACTGATCCACGAGCTGAAGAAAGACTTCACCATCGTGATCGTAACCCACAACATGCAACAGGCAGCGCGTGTATCTGACTACACTGCCTTCATGTACATGGGTGATCTGATCGAATTCGGTGTGACAGATACTCTGTTCACCAACCCAGAGAAGAAACAGACCGAAGACTACATTACCGGTCGTTACGGTTAATCAGCGGAGACAGAACAGTGACCTACGAACAGGACAATCATAGCAATCACATCTCCCAGAGCTTCAACGAAGAACTGGAACAGATCCGCACCGAGCTGCTGACTATGGGTGGTATCGTTGAGCGCCAGCTGACCGATGCTGTAGCAGCGCTGATCGATGGCGACACTAAGAAAGCTGAGCAGGCGCGCAAGAGCGACAAAGTGATCAACGACATGGAGTTGATGATCGATGAGCAGTGCACGCTGATTATCGCCCGTCGTCAGCCAGCTGCGGCTGACCTGCGTCTGATCATTTCCGTCAGCAAGGCGGTCAGCGATCTGGAACGTATCGGTGATGAGACCAGCCGTATCTGCCGTCACGCGGTAGAACTGGCAGAAGACGGTCGCAATATTCGCGGCTATCAGGAAGTCCGTCACATCGGAAATCTGGTACGCGACATGCTGCAGAACTGCCTTACCGCCTTTGCCCGTTCAGACGCTGATCTGGCATACAAGGTAGCCAAGCAGGATAAAGAAGTGGATCAGGAGTACCGCTCTGCAATGCGCTCTCTTATGACCTTTATGATGGAAGATCCACGCCACATCTCCAGTGTTATGAACGTTATCTGGGTGGTGCGTAGCCTGGAGCGTATCGGTGATCATGCCCGCAACATGGCCGAGCACCTGATCTATCTGGTGAGTGGTACCGATGTACGCCACAGCAGCCTGAAAGAGATTAAGAAAACCGTTAAAGAAGTTGAGAACCGCGAGTAATCCTCTTCTACGGACAAGAAAAAGGCAGCCCATGGCTGCCTTTTTTATTTCTGAATTCAGTGGGTTATGCCTGCTTTAACTGCAGCATAATTTTCCCTTTACCGCCGGGCTGAGCTGTTAGCTGAAAACCGTTTGCGCTGAAGCGTCCGGTATTCTTTAACTCTTCCAGTACCTCTTCCGGAAGATTGCCGCCAAACCAACCCGGCTGCATCTGTTTCATGTTCATTAAAAAAGCTGCGTCCAGTTCCCACAGCTCCCCTTTCATATCGCACACTGCTTCGCCCGGCTTCTTGCCACGCTGGAGTGAGCGACCCGATCTACTCTCTGTCAACCCAGATCCGCCCTATCTGATATTATTATTCTGCGTACTACTCGACCCGCTCTATAGCAGGGTGGTGTCTGCTTCCACCAACATCACCCTTGTTCCCGCATTCTACCTTAAACCGCATTCAGGGTTGTAGTACGTTTTAGACGGACTACATCGCGAAATGGTCTAACAAAAAACTTATCCTTTCTGGCAGCCAGCCGAAACAGTTAAGACTAGCGCAACAGATCCGGTATCATGCAACGGTTGTTCGCCTCAGGCAGGGACGCGACCCGGACTCAGTAACCGGAATTTCATCAACACAGGGAAAAGGAACAAACCATGGCGGATTATGTCGTCTATGCCGACCTTAACTGTCCTTTCAGTTATGCGCTGTATGAAACGCTGAGCAGCTACAACCTGCTGCACCGCGTGGAATGGCGGTTGGTAGAACATCACCACGAGATGGGCTCTTATCTGGGCTCCGCCGAAAGCATGGCAGAACTTGCCAGCGATGTGTTCAGTATCCGCTCGCGGGTACCAGAGGTCAGCATTTCCCTGCCCATGAACCGGGGCGACAGCTATTTCCCGACCCTCTGTGTTATCGCCGCGCAGCTGATTAATCCTGAACAGGCACAGACATTCCTTCGCAGCATGTACCGTGCTCTCTGGGTTGAAGGCAAGGAACCCGGTAACCCTTCGGTTATTTTCCATTGCCTGGAAGAAGCCGGCCTGCCCACCGAAATTGAGACAGACGAGCTCTGTGAAGAGATTCTGACCCGTTGGCAGGGGGAATGGGAAGGCGGTAACTTCGGCCTGCGTACCCCGGCTATCCTCGCCTCTGATGGCCGCAAACTGGTAGGACTGCTAAACCGGGAATCGGTCAGTGCCTTCCTGAACGGTGAAGATATCACCCCCACCGAGCTGACCAGCGGTTCACGGCTGCAGGAACGCATGACTATCGCCCTGTACGGCGGAGAGGCAGTAGCCGAGCTCTGGAGCGTACTCGCCTCACTGCGGGATGACAGCAACATTCTGCTGCCGCAATCCCTGATGGCGCTCAGTGAACTGATCATGTCCGACGACCGCTGCCCGGATCTGGTACTGCTGCATAATGATGGCCAGGCAACCAATCTGATCGAACAATGCCGGGAGTTATCGCACCTGATGCGGGAAAAACAGATCCCGCTGGCAGTCATCGGTGAACCGCTTTCCGACAATCAGGAAGCAGAGCTCTACGACGCCGGAATCTCCGACTATCTGCATCAGAGTCGCGAAGCCTCGATTATTCAGGCCAGGCTGAATATCCTGTTGCAATTGAAACGCTCTCACGACCTGCTGGCACGGGCCGCCAGTATCGATAATCTGACTCAGGTCTTTAACCGCCGGGAGTTCGAACGCACCTTCGAAACGGAGTGGCGACGGGGCCAGCGCTCCCGCCTGCCGATCTCCCTGATCCTGCTGGACATCGATCACTTTAAAGCATTTAACGACAGTCTCGGTCACCTGTATGGCGATCAGTGTCTGAAACAGATCGCCCAGGCGATCAAAGGCTGCGCCCGCCGCGCTCAGGATATTGTCAGCCGCTATGGTGGCGAAGAATTCTGCCTGCTGGCGCCGGAAACGGACCAGGCTGGAGCTCTGGTTCTGGCTGAAAATATTCAGAAGAAAATTGCTGAACTGAACATCCGTCATAGCGACAACGTCAATAATGGCGCAGCGGTCACCGCCAGTCTGGGTATCGCCACACTGATGCCCAGCCAGAAGGGCGTCTCCCCCCGGCTACTGCTGGAACAGGCGGATACCGCCTTGTATCAGGCCAAAGATGCCGGCCGTAATCAGGCCCGCTGCTATGAGGCCGACGCTCAATAAAAGCGTCTCAGCTGTAATCTGCGAATGGTGGGAAGCGTTCAATCAGCCCTTCCCGCCCCAATTCCCGCAGTAACTGCATGTTACGTTCTGGAATCTGTTCAGGGTTTTTATAGTGCTGTAACGCCCGACTCATCTGCGCTTCACGGATAATATGGAAAGTCGGCCACGGCGAACGGTTGGTCCAGTGGCTCATATCGTCTTCCGGCACACCATCAAACAGGTAATCAGGGTGGAAGCTGGCCAGCTGGAAGATACCCGACAGACCGGCCTGCTCCAGCAGATCTTCAAACAGCGCCAGGGTATCGAGATAATCATCGAAAGACTCAAGCCCTTCGGGAACCACAAACAGAGTAGTGGCAATATCTGTCTCATCCGCCGCCAGAATCAGCTCCAGCTCATTGAGAAACTCAGCCACCTGCTGCTCTGGATCGGCACTGCCCGAGATGCTGTAACGCAGTGACTCATCCTTCACCACCGGCGCCGCAAACGGGCAGAGATTCAGCCCCACCACCATGGCCTCAACCCACTGACGGGTGATCTGTTCGACTTCGGCATTGCTGTATTGTTTTTTCATCACGGATTGACTCTCGACAGGAACTGAAGCGCTTCTCTTTGGCTAAGAAGCCCGGCTAGGGTACTATGGAACCTATAAACAAGTCCCGTTAGTTTTCTGTGAACAGTACAGCCTGTAGCTACACGACACAGCGTGCCGGTAATGGCTTCCCATTAGCCAGCGCTGTAACACAGTAGATGCAGGCTGTAATGTTCACCCTGCGGGGCATACGGGAAGGCTCATACTCTTTGTTGAAGCCTCTTGACGTACCCCGGTATGCCTGCGAAGCTTCGCCGCGATTATGAACCTTCCCGTAAGCCAGAAAGCTGACGGGGCTTATTTACAGGTTCCTTTCTTTTTGCTGAGAATTTCGATGCCCATACCCGCCGCCCTGAATCAGAACAGCTTTGATGTCCGCTGGTATACCCTGCGCCGCCCTGCTGCCACCGATGCACCACCGGAGTGGCGTAAATGGCTGCTGGATCCGGGTTCACTGACTCAGCGCCTGATCAACGCCAGCCAGGGCGATTTCCGGGTCGAAGTGGTACGCCAGCTATGGGGGCGTCCAACCCGCTCTGAAGCCCGTGCACTAGGTATACCTCCACGCCAGCGGGCTTTGATCCGTGAGGTCCAGCTGATCGGTAACGGACAGCCCTGGGTGTTTGCCAGAACCATTATTCCGGCATCAACACTGACCGGAAAACAGCGCAAGCTTAACTATCTGGGTAATCGCTCCCTGGGCAGCGTACTGTTCCGCGATCCGACTATGCGTCGCGGCGCTCTGCAGGTCAGCCGTCTGAACCTGACCACCGG
The DNA here is from genome assembly GCA_025800245.1 of Amphritea sp. Taxonomy (GTDB): domain Bacteria; phylum Pseudomonadota; class Gammaproteobacteria; order Pseudomonadales; family Balneatricaceae; genus Amphritea. The sequence goes on along the minus strand of JAOXSA010000130.1, from coordinate 42,293 downwards.
AGAGACCGTATGGGCACGCCGTTCAGTGTTCTACCTGAGCAATAAGCCGCTGTTGGTCGCCGAGGTTTTCCTGCCCAGCCTGCAACAGGTAAACTATCTGGCGAACTGACTCAGAGCTCCGGAATCACACCATGCAACCATCACCCTACGCCAATCGTCTCCGGCAGGATAAACTGATCGCCTGTGGCCAACTGATGCGGATTGAAAAGCCGATCGGAACCTACCTGCTACTGTGGCCGGCACTGTGGGCATTATGGATTGCTGCAGAAGCGATCCCAACGCCCGGTCTGCTGATTATCTTTATTCTCGGTACCTTCCTGATGCGTTCGGCAGGCTGTGTTATCAATGATTTTGCCGACCGTAAAATCGATGGCCATGTTAAGCGCACCGCTCAGCGTCCGATTCCGGCAGGCAGAATCAGCGCCAGAGAAGCGCTGTGGCTATTTGTGGGCCTGATTCTACTGGCCTTTATTCTGGTGCTGTTCACCAACAGCATGACCATTATGCTGTCATTCGGTGGCGTAGCTCTGGCGGCCTGCTACCCGTTTATGAAGCGCTATACTCACCTGCCTCAGGTGGTATTGGGTATGGCCTTTGCCTGGGCAGTGCCGATGGCCTTCAGTGCCACCCTCGAAGCGGTGCCCCGCAGCGCCTGGCTGATCTATACCGCCACCGTACTCTGGACCGTTGCTTATGACACCATGTATGCCATGGTGGACCGGGATGATGATCTCAGAATCGGCGTGAAATCCACCGCTATTCTGTTTGGCGATATGGATAAAGTAATCGTGGGTGCTCTGCAGTTACTGACGCTGATTGTGTTCATTATGCTGGGGGCGCAACTGGCGATGTCGTTCTGGTTCTATCTCGGAGTGCTGGTGATGGCGGGACTATTTGGCTACCAGCAATATCTGATTCGCGACCGGGACCGAGATGCCTGCTTCAAAGCCTTCCTGAATAACCATTATGCCGGTATGGCTATCTTTTTCGGCATTTTTCTTCACTATCTCAGCTTTTAAGCCATGCTTTTAAGTCAGAACCGGGCAGCTGTCATATTTCTGTAACAGTTTCATAATCTAATATGTCCGTCTGAAAATATCGAACATATCGAAACAACTGAGGTAGAAGGTCATGACGTCCGGCAAGCGCGTTCTGATTGTAGATGATGAAGCTCCGATCCGTGAGATGATCGCAGTGGCTCTGGAGATGGCAGGTTATGAGTGTCTGGAAGCGGATTCCGCTCAGGCAGCACATCCAATCATCGTCGACAACAAGCCGGATATGGTCCTGCTTGACTGGATGATGCCTGGCGTCAGCGGTATCGAATTTGCGCGTCGTCTGCGCAAAGATGAGATGACCTCAGATATTCCGATCATTATGCTGACAGCCAAAACTGATGAAGATAACAAGATTCAGGGTCTGGAATCCGGTATCGATGACTACATCACCAAGCCATTCTCGCCACGGGAGCTGGTCGCCCGTCTTAAAACCGTACTGCGCCGTACTACCCCGAAAGGTGTTGAAGAGCCGATCACGGTTGATAGCCTGACTCTGGACCCGGTTTCTCACCGTGTCAGCTCCGAACTGAAGCCGCTGGATCTTGGCCCGACCGAATTCCGTCTGCTGCAGTTCTTCATGACGCACCAGGATCGTGCCTATACCCGCAGCCAACTGCTTGATCTGGTATGGGGCGGTAATGTATATGTAGAGGAACGGACCGTAGATGTACATATCCGCCGCCTGCGTAAAGCTCTGGGCGAGCGTCATGATTACCTGATTCAAACCGTACGCGGCACCGGATATCGATTCTCTTCACAAGTCGCCTGAGGCTGAGCCATGTACAATACCAACCATTCGATAGCCAGCAATCTGCTGCTAACAGTGGTTGTTGCCCTGATAATAGGGCTGATTATCGGCTATCCTGGCTGGACCCTTGCTGCCGCCCTGATTGTCTGGGCGGCCTATCAGGTCAAGCAGTTTAACCGTCTGCAGCAATGGCTGATGCGCAACGAGCACACCGAAGTCCCGGAAAGCGAAGGCTACTGGGGCGAACTGTTCGATGAGATCGCCCGTAATCAGAAGCGTCAGCAACTGCGAACCCAATCCCTGCGCAATGTGATTCATCGCTTCCAGCAGTCCTCTGCGGCGCTGAGTGATGCCATCGTCATTATCGACAGCCAGAATCATCTGGAATGGTGGAACCGCGCCGCTGAGCATCTGCTGGGCATGAAAGTGCAGACTGACCGTGGCCGTTCAGTGATGAACCTGCTGCGTGACCCGCGTTTTGTCCGCTATTACCGCAAGGGCCAGTACGATGAGCCACTGCAGCTGAACTCCCCGATCAACGAAGAAAAAGTACTGGAATACCGGATTACCCGATTCGGTGCCGATGACCGGATTCTGGTAGCCCGGGATATCACCCGCATCAAACAACTGGAGCAGACCCGACAGGATTTCGTTGCTAACGCCTCTCACGAGCTGCGTACGCCACTCACTGTTATCAGGGGGTATCTTGAGACCTTCCTGGATCAGGACCTGCCACGCCCGCTTCAGCGCGGCCTCAGCCAGATGGAAAACCAGTCCAAGCGGATGGAAAATCTGGTTTCCGACCTGTTGCTGCTGTCCCGTCTGGAAGCCAGTCCGCATATCTCTGACGAGCTGCCAGTGCCGGTTCATTCGATGATCGAACGTATCCGTGATGACGCGCTGGTGCTGGGGCAGTCCAAAGAGCACCAGGTTGAACTGGAGCTGGAACCGAGTCAGTCACTGTTGGGACAGGAATCAGAGATCTACAGCGCGTTTTCCAATCTGGTCTTCAACGCTGTCCGTTATACTCCGGCTAATGGCACCATCAAGCTGCGCTGGTGGACCAATAAACAGGGTGGTCACTTCTCGGTGCAGGATGATGGCCCGGGTATCGATACCATCCACCTGCCCCGCCTGCAGGAACGTTTCTACCGGGTCGATGAAAGTCGCTCTTCCGACAGCGGTGGTACCGGCCTGGGCCTGGCCATCGTTAAGCATGTTATGCTGCGTCACGGCGGCAAGCTGACCATCAAGAGCCAGCTGGGTAAAGGCAGCACTTTCACCTGTCACTTTCCAGCCGAACTGATCACCAGCAAAGCAAGCATTGAAGAAACCGAAGATGAGGACTGAGTAACTGTTTTACCCGATCCTGCTCCCTTAAACAGCCTAACCTGCTGACCTGAAAGCCCTTTCCCGGGCAAATAGCTTTTCTCTATTACCGCGCTAGAAACTATCTATTTAGTCTGAGCTCTGAGCCTGCACTAGCTTTTAAGTTGGTCCCTGCCAACCCTAACGAGCGAGGTGCACGTCATGACTCTTAAAGGCAGCAAAACCGAGCAGCATCTTAAAGATGCCTTTGCCGGTGAATCCCAGGCTAACCGCCGCTATCTCTACTTTGCTAACAAAGCTGATATTGAAGGCCATCCCGATATCGCAGCCCTGTTCCGCTCCACCGCTGAAGGTGAGACTGGCCATGCCCACGGCCATCTGGAATATCTGGAACAGTGTGGTGATCCGGCCACCGGCATGCCATTCGGTGACACACAGGACAACCTGAAAAGCGCAGTCGCCGGTGAAACTCACGAGTACACCGATATGTATCCCGGTATGGCCAAAGACGCCCGGGACGAAGGCTTTGATGAGGTCGCCGACTGGTTTGAAACCCTGGCCAAAGCCGAGCGTTCCCACGCCAACCGCTATCAGAAAGCTCTGGACGAAATGGCTTAACAGCCCACCCTCCTCTGTCGCCGTCGATGACGGCACGGAGGCCCGGAACCCCGATCGGGAGAACGCCCATGGCCAGAAAAGAAGGCAATCTCGAAGCCCCTACCCGTCACCCTGTCGACTGGCAGTCGGATCAGTTCTACGACGAGACCGCACTGTTCAGCGAACTGGAACGGGTATTCGATCACTGCCACGGTTGCCGCCGCTGCGTCAGCCTGTGCCAGTCTTTTCCCACCCTGTTCGATCTGGTGGATGAATCCGATACTTTCGAAGTTGATGGTGTAGCAAAGCAGGACTACTGGAAAGTCGTGGATCACTGCTACCTATGTGATCTTTGCTACATGACCAAATGCCCCTACACGCCGCCTCATGAGTGGAATATCGACTTTCCTCACCTGATGCTGCGAGCCAAGGCTGTTAAGTATAAAAAAGGCGAAGTAAAACTCCGTGACCGGATTCTGACCAGCACTGATCAGGTCGGCAAACTGGCATCGATGCCACTGATCGCAAAAACCGTTAATGCCCTCAACAGCAATAAAACCGCTCGCAAGGCGCTTCAGGCCACACTTGAGATTCATGAAGATGCCCGATTGCCTGAATTTCAGAGCCAGCCATTACGTAACCGGGTCTCTGAGCACAGCCACAGCGATGGTTACCCGATTCCTGCTGGCCCGACTCAGGGTCGGGTTGCTCTGTTTACAACCTGCTACGGCAACCGTAATGAGCCGGTGATCGGAGAAGATCTGATCGCCGTGTTACGTCACAACAACATTCCGGTCAGGCTGACCGAAAGGGAACAGTGCTGCGGTATGCCCAAGCTTGAGCTTGGCGACCTTGAATCAGTTGCCCGCGCGAAAGATGCCAATATTCCGGAACTGCTGAAACTGGTTGATGAGGGCTGGGATATTCTCGCGCCGATCCCCTCCTGCGTGCTGATGTTCAAGCAGGAACTGCCGCTGCTGTTTCCTAATGACCCCGATGTCCTGCGGGTCAGTAAAGCGATCTACGATCCCTTTGAGTACCTGATGATCCGCCATAAAGCGGGGATGCTGAAAACCGACTTCAGCCAGTCGCTGGGCAAAGTTGCCTACCATGCCGCCTGTCATCAGAGAGTGCAGAATATGGGTCAGAAGACTCGCCAGATACTGGAGCTGATTCCGGATACAGAGATCTCCGTGATCGAACGCTGCTCCGGTCACGACGGGACTTACGCTGTGAAACAGGAAACCTATGAGGCAGCGATGAAGATTGTGCGTCCGGTAGTCGGCGCCGTGAACCGGGCAGAAGTCGATCATTATGGCAGTGACTGCCCGATGGCCGGACAACACATTGAGCATGGCCTGGATGATGGTCATGACACCGAACATCCGATCTCCCTGTTGCGGCAGGCCTACGGAATATAACCAGGAGCCCAGCATGACTCAGTTAACCCGAAATGACCTGTTCAGCCTGGAGCAGTACGCCCTCTGTCGGGTCGAATTCCGCGCCCGGGTAATGACCCATAAAAAGCAGCGCCGGTTGCAGCTTTCGCCTCATCTGGCCCTTTGCTTCGAAGATGCCCTGACCATGCAGTATCAGATTCAGGAGATGCTGCGTATAGAAAGGATCTTTGAACCGGAAGGCATTCAGGAAGAGCTGGACGTCTATAATCCACTGATCCCTGACGGTCACAACTGGAAAGCCACCTTCATGATCGAATATCCCGATATTGAAGAACGCAAAGTCGCGCTGGGGCGTCTGATCGGCATTGAAAAAGGGCTGTATATTCAGGTCGCGGATTTTGCCAGGGTCTACGCTATCGCTAACGAAGATCTGGAACGGGATACCGCCGATAAAACCGCAGCTGTGCACTTCGTCCGCTTTGAACTGACCCCAGAAATGATCGCTGCAATACAGCAGGGCCAGCCGGTGAAAGCCGGTACAGAACACCCGGAAAGCTCCAGTGAAGTCACCATTACAGGCGCGGTAAGGGAGTCACTGGTCGGTGATCTTCATTGACAAAAAAGCCACCGGGTTGAGTCGGTGGCTTCGGGATATATTACTTCGATTCTAATCGGCCCGAGGGCGGGTTCATCAGCTTATCGAGATCGATCTCGCCCCGTTCGTTGGCGTACTCTTCAACCCAGAAGATTGTCGCACCTACCACCGCAGCAGGCATAATCAGCAGGTTAACAATCGGGATCATCATACCGACGGAAACCAGACCACCGAAACCGATCGATGTCAGGCGGCGCTGTTTCAGGCTCTGCTTCATGTCCTTAAAGCTGACCTTGTTGTTATCCATCGGATAGTCGCAGTACTGAATCGCCATCATCCAGCAACCAAACAGGAACAGCAGGATCGGTGCCACCATCCCCAGCACCGGGATAAATGCCAGTACCATCAGAAACAGCAGGCGCGGCAGATAGTAGAGTAATTTGGCGATCTCCCGTCCTACGGTTCGCGGAATCAGAGCAACGATCTCCTGCCAACCACCATCAGTCACCGGTACACCGCGCAGGCGTTGCTCGACTTTCTCTGACAGGATGCCGTTAAAGGGCGCGGCAATAATATTCGCCACCAGGCTGAAACTGTAATAGACAAAGACCACCACCAGCACCGCCACCAGCGGCCACAGCAGATAACGCAGAAACGCTAACCAGTCCCAGTCCGGCAGAATAGTGCCCAGCAGATAATCGATCCAGTAGCCCATCTGATCAAACAGCAGCCAGATCGCGCCACTGAACAGCAGAACGTTAACGATCAGTGGTATCAGTACAAAATGGCGGATGCCTTTCTCAGGCAGCATCGCCAGACCACGGAGAAAAAAGCTGGCGCCGCGAAACGGATTTCCCTTCATTTGTCCCTCTGATAAACGGTGAATCAACCAATAAAGTGATTATAAAAGCGTAATAATACCGCCACCACCATCAACGACAAGCCGGTACGGTTGATAACAAACTCCTGACGGCTGAACTCAATGGTGGCCTGCCAGAATACCAGAATCGACTTCACATCTTTGGTGCGCAGCACATAAAGAATCAGTGATACCAGGAAAACACCCAGTCCCAATAGCATTAACAACTGTTCAGCAATTACCAGATACATCGTTATCCATCCTCAGACCAAAGAGGCCTTAGCGTACCAGATAAAGCGGAATTCGTGTCTGGTTTGGCCTATAACTTTATGTGAAGATGTTGCCCAGTTATTAATTTTCACAGCCATTGCTCAGTCTTCAGATCATCAGTGGCTGCTACCGGAGTACAGCATGAAAGCGATCTCTATCCATCAGTTTGGCGGCCTTGATGAATTAGTCTACGGTGATCAGCCTAAACCCCAACTGAACAGCGGCGAAGTGCTGGTAAAAACCGCGGCGGCGGGTGTAAACCCTATCGACTGGAAAACCTGCTCAGGCGGTGGTGCCAGTGGTTTCGTCAGCGGATTTCCATTTATTCCTGGCTGGGAGTTTTCCGGTACGGTTGAAGATGCCGGAGACAGCCAGTTCAACGTCGGCGACAGTGTTTATGGCATTATTCGCTTTCCTGAACCGGCCGGCTGCTACGCCGAATACATCGCCGCGCCTGCCGATCAGATCGCCATTTTACCAGCCTCCATCGACCCGCAGCTGGCAGGTGGACTGCCACTCGCCGGCCTGACAGCCTGGCAGGCTCTGTTTGATATCGGCGGTCTGGAGAAAGGCCAGAAAGTCCTGATTCTTGGCGCCGCGGGTGGCGTCGGCCATCTGGCAGTACAGCTGGCAAAGTGGGCCGGCGCGCATATCACCGGAACGGCATCGCCCCATAATCATGAGATGCTGGCCGAGCTTGGCTGCGAACATCTGATCGATTATCACAACCAGCATATCAGCGATTACGTCCGGGATATGGACCTGATCATCGACTGTGTGGGTGGTGATACTGCAATTGATGCTCTGCCCTGCCTGACCCAGGACGGGGTATTGGTAACCCTGCCTTCAGTGACCAAAGATCAGGTAATCACTGCCGGTCAGGCTCAGCGCCGTCGGGTTGAAGGGATCCGGGTGGAGCCCTCAGCAGAACAGCTGACCCAGCTGGCTAAGCTGGTCGCGGACGATGTGATTCATCTGCACGAAGCGGAATCATTCCCGCTGGAAAAAGCCGCTGAAGCCTTTGAACAAAGCGCCAGCGGTCACGTCTGCGGTAAACTGGTACTGAGTATCAGTCTGGACTGATATTCAGCCATCCAGCGTGCGGGCCAGTATCAGATACTCGGCCTGCAGCTCGTCTACTTTCTGCAGAATCTTCACGGCAGAGCGGTCCACCAGCCCCGGTATAAACTTCTCACCACTGGCACTGGCAGTGGTTTCAACCCGCTGAATCTGACGATACAGACCTTTTATATTGTGAGAGATCAGCGGGGTATTGTCCGACATCCCCTGCAGCTGCGTAAGGTTCACAGTAAAAGTATCAAACAGTTGCTCATAAGCCGGACGTGCCTGGTTTTCAAACCCCCAGGCCATCATCCCATACAGCGCCGACAGACGCTGACACAGTAACTGCTGCTGACCGTTCAGATCCAGCATCGGCGCAGCCTGACTGAGATTAGCATCACGCATCAGCAGCAACAGCTGGTTGCCATCACTGAGCAGCTTTTCATTCGCCGCGTACAGCGCCAGCAGATCATCTTTATTGGGCTTTTTCTGGTACAGGCTCTGCACCTGCTGCCAGCTTTGCGCCTGTACCGCCAGTTGCTGACGCACGGCGCTGTCAGTGATGAACTGCTCCAACTGCTGTTGTTGCAGGCTGAACTCAGTCATCGCCTTGCTGAGCGCTTTATCCGCTTTTCGCGAACGCACACCCAGCCCCGACAGGACATAGTTTTTCAGCATCGCCTGGGTCAGAGTACGCTGCTGAGCCGCGGCTGCAACAGCTTCTGCACCATTGGTGACCGGGGCACTCAGCGCAGTCTGGCTGAGGCTGAATAGTAAAAGCAGAATATAGAATGAATTTTTTATTGTTATTCTGTTCATCAGTGTCAGTTCTCTCTGGTTCAGGTTATCGGAGGCGGTGCCTGCAGCAGGGTGCGGACCTGATCAAGCAGGGCATTCTCCGTCCAGGGTTTGGTGATAAATGATGAAACGCCTGCGCTCTCCGCTTCTTCACGGTGACGTTCAGTCGTTCTTGAGGTAATCATCAGTACCGGAATATCCTGCATCTCTTCCCGGCCACGGATTACCGTCGTCAGTTCCATACCGGACATTCGCGGCATCTCCAGATCGGTCAGTACCAGATCCGGACGATCCTTACGGATCTGATTCAGGGCATCCAGACCATCAATGGCAGTGCTGACATCGTAGCCGGTGTCACGCAGCAGAATCTCGAGACTGCTACGGGCGCTGAGTGAATCATCCACTACCAGCAATTTAGGCAACATCAGGTCGGCACCGATGGACTGCGGCAGGAACAGGTTCTGCTCGCCGGCAGACTTATGACGAATCCGCGCTGGCAGGTCGACAACCGCCGCCGTGTCACCGTTGGCAAGAATAGTCAGACCCGGAATACCCGGGATATCCGGCAGATAGTCGCCCATCTGCTTAAAGGTCAGCTCACGGTGCGCCAGTACTTCACGCACCATCACGGCAACGGTTTCCCCCTGCCCCAGATTCACCAACAGCACAGGGTGGACTTGGCCTGCCTCGTATGGATCACCCGGCTCACCCAGCAACGGTTCCAGCGCATACGCCGGATAGGCTTCTCCCTGGTGCTCAAACTGCATACCCTGATCGGTTTCGATCAGCTGACCATCCAGCGAGATCAGGCTCTGTTCCAGACCATGACTGGCCAGTGCGTAGATCTGTCGACCCACCTTCACCAGCAGGGTTTTGATCATCAGGGAACTGGCCGGCATCGACAATGACAGGGTCGTGCCCTGACCGGACTCAGAACGGATATCCAGGTTACCCTGCAAACGCATAATCTGCTGGTGTACCACATCCATACCGACCCCCCGGCCGGACAACTGAGTGATCTCATCCCGGGTTGAGAAGCCCGGCAGCAGGATCAAGCGCTCGATCTCCCGACTCCCCAGTTCACGATCATCTTCAATCAGGCCACGCTGCTGCGCCACCTGCTGAACCTTGTCGTGATCGATACCGCTACCGTCATCGCTACAGGTTACCCGGATCAGATCATGATCCAGACGGAATACCAGTCGTAACTGTCCCTGCTCAGGTTTACCAGCCGCCTGGCGTTGTTCCGGCAGCTCCAGACCATGATCCACTGCGTTACGGATCATATGCATCAGCGGGTCAGCCAGCTGATTCAGAATATGGCTGTCGATCAGGGTCTGTTCACCCTCAATCAGCAGTTCTGCCTGTTTACCGGTAGCCCGACAGGCCTGACGTACCACCCGCTGCAAACGTGGCGAGATACTTTTTACTTCGATCAGCCGGGTGCTGAGTACCCGTTCCAGCGTCTCTTTCTGCAAACCGGACTGAGCCAGATGCAGCTCACTGGTACGGCGGATATGTCGGTCCATCGCCTGCTCGACTTCGCCTACGTCGGCAGCTGCTTCCTGCAGGCGGGACAACGAGGTGTGCATCTCGTTGTAGCGGTCCATCTCCAGCGGGTCATAATCCTCGCTGTCCTGATCCAGGCCGGGCTGCAGGGTATAGTATTCGTTCAGTTGCTGTTCCAGCTCAAAGATCACCCTCTGCATCGCCCGCTGACGGTCACGGCCGATCCGGGTATATCCGCGTAGCTGACTGATCTCTTCATCCAGCTGGGTATTCAGACTGCTTGATTCGCCCACCAGTCGCAGCAAGGCATCGAGGGTATTCTGTGGCACCCGGAACAGAGTCTGTTCCTGTACCGCAGCCGCTGCTGGAGCCTCCTCCTGTGGCGCTGTAACTGACGATTCTGCCTCTGTCTGTTCAGGAGATACTCCCTGCTCTGCAGTAGAATCAGAGTCCGTATCATCGCTGACCACCTGACCGGCAGCAGCACTGATGCCTTCACTCTGCAGGCGATAGTGCCAGTCCATAACTCGCTGCAATGCCGGTTGCGCCTGTTCCGGCGCAGGATTGCCAGCAATAACGCTCTCGCACATCAGCGCCAGAATATCGCTGACCTCCAGCAGATCATCCGCCAGCGCATCACCCGGTTGCTGCTCCGCTTCGGTCAGCCACTCCAGAATATCTTCCAGCCGGTGGCTGAGGTTAGCGATGCCCGCGATACTGGCCATATTCGCCAGACCTTTGATGGTATGGGTGGCGCGCTGGGCATTTCGTAACGGCTCGACCGAGCCATCATCGGCCAGACGCTGCAGATCCGACGTCAGCTCTTCGCTGAGAGTCGGCAGTTCATTGAACAGCATATCCAGCAATTGGGGATCAATATCATCCGAGACATCCAGCAATACATCTTCGGCGCTGGCGTGCTCACGCTCATGGTGTTCAGGCAGACGTACTGTGGCCTGCGCCAGCAGACCGCGCAGGAAGCTGAGTTGCTCTTCCGTCGGCAGAACCGGCAGTTCAGTGGCCTGGAGCTGGTCCAGCACCCGCTGTTGCTGGCCAGCATCGGTAATATCACCGAGATACTGAATCAGTTCGGCCAGCAGAGTATGCAGTTGCAGTCGCAAACGCTCCGGCATTTCGCGGTTCTGCAAATACTCAAAGTTTCGTTGCAGACCAATAATCAGGTGGCTGGCCCCCAGCAGATGCAGGGTATCCAGCGCCCGCGCGATCATCTCCAGTTGCTGCAGACTTTGCGTCAGACAATGCTGATCATCCTGATTGTCCTGCCACAGCGTCTGTATTTCAGCCAGTGAACCGCTGAGCATCTCCAGAACGGCCTGATCAAGCTCAGGCCCTGGTTGCTGCAGCAGTTGCAGATCAACTTCGCAGAACGGTTGCTGCGGTTCAGGGGCTGTCTCTTCAACAGATATGCTGTCTGGCGCTATGCTCTCCGACACGTCAAAAGGATCGGCTTCCGCGACCTCTGTAACCGATTCATCCACCGCGTCATTGCTATCAGCAACAGGCTCAGGAACCTGCTGGGTTTCAGTCTCTGTGCCCGCCGCCAGATCTTCCAGCAACAGCTCCTCCAGAAAACCCCGGTCATCATCAGGCAGTGCCGCCTGCCAGTGCCCCGCCTGCATCAGCTCCAGCAACGCCGTTGCCGCATCCGCAGTCGGTTGCTGCAGCAGATCAATCAGTGAGCGCTGTAACGGCTGCAGATCCGTCTCATTTTCCAGCTCCCAGAACTCGGTTAGTAGAGCAAACAGATCCGCCATACCGCCGAGCTCTGCTTCACCGGCCAGATCAACCCAGTCATGCAACAGCACCAGCGCGTCTTCACGATTATCAGGCCACTGACTACTCAGTAAAGTAAACATCGCCAGCGACTGTTCCGATGCAGCTTCACTGCTCTCTGCAGCAGTAGTCTGAGGAACAGTTTCGGCGTTATCAGAGGCAGTATTTTCAGCAGCGCTTTCAGGGACACTCGGAGAGGTAATATCGGATTCTGAGTGGGCGGCATCGGATTCATCAGCTGCATTCAGGGCAAGCATTGTGTCCGCCGTATCTGCAACAGCAGACTGATCTGCAGTTACAGAGTCCGGTTCAGACTCTGTGCCGGTATCGTCACTGAAGTGCAACCGGCCGAAATCATTCGCCAGCAGCTCACCAAGAAAACCGCAATCTTCATCATCCAGCGGCTCTGGCCAGAGACTGTCACCCAGACAGGCCAGCAGGTACTGCCAGACCCCCACCTTCTCGGTGAAGATAAAGTCCTGCAACGCATTACCAAAGTCCAGCAACAACAACTGCTTATCTGCGGCAACATCGATCTTTTCGAACTGTTCCAGCTGTTCGGCAAACAGCGCCAGACTGTCGGCCACGCCGAGCAGCTCGTACTCACTGAACAGATCGATCAGCTCATTGAGCGCCTCGATCAGAGCGGTCGGATCGGCATTACCGTCATCGAGCTGCTGCCGCTGTGTCTGCAGCAACCCCAGAAACTGTTCCACCGCTGCGGTGATTTCACCCTTCATGGCTGTTACCTGTTACAGGTTAAACTCAGGACACAGCAGCTTCAGGCTCTGCCAGCTTAAATACACTGATCGAACGCTGCAGATCTTCCGCCGCGTCTACCAGCTCGTCAGACAGCTGGGCCTGCTGCTGCATCTCCTGGTTGGTCGCCAGAGTGGTTTCATCAATCTTAGTGGCACGTTCCCGCAGCTCTTTCGCCACCCGGGCCTGACGGGCCGAGTTCTGCGCGATTCGCACTACCGACTCTACCAGCGTCTGAGTGGTGGCACGGGTTTCATCCATACGCTCACCCGCCTGCTCAGCCAGTCGGGTACCCTCGACTACGTCGGTGATTACGGTGTTCATTACGTTGATGGTATCAGCGGTCTCCAGCTGGATATTATTCACCAGCGATTCGATCTCAGAGGTCGCCTCACGGGAGTTCTCCGCCAGACGTTGTACCTCATCTACCACCACCATCAGACCACGACCGGCTTCACCGGCAGAGGCTGCGTGCATACTCGCGTTCAGGGACAGTACGTGGGTACGTTCGGAGATGTTGTTGATCAGACTTACAATACCGCCGATCTCCTGGGAACGTTCGCCCAGGCGCTTGATCCGTTTTTCCGCCTCGTGGATGGTCTGGCGGATCTTGTTGATACTGTCGATGGTCTGGGATACCGAGTCCATCGCCGTTTCAGAGGTCTTGATCGCCTTCTGCGAAGCGTTGTTGGATACCACCGCCAGCTTGGAGATCAGCTCCATCGCTTTGATCGCTGATTCCAGACCCTGCAGGGTCAGGATGATCTCTTCCTGCTCCTTACTCGCGTAGTCCAGTACCGTTTCTGACTGGGACTTCACCTGCTGCGAAGCGCTGTTTACCCGGTTCGATACCACGTTAACGTCATGCAGTACGGTTTCGATCGAGGTTGCCAGCTGGTTGATGGAGTCGGCAATCGCACCGGTTACGTCTTCTGCCACCGGTACCCGGACGGTCAGGTCCCGCTGACTGATCAGGAATACGTTCTGGATCAGCTCGATAATGGAGCTGTTCAGCTTACGGTTTTCCTCTTCTTTCTGGGTCAGCGCGTTCTCTTTCTCATCCAGCAGGGTATCCAGTACCGTTGCCAGCTGCCCCAGTTCGTCACGACTGGTCAGATTGTTACGGATCTCAACATCACCTTCACGCACACTGTCGATGGTGGACTGAATCCGGTTTACCGGGTCGATTACGCCGTATTTTACAATCGACAGTGCCACTACCAGTGCCAGTACCATCAGACCCATCGAGATGAAGAAGTAGGTCACCATCTCCAGCGTTTCATCAGCCTGCAACTGAGCGTTCTGCTGTTTGTAGCTGTCAGCCAGAGCCGTTACCTGCTCGATCTGCGGATCCAGCGCGGCAATGATGCCCTGCAGCTCACTGTAGTTGAGAGTACTGGTCTGTACCGCATCGGCCAGACCGACAAACAGCAGATCGATCTCTGCCAGTTTATCCAGCATGACCTGTTTGGATTTCGGGAAGTCCTGGGTACGGATATTGGCTGCCTGGTCACGCAGACGACGCAGTTGCTGCTCTACATCGTTCCGCCCCATGGAAACATCACGGCCGGAGATAAACTTAACCAGCGCGGTATTCAGAACCTCGAAACGGGAACGCAGACTGGCCATATCATTGAAGTTGATGATGCCATCGATATCATCCATCAGGACCTGGATCTCGCCGTTAAGACCTTCACCGGAGTTCAGACCCACCTCAATCGCCGCGGTGGAGCCGTCGTAGAAAGTATCCTGGTAGTTATCGATTACTTCCTGGAACTGGGATACCAGCGCCTGGTCTTCTGCGGTACGCAGATACTGGGTCATATCCTGGATACCGTCATCCACTGTCGCCATGGATTCGTTAAACAGATTCAGCTGTTCAATGTCCCGCAGTGCCAGAAAACCCTGTTCGTGGAAACGGGACTGGGATACGTCGGAGCGGATATCACTCACCAACAGCAGAAAGTTGTTGAGCTGCTGCGAACGGGCCTGCGCCTGTTCCTCAATCAGAATGGTCTTATAGAAGGACGCAGCCATGAATACCAGACCCATCAACAGCAGTATGCCGGCGATGGCAAACTTATAGGGCATGCGGATGTCACGGAATTCCCAGACATTCCGGTCATTGATTGTTTTTATGTCCCAGAACGAGCTCATTCTATTTATTCCTCATCTGCAATAACATCATTGTCCGGACGGCTGGCCGGCGTCTGAATTTTGGAAACGCTGTTTCTGTACAGCGAAAAAAGCACGGTGGTCCAGTTCGAACCAGAGGCTGTTCTGATGCTGATACTGCTGCTCAGACACCCCGTTTAACAGATCCGGTAACGGCTGCTGTTCGCCTTCAGGTACCGCCACCGGGTCAGCTATACCCTGTGGTGGCTCAGCCAGTAACACCGCCGCGGTATGCGGTGCTTCATCAAGCAACAGCAACCAGGCTTTACTGCGCTCAGTTGCCTCGAGTCCGAGACAGGCCGCCAGATCATAAACAGGTACAACATCGCCGCGATGGTTGATAAAGCCGATAAACCAGTCAGGAGTATCCGGAATCGGACAGATCTGACCAACAGGAACGACCTCCGCCCGCAGCCGTGCCTGCAGCAACAGCTGCAGAAAACCGACCCGAAAGCCGTGACGCAAATCGTGAAAGCGTTGTTCCAGCTCTGCAGGCTGGCTGCTTTCAGTCAGCGTCTGGTGTTCCATATCCATTCTGAATCCCCCCGGACTTTAACCTGCTGATCAGAGGTATGCGTTAACCTGATCCAACAGTTCCTGGTCAGCAAAAGGCTTGGCAATCATTGCCTTAGCACCCTGCAACTGCGCCCAGACCTTATCCGCTTCCTGATTTTTACTGGACACAATCACCACCGGAATATCCTTGGTATCGGCACCACTGGTGATCTGGCGGCAGGCGGCAAAGCCATCCACTTCAGGCATTACCACGTCCATCAGAATCAGGTCCGGATGAATCTCCTGGGCTTTCTCAACCCCTTGCTGGCCATTACCTGCCAGGACCACATTAGCATTCAGGCCCCTCAGCAGGTCGCTGATATGCTTCTGCTGCACAGGATCGTCATCAACCACCAGAATTGTCTTGCTCATACTACGATGTCTCACTCATTAATCTTTTTTGAATTCATTCACCCAGGTGGACACCCGGGCGATAACTTTCTGAAACTCTTCAGGATCGATCGGCTTGGTCAGATAGGTAGAACAGCCAGCCATGATGCCTTTCACCTCATCCAACGGTGACGTTTTAGAGGTCAGCATAATGATCGGGGTTTTCTTCAGCGCCGGCATCTCACGCATACGGGTACAGGTTTCAAAACCATCAATACCCGGCATCAGAATATCCAGGAAGATAAAATCAAAGGTCTGTGAACCAACCTGATCCAGCGCCTGCTCACCGGTATCGGCATAGGCAATGCTGACCTCCGCAGGCAGTTTCTGCAGCTCCAGTGTCAGAGCCTGCTGCATGGCATTGTTATCATCCACCACCAGCACTGAGTAGCCTTTACCTGCAGTAGCCGGAGCATCATCCTCCGCATCAAGCTGCTCATACTTACTGAAACGCTCATCGGCGGCAGCTTCCGCTTCACGCAGCTCCTGTTCGTCTTCCTCTTCATTTTCAGAGGTCATTTCATCCAGGGTACGGATCACTCGGGAAGACACCAGCGGATAGCGGATATGGCCAAGGGAATCGTCAGCCGGGGCTGACTTGCTGACCTGAATCATACGGGAGCGGTAGCCGCCGGGAAGGTCGCCCAGCAGCGGATCATTGACTGTCTCTTCACCGAACAGCAACAGCAGGTCCGGTAGCGCTTCCCTGTCAAACTCGACCAGTGAATAGCGATTGTGTTTGGACAGACCCAGTATTTTTTCCAGCTTACGCTGCTGATCCTGGGGGAAGCCAATCGTTCCGATATTCATCGTTCATCCTGATTATAGGTACGGTCTGGATTGCTTCAGCCAGGTGCACCAATTGTTCGGAGAACAGATAACCGAACAGATCCCGGATGAATCAAGCCGGCGAGCTTAGCAGAGGAATATTACAAATCAGGGGCAGTAACGGGGCTGCAATACGCAGAAATGAGAAACTGCTCACCCTTACTACCTGGTAAATTCGCACTCTGCCCAGCCGCTCATCACGCTTAAAAAAGCAGAGCCTGCCAGACCAGTTTTATTGTTTTTTTCTGGTGCTGAAACTGATCATCGATCAAACAGCCGTATTAAATTACGTGGCTGCCCAACGTAACACAAGCCCTGAATAAGACTTTTTTCTACGACTAAAGTATTAAGGCGTTAGTTTTACAGGGTCTGCTGCTGAATCAGTTCCGCACGGTACATAAACGCACTGTACTGCATTGGCTCCTCAAGCAGGCCGCCAAGCTGTTCAAGCAGATAGAAAAGATTGTCCCGGGTCGGCTGATACTGCCGCTGCCAATGAGTCACTATAGGTTTAAACAGAACACTGGCAGCGCTGCCGAGAAACTCAGCCAGCAGTTTTTTCAACCTTAGCAGATAAAGGTTCAGGCGGTCGGCGGCGATATTCCGGTTATCCTGCACCGTCCGGGTCAGTACCGGAGGTAAAGACGTATCACTCAGACCTGCCGGCTGTTCGGGCAGATCCGGACGATGAATAGTCATTGCTCACTCCCTGAGACTCTGAATAGAACATGGTTGCCGGTGCAGTTCAGGTCGCACCAGCAGAGTTTATTGATTACTGCCCTGCAGAGCAGATCTTCTGCTGCTGCCTGACCAGCAGTCGACAGCTTTTACTCAGGGCACCCAGCTCAGTACAACGGTCTTTGACCCAGGCTTTGTCAGCATCATCCGGCTCATCACTGTAGGCCGGTACACCGTCACAGAAGCCACTGGTTGGCTGACTGGTCTCCCAGCAGGCTTTGAGATAGGTACCACCGCTGACCGTGCAGCGATACTCACTCTCTTTACAACTTTCGGTTTTCTGAAGTGCCTGATCAAAGCAACCCTGCTGATCCGTTGTCTGGCCCAACTGCTGACCCGCCTGACGCTCTGCTGCGATCATCTGCTGATGTTCGCTATTCCACTCCTCCAGCCACTCAGGTGACTGCAACCAGAAGTAGAACACGCCGGCAATCATCACTAACAGCAGGGTTAACCAGAAACGTCGCATTTAAAATCCCTTTCTAACAGAACAGGTGAGTAAACAGAGCAGATCGCCTTACATACGGCGTACATATAGCCCGGCCAGACAGAGCATAAGCCCCAGAGCTGACAACAGCATGGTGATATTCACAAACAGAGGGTTACGCTCAGCAAAAGGTACAAACGGCTGCTTGTGGTTCATATCACAGGCTTCGCTGAGATAGTTGTAGGAGCCGCCCTTAGCGAGACACTCGTTGACAGTGGACAGCTCGCTCCAGAACACGCCCATCAGTACCACACCCGGTACCACCAGCAGAAACAGGCCTAAACGCAGCAGCATCAGTCGTCACTCACTCCGATATTGCTGACGCCGTCATTCGCAGCCAGTTGCCGCAATTCTGCAATCAGAGAAGCTGTCGGATTCTTCACACCTTCAAGACGGCGGATCAGCTCAGCCTGAAAACTCTCTTCCTGCACCATCATCTCATGATCGGCAATGTGGCGTAGCAGCTGCTCATCCGACATATCGGAATCTGAGGTCACCTCAATAAAGGTGGCAACGCACTCCTGTGACAGATTACCCACACCGGCGGCATCCGCACGGTTAGGTTCCAGCAGACAGTTAACGGTTGAGTACAGAGCAACCATCGCATCCAGCGCCGGAGATGCACCATACATATCGAACTCATCCAGGTCCGGCATGTTGGCTTCAACATTGGCCTGCTGCACCTCAAAGTTCATTTTGGCACCGCTGTTACTGAGACGGTTCCAGACGCCATCGACGATGCTACGGATCTGTGGTGCATCACCGAACTCCAGCAGATTGGCGAACAGGGCAAAGTTCGGGTACATCCGCTCGGTCACGGCAACCGAGAAAGCGGTCAACTGCCAGCCTTCCAGGGCTTTCAGTTCTTTTTCCAGCAACCATTGAGACATCTGTTTTCTCCAGCGTTTGAGTTTGCAGCCTATTGTACAGGCTCAGTGGCCTGTTACCACCTCTTTGAAGGCCGCTGGAAAGGGTTATCCAGACCATGCTGCTCTGCACCAGAGAAGATCGGTAAATTCCCTGATATACTGCGCCAGACATCAGTTCTGATCGGACTCATTAACCTATGAAAAAAGCCAATCCTGCCGCTGCGGTAATCAAGGGACTGGATGCTTTCAGCGAGTGGACCGGACGCTCAATCGCCTGGCTGACTCTGCTGATGGTATTGGTGACCTTTGTTGTCGTGGTGATGCGCTATGTCTTCAATGTCGGCAATATCCAGCTTCAGGAATCTGTGATCTACATGCACAGTTTTGTGTTCCTGCTCGGTGCCGGTTACACCCTCAAGCATGACGGCCATGTCCGGGTGGATATCTTCTACCGCCCGATGGGTGAGAAAGGCAAAGCCGTGATCAATATCCTCGGCACTCTGCTGCTGTTACTGCCCGTAAGCATCTTCATTCTGTGGATCTCCTGGGAATATGTGATGTTCTCCTGGGACACGCTGGAAGGCTCGCAGGAAGCCGGCGGTATCGAGGCTTTATACATTCTCAAGACATCGTTGATTGCGATGCCTGTTCTGATGATTCTGCAGGGCATTTCTGAACTACTGCGTAACCTGCTGGTACTCACCGGTCAGGGTCATCTGCTGGAAATTGATGATGCTCAGGAGCACCCGCTATGATGGAATTGTTACCGCTGTTTCTGTTCCTGGGCGCCATTGTCGTCCTGCTGCTGGGTTACTCGGTCGCATTCTCTCTGGCCGGCACCGGCCTGATCTTCGCCGGCATCGGTATTCTCACCGGCCACTTTGAGGCCAGCTTCCTCGAAGCGGTACCGAACCGCCTGTTCGGCATTATGAATAACACCGTGCTGATCGCCGTACCACTGTTTGTATTCATGGGCGTGATGCTGGAAAAATCCAAAATCGCTGAAGAGCTGCTGGACACCATGGCCGCCCTGTTCGGACCGATGCGCGGTGGTCTGGGTATCTCAGTCACCGTGGTAGGTATGCTGTTGGCAGCCAGTACCGGTATCGTTGGCGCAACTGTTGTGACGATGGGACTGCTGTCCCTCCCCACCATGCTGCGTCGAGGTTACGACCCTAAGGTAGCCACCGGTACCATCTGTGCATCCGGTACGCTGGGGCAGATCATTCCGCCATCGATCGTGCTGGTACTGCTGGGTGATGTGATCTCCTCCGCATACCAACAGGCACAGCTGGATCAGGGTATCTACTCGCCTGACACTGTCACTGTGGGCGATCTGTTCCTTGGTGCACTGCTGCCGGGTCTGCTGCTGGTCGGCGCGTATATCCTCTATCTGGTCTATAAGGCGATCTTCCAACCGGAGACGGTTCCTGCCATCCCTCAGGAAGAACGGGATGCGATGGACAACATGTTCAAGCGCGTGATCTCTGCATTACTGCCTCCGGTACTGCTGGTGGGACTGGTACTGGGTTCTATTCTGGCCGGTTGGGCAACGCCGACTGAAGCCGCGTCTGTGGGTGCTGTCGGTGCCATGGTACTGGCGATGCTGCGCCGCTGCTTTACTCTGCAGATTCTCAAAGAAGTGATGCGTACCACCACTCAGGTAAGCTCCATGGTGTTTATCATTCTGGTGGGCGCGTCGATCTTCTCACTGGTATTCCGTGGTTACGGCGGCGATGATCTGGTCCGGGAGTTCCTGTCTGATCTGCCGGGTGGTGTATTCGGTGCAGTCCTGCTGGTGATGCTGGTCATCTTCCTGCTGGGCTTCTTCCTCGACTTTATCGAGATCACCTTCGTGGTGGTGCCGATTGTTGCACCGATCCTGCTGGCGATGGGTCTGGATCCGATCTGGCTGGGTGTTATGATCGCGCTGAACCTGCAGACTTCGTTCCTGACACCGCCATTCGGCTTTGCGCTGTTCTATCTGCGGGGTGTGGCACCGGAAAGTATCGCCACTATGCAGATCTACCGCGGTGTTATTCCGTTCATCATGATCCAGCTGGTAGCGCTGATGGCGCTGGCTCAGTGGCCGGCACTGGCCACCTGGCTGCCGACACTGGTATACGGATAAGCCTCAAGCCCTAAACCAAGACTAAAAAGGCTATCCTTGACTATATTACTCTAAAGCTATAGTCTGAACCTAACAACGGCTCCCTCCAGGATTAGAATTTAATCCGTAAGAGTGGGAGCTTTTTTATGCCTGAAAGAAATGGATTCTCTGTGGCAACGCTGATTCCCTACCAAAAGCCCTACCAAACCGCCACACAACTCTGCGATAAGCTGCAGCAGGAAGGCTTAGACATAACAGATAGGAAATCTGCAGAAAAAGTTCTGGAAAGATGTAGCTACTACCGTTTGAAAGCATATTTTCTGCCATTTAAGGATCCAGAAAAAAAGATCTTTCATCCTGGCACCACTTTCAAGGACTGTTACGACCTCTATCTTTTTGATAGTGAATTACGTCTCTACCTCTTTTCTCTGATAGAAAAAATTGAGATCGGCGTAAGATCACTCTTCGATCAATGGATGACAAAAGAAACAGGGAACCCGTTTTGGTATCTGGACTCTTCCTTGTTTACCGCCAAGGGCGAACAAATTACAACCATCAGCAGAGTCAGAGATATGTTTAAAGACTCAAAGGAAGAGTTCGCTAAGCATTTTCGATCCAAATATTACAATGAGTATTGCCCATTCTATCGTGACCTACCGCCCGGCTGGGTCGCCATAGAACTTATGACGTTTGGCAACCTTACAAAACTAATGAGAAACCTCTGCGAGAGCCAATACAATACTCTCAAGGTGAACCGCTTTGCCAAAAAATACTTAGACGTTGAAAAATACAAATCTCTTTGTAGCTGGATTGGAACTATCCATGAGGTACGGAATCATTGTGGCCACCATAACCGGCTTTTTAATAGGAACTTATCTGCGCCGACAGCAGTTAAACGTATCCTATCCAGTGACCTACAGCTTGTTCAAACGCGATCAGAGCCACAAAAGGCAGAAGTCGACCAGATGAATAGGCTATACACAGCAGCCGCTGTTCTTCAGAAATTACTTTCTGGATTGGGGTACGAAGAAAAGATGGGGCCTGTCATATCAGACCTATTTGATAAGTATCCGGTTTCTATGCACTTTACTGCCTCAATGGGCTTCCCGGAAGATTGGAAACAAGAGCCACTGTTCTTTTAGGGAAATATCTTAAATGAGTAAAGCAGGCTCCCTTACACGGTAAGGAAGCCTATCATACATCAGAGTGAACGGGCGTTAAGGTAAGCCTGCTCAGATACTGCGTGCCATTTAGTGGCCTGATCCCGGAATTTAACGAACGAGTCGAAGACCTTCTGCGTCATCGGATCTTTCGCCGCTTCCTCGGCAACCACTTCATCGGACAGCGCCTTCAGCTGAGACAGTACTTCATCCGGGAACTGACGCAGTTCAACACCGTGTTCGTTAACCAGTTGCTCCAGTGCACGGTTGTTCTTCGCAGTGAAGTCAGCCAGCATATCCTGGTTCGCCACACGTACCGCATTGCGCACGATGATCTGCAGATCTTCCGGCAGCTTCTCAAACGCTTCTTTGTTGATGAAGCATTCCAGCGTGGTGCCTGGCTCATGCCAGCCCGGGTAGTAATAGTATTTCGCCGCTTTGTGCAGACCGAACGCCAGATCGTTGTATGGACCTACCCACTCGGTCGCATCGATCGCACCGGATTGCAGTGATGGGAAGATTTCGCCGCCAGGCAGCAGTACAGGCGTACCACCGGCACGTTTCAGAACTTCACCGCCCAGACCCGGAATACGCATCTTCAGACCCTTCAGGTCTTCTACGCTGTTAATTTCACGGTTGAACCAGCCGCCCATCTGTACACCGGTATTACCGGCAGCACCCGGTACCAGACCAAATTCTGCGTAGATCTCTTCCCACAGTTCCATACCGCCACCGTGGTAAAGCCAGGAGTTCATTTCCTGCGCCGTCAGACCGAACGGTACTGCCGCGAAGAACTGCGCTGCACGGGTCTTACCTTTCCAGTAATACGCCGCACCGTGTCCCATCTCAGCGGTACCACGGGATACTGCATCAAAGATTTCCAGCGCACCCACCAGCTCTTTGGCACCATACACCTTAACCTTGATACGGCCACCGGACATCTGACCGATCAGCTCTGCCAGCTGGTTTGCACCGGTACCCAGACCCGGGAAGTTTTTCGGCCAGGTGGTGACCATTTTCCATTCGATTGTTTCCGGTTTTGCCGGAGCGGCTGCCGGAGTTTCTACAGGTTTACAGTCTGCAACAGGCGCTTTCTGCTCTGTACAGGCTGCCAGACCAGCAGCAGCGGCACCAAGACCGAGGACTTTAACTATCTCACGACGCTTCACAAGGCTTCTCCCTTTATCGTGTGTTGTTATCGTGGAAACCCTGAACATCCCCTGGTCAGTACGCTGATTGAACAAACCTCAACGCAGACTCATCAGGCGCTGTTGCTGATTTCCTTATTCTTGTTAACCCAATGAACATAGCACCAACTCAGAACAGCTGCAATTTCAAACAGTAAGCGCGATCAGTTGACGTTCTGAGAGGCCACTACCCGAATCCTGTAGCACGGGCGATAAGGTTTATTCTATTCATCTGAATTGCTGATATACTCATCCCGGGCAAGCAACCACATACGGGCAAAAGATTGCAGTCTCTAAATCTTCTTAAATCGATCGCTGAAGCGAAATCCAGTCTGCGCAAGTCGGAACAGAAGGTCGCAGATTTTGTACTGGATAATCCCTCTGAAGTTATCCATATGCGGATTGTTGATCTGGCCTCCGAGGCGCAGGTCAGTGAACCGACCGTGGTACGTTTCTGTCGGGCGCTGGGCTACGATGGCTTTCAGGACTTTAAACTGACCCTGGCTCAGGGGCTGGCCAGCAATGCCAACTTTGAACAGTTCTCCCTGAACAGCAAAGACAGCACCAGCGAATTCAAGCAGAAGATTTTCGATTCCACCATCGGCAATATGATGAGTGTGCGGGAAGAGCTGGATACCGAAACCCTGGAAGATGCCATTAACGCTATTGCCAGCGCTAACCGTCTGGAAATTTATGGTTTCGGCGCATCCGCGCCGGTATGTGATGATGCCCAGCATAAATTTCACCGTCTGAAGATCGCCGCTTCAGCCTACTCTGACCCTCATATGCAGATGATCTCAGCCACCACCCTGACCGATCAGGATGTGGTGATTGCGATCTCCCAGACCGGCCGCACCAAAGATCTGCTGCACGCCGTCAAACTGGTCAAGGACGCCGGCGCGACCGTCATTACACTCTGTCCAAGCGATACCCCACTGGCGGATCAGGCAAATGTCGCTATCCATATCGATCTGGAAGAAGATAAAGACCTCAGCACACTGATGTCCTCCCGGGTAGTCCACCTGGTGGTGATTGATGTACTGGCGGTAGGTGTGGCGATGAAACTGGGCCCCGGTCTGCTTGATCACCTTAAAACCATCAAGCGCAGCCTTAAAAGTCTGCGTCAGAACGATAAGCGTCTGCCACTGCGAAAACCTTCTCGCTGACCCTTTTCTGTAACATTCTTACGCCAATATCAGTAGCCGTTGCCTGTCGCTTAAACGGCTCTTCACGCTGTGCATACAGCCTGATTCAGCCCTTCTGCGCAACCAAAGGCAGCATTGAAAATCATCGGTATCTGGTATAAAAGAAACACTGTTATATGCAGATTTATACCGGATTGCCTGTTTTCAGGTCGGAGGAATCAGCTTATAGACCCCTCCGGATCTCAGTCTGAATAACAGGCATTTTGTATCGGCTTTTGTAACAAAGTAGGTATAGGAGTGCGTGCTATGCTGATTCGAAAAGATCAGGACCTTAACGAAATCCAGACCGAAGTCTTCGATATCATGGTCGGTATCGATGAAGAAGAAAAACAGGCGCAGCAGAAAGTCGCCAGTAAACGCAGTCTGGCCGCCCGTCGTGCCATTGAAGATCGCAAACAGCAGCAGGAACTGGAAGTAGAGATCAACGACGAACACTGGTTCGACGATCTCTGACTGCTTTCTCTCAGGGAATCATGATACCGGGTTGCCCTTTCAGCCAACCCGGCGTGTCACTGCAGAATCACACTTCCGGATACAGAATATCCAACGGCACTGAGCGACCGCTGTCGATCACAATCGCGGCATGCTTACGGCGCAGCTCACGTGGCTCGGTGACACCACAGGAGTGTGCGATCATCGCCACCTCATTGACCAGATGGTCGTGATAACTACGCACCCGGGTAGCTTTATCCTCAGGTACCAGGCCGCGCTGCAACTCTTTATCGTGGGTCGTTATCCCGGTCGGACAGGTATTCTTATTGCACTGCAGGGCCTGAATACAACCCAGCGCAAACATAAAGCCCCGCGCGCTAACGCAGAAATCTGCTCCCAGACACAACGCTGCCGCCACATCGGTCGGATTAATACACTTACCGGAAGCAACCACCTTAATCCGCTCCCGCAGGCCATGCATTATCAGCTTATTAACCAGTGCCGGCAGGCTTTCCCGCAATGGCAGGCCAACACTGTCCATCAGCGGCATCGGTGCAGCACCGGTACCGCCATCGCTACTGTCCAGCGTAATGAAGTCCGGTGCATGCTCAACACCGCGCTTGAGGATATGCTCACAGAACTCATCCAGCCAGTCTGTTGAACCCAGCACCAGCTTGAAGCCAACCGGTTTGCCAGTCACTTCCCGGATATGCGCAACCATATCCAGCAGATCATCAATATTACCGATCTCCGGATGGCGGTTTGGACTGATAGACGCCACTCCCTCAGGAATTCCCCGAATCTGCGCGATCTCAGCACTGACCTTCTCTGCTGGCAGCATACCGCCTTTACCCGGTTTAGCCCCCTGGCTGAGCTTGATCTCGAACATCTTTACCTGCTCATGAGCAGCCTTTTCACGCAGTTTCTCATCGCTGAGACGCCCCTGCTCATCCCGCAGACCATACTTCGCTGTACCGACCTGACAGACAATGTCGCAGCCGCCTTCCAGATGGAACGGTGACAGACCGCCTTCGCCGGTGTTCATCCAGCAACCGGCCTCACGGGCACCGTTAGCCAGCGCCAGTACCGCCGGTTTGGACAGTGCCCCGTAGCTCATACCGGAGATATTAAAGAAGGATTTAGCATCGTAGGGTTCACGACAGTAAGGCCCGATGCGCAGCGTGCGGGTGGTTACCGCATCTTCTTTCAGGGTTGGGAACGGACAGTTGAGAAAGAAGTAGGTGCCCGGTACCCGCAGATCACGGGTGGAACCGAAAGCGATCGTATTATCGACATCTTTAGCCGCCCTGTAACACCAGCTACGCTGGGCCCGGTTGAACGGCATCTCTTCCCGATCCTGAGCAAAGAAGTACTGACGAAAGAACTCCCCGATATGCTCGAACATGTAGCGGAAGCGTCCCACCAGCGGATAGTTCCGGCGGATGGTCTGTTTAGTCTGATGCTTATCGATCTGATAGATGATCACCGCAGCGATCAGTCCTGACACAAACAGAAACAGCAGTATGCCACCCAGGATTGCAACGAAGTTAATCGCAAAACTACTGACAGGGTCTAACATATCCTCACTCCTTAATTCTTTTTATCGGGGCTCAGAAACGGTTGTTTGAACCATCCTAGCGATTTAAGGCAGTTATGCCTATAGGAATCAGCGGCTTATCGGCCACTTCCCGCAAACAGAGTGAGTGATTATTACCCGTTTTGTGGAAACCAAACTGAAAATCTGTGACGCAATACTCAGTTGCCGCACAGATATTTACACACCAGTACTTCCAGACGCCCCTGCTGCTCAAGCCGTTCAAGCGAGTGGTTAATCTTATCCAGCAACGCGCCCTTGCTGTGATGCAGCCGGAAGTGCACCGGATTACTGGTGTAAGGCAGGGAGATCTGATATTTCAGCTGTTCGTCACGCTGATAGTGAATCGCAACCGCTTCCTGCATCAGACCGATCTCATTCCAGCCACGATGCACCCGCTGGGCGATCTGCCAGGGGTTAGAGAAGTCCTCCCGGATCAGCGAATCGGGCACAGGCGTGCCACGGACAGTCGCTACCCGCAAACCTTTCAGATCATTAAGGATAAACACCGGGAAGGACAGCTCCGGACTGTAGATTATCACCTCATTCACCAGTCCGAATGGACGACTGTAAAGCGACACCTGCTCCAGCGCGGGTTCCGCTTCGAGCCGGGTCGAGACACCAGCCTCGATATCGATCTCTCCGGCAATGAAATGACGCTGTAGCCGCGCCTGGGACAACGCCACAAATTCCAGCTCAACACCGATATCCTCGGCAACAACACGCAGGGTATCGGCATAAATTCCCTGATAAACCCCGGCATCATCGCGCCAGAAAAACGGAATCTGGCCCGGCAGAGGCATCCCCACCTTCAGTGTACGGGTGGTCTGATCTGCAGCCGTCGGCAACGCCAGCAGCATCCACAGACAAACAACACCACGCAATATGGCACACAAGGAGGTAAAGCCTGCCTGCTTTATGCTAATGTTCGTTATATTGGATAAAGCCATAACTGATCTTTTCATGCCATGTCTGTGACCACTGCCTCCGCCATGCTGCTGGAACCTGCCCTGCAACTGGCCCGCCATTTCCCGCAACAACAGGGACTGGAGCCTGCCCGGGAACTGCTGGAAAGCGCCGGACTTACTCAGGAGGAGTTTACCAAACCCGGTGCACGTTTTCCGGTACAACGTTTCAGCTACGTGCTGGAAACTCTGACCCGGCTCAGTCACAACCCGCTGATATGGCTCAATCTGGGCGAGGCAACGCAACCCCGCACTCTGGGCTCCATCGGCTTCCTGATGTCCACTTCTGCGACGCTTGAGCAAGCCTATCAGAGTCTGATCGATTACTTGCCACTGATGTATGAAGGCGCGGTACTGGAACTGGAGTCCGGTCTTGAAGGCACCGTAATTACCCTGGAGCTGAATAATAACGATCAGCGCACCATTGAATTTCTGTTTGCCTGCCTGTGTAACTGGCCACGCTGGCTGACCGGCCATCAGGTGCCGATCTCAACGGTCCGGATGACCCGCCCGCAACCGGACAATCCACAGCCCTATCAGCAGTTTTTTGCGGCCGAGATGGAATTCGGTGCGGCCCGCAATCAGTTACTGCTGAACAGTGATTATCTGACCCGCCCCTGCCTCGATGCCAATCCGGAAATGCATCGCCTGCACCGGGAATTTGCGGATACCCTGCTCAGCAAGAGTACCCAACAGGGGGCTCTGATCGCCCAGACCCGTAATCTGATTCGCCAGCAGCTGAGTCAGGCCAGCGGCTCAGTCCGCCGCGAGCAGGTCGCAGAACAGCTGGGCTTAAGTCTGCGCACGCTGCAGCGTAAGCTGGGCCTACTGGGTACCAGCTTTCAGGATATCTATGATCAGACCCGTCGCGAGTATTGCCTGCAGCTGATTCAGCAGGGCCAGCACAGCTTTGGGGAGATCGCTTTCCAACTCGGATTTTCCAACCAGTCGGCATTTCAGAAAGCCTTTAAACGCTGGATGGGGGTACCGCCCAGGGAATACCGACAACAGATCCAGCCACTGCAACCAGAGCGGATCATTCCCACAGCCGCGGTCCCCCAGAGCTATAGCTGGCTGGACCAGGACAATCCTGCAACCACTCTGCAGCAGAAACTCAGTGAACTGAGCCTGTTCGGCCGCGAGCTACTGGAATGCGCCTGCGTTATGGGTGAGCAGTTCGATCTTAACCAACTGGCAGCGATCACGGAAAATCCTCTACCCCGTCTGGCAATCAACCTCTGGCCCGCACAACGGGCCGGGCTGATCGTGCCTGATGCGGATGATCAGACCCGGTTTGATTTTGCCCGGACCGCGATACACCAACTGCTGTATGGGCTTATTCCTGTTCAGGATCAGCAACGCTGGCACCTGCGCTGCGCCACAACGCTACAGGCACAACTACCCGCCCCGGAAGAGCAAACACTGGCGCAACTGGACAGAGTGTTACAGCATCTGCGACAGCTGCCCGCGCATCAGTTACCAGACCTTCACACTGCAATCAGCCTTAATAGTCACGCAGCCAGACTGGCCCGCCAGCAACAGCAGTATCTGCAAGCCAGCACATATCTGTCAGATGCCATCAGTCTGTTACCTGCTTCCGACAGCTGCTCTTTGCAACTGGAGTGTGCTGAACTGCAACTTCTGGCCGGCAAACCGGACAGCGCAGAACAAACACTGACGGCACTGGATCAAACCCCTCAACCGCTCAGTATTACTGAGCAGGGCCTGTATGCTCTGCTGCAGGCGCGGCTGCTGATACACCGGGGCGAAGCGGAAAGCGCCCTTGAGACACTGCTTGCAGAACTCGACAAACAGCAGCAACCCTTACCGCAGCAGCAATCTGATCAATTAAGTCTGCTGCTGCAGCAACTGGATTTTATCAGCGAACAGTTTAACGCCCAGACCCTGACAGCGATGGCCGGCAAGCACTTTGATCGCCACTATCATCAGCTGCAACTGCTGGAACAGGTCAGCCTGCTGGCTCGCCAGCTGAGTCAGCCTCTGCTGGCTGCCTGCGCCATCGGCCGTATGACCGAAATCAGCCTTCGTTACGGGCGCTCACCCCTGACGCCATTTGCCTATATCAGCTATGCCTGGGTCGCAGGCTGGTTCTGCGCCGATTACTCCATGGCCCAGACCTTCGCCGCTCAGGGTATGCGGCTGGTCAACCGTTTCGGCGGTCTTGCCAGACCGGATGGCGGCATACTCAATGAACCCCACAATCCCACCGAACTGGCCAACAGCGCCGCACTGGTTCACAGTGCTCAGGTGATCCACTGGTTTACCCCTCTGGCTCAGAGCCACGGCATGCTGGAACAGGTTACCCGGGTCACCGCAGAGCACGGTGTCTGGCAGCAGTACAGTGAATGCCAGTTACTCAGCGCGCAACTGAATATTCTGACCAATAAGCCACTGTCCGAGCAGCGCACAGAACTGCAAAATCAGCACCAGCAACTGCAGGATTATCATCTCGATACTCCGGCAGAACAGCTGCAGAGTTCAGCACTACGGCTGGTGAGGGAGCTGCAACAGGGCTGGCAACCAGACCGGAATATCACCTACGACAATGGCTGGCAGGCCGGCTGTACCATCGTCAGCGCCCTCCTGCTGAACCAGCAACACTGCTGGTCACAACTGCTCAGCTGGGAAAGTCAGCTGGAACGCGAACAACCCGGCTACTTCTGGATCAGCGAAGCGTTGTTCTGCACCGCCCTGATGCGTCTGATCACGGCTCAGCAACAGGGTGGGATCAGTCAGCGGCGTAAGCGCGAAGCCGAACAGACCATCTCCCGCTTTGAACTCTGGAGCCGTCAGTGTCCGGCTAACTTTGAGGCTCAGCGCTGGCTGCTGGAAGCAGAATATAACCGGATTGAGGGCAATGATCCGGCGCGCTACTTTGAACAGGCTCTCAGTGCCGCGCGGCAACAGAATTTCAGTTTCCATCCGGCACTGATACAGGAGCGCTACGGCCACTATCTGTTGCATCAGGGCCAGTACAGTCTGGCGGAATTCTGCCTGCGCCAGGCCCATGACTTCTATCAGCAGTGGGGCGCCACAGCAAAAGCGGAGTTGATGATGGAATTGCTGCCAAATACTGGCAAAATACCCCTATCAGCAGAGACAGGTAACCGCAGCTTATGACCCCCTGGAAAGTACTGGTCGTCGACGATGAGGAAGGGATTCACGGAATCACCCGGATGATCTTCCGTGGCTATGAGTTTGAGCAACGGCCGATTGAGCTGATCAGCGCGATGAGCGGTGCCGAAGCCCGTACTCTGCTGGCTCAGCACCCGGATATTGCACTGGTGCTGCTGGATGTGGTGATGGAAACCGATCACGAAGGTCTGCAGCTGGTGGATCATATCCGCAATGAGCTGCACAACCAGAATATTCGCATTATTCTGCGCACCGGCCATCCCGGTTATGCACCGGAAGCTCAGGTGATCGTTAACTACGATATCAATGACTATCTCAGCAAAGCAGAGCTATCCGCTTCCCGCCTGCTGACCTCTGTCGTGGTTGCCCTGCGTTCATACCGTGATATCCGCAATGCCCAGCAACAGGCACTGGCAACCCCGGAAAGCCAACAGGCAGAGCAACCTCTGTTGCCGGAGGCATCACGCCAGTTACAGGCACAGATTTCACCGGTATTGCGGCAGAGTAAACGCCTGCAACAGCTTGATCTGAATCCTATGGCTCAGGATCTGTGTCGGGATATTGATGCCTGGCAGAGCCGTCTTAATAACAGTATTCATCTGCTGGATCAGAGTGGCATACCAGCCGCGGGTAACCCGGTGGATTGCCAGGCGCTGATGAACCGGATTCTACAGGTTTTCCTGCCGCAGAGCCGTCAGGAGGGCTGGTTGCTGGACTACCGGGTCGACCCGGCACTCAGTGCGATCAACAGCGATGCCGTGCTGCTGGAACAGCTGCTGATCAGTACCGTGGAGCTGGCGATCCTGCAGGCCGACGGCCACGATCTGAAGCTGAGCCTGCAGAAAGCCGATCAGCCGGAACATCTGTTATTCAGTGTCGGTCAGAGTGAAGGTCAGCCCCGTCTCAGTCACAGCCCGTGGCATAAGCATCTGCAGCGCCAGCTACAGCGGCTGTGTCAGCAACTCAACGGTCACCTGCTCGAAGCAGACGATCTGGGCACCCTGCGCTGCCTGCTGCCGGTCAGCCTGTAAAACAGGCTGTAAAGCCGGTCTCTGAAATCAGTTATCCGACAACAGATAAACGTTGGCATCCTGCCGTTGTGCTTCAATCCACTGCTCCGCTGCAGCACGGGTATTACTGAAAAACACCACTCGCGACAGCGGTTTCAGGATACCGTTCTGGCCGATTTCGTGGCGGTAAACCCACCAGCTGTCCGCGGCAATTTCACGGATTTTCAGGACGCACTGAATCGGTTTAATCGGACGGAATGCATTCATATAAGTCATGATTCTGTATCTGTTTGCTTCGTTGTTAGGTGGCTGCGGCTCAGGCCCTTCCCTCACCGCAGCAGCTATTGTTATGCAGCCCAACTGAAGTCAGGCTGAACCGCTTTACTTGGCCTGCGCCAGCTCCAGCAACTCACGGATCGCCACAGTAAAGATGGCGAAATCCTGCTGCGCACTGTTACGGATCTCCTGTAGCAGCCGCTGCCAACGGGCCAGCAAGCGCTGGTTGTTGCCAAACCACTGCTCCACCAATGCCTCATCCGCAACTTCGGTATCCTCAGCGACACCATTCAGTACGCTGATAGTGATCGCCTGCTGGTGGTTGGTGAGATCTTCACGGAAACCGTCACGGGCCATCGATTCCCAGTGATTCTGAGTCTCGAGTTCTTTCACCTGATGGTCGAACCACTGCAGTTGCAGTCGGTCACCCAGGCCGAAGTGGATCCGGGCCACTGTCTGCAGTGGCTGGCCACTCTGCTCGGTCGCATGAATAACGCTTAGCAGGCTGTACAGGCTGTCAGCACCGGCAATCACCGCTGCCAGTGCAGTTGGTACGCCAGCCTCTGTCAGCTCATCGTGCTTATGCTGCCAGCGTTGCTTCGGTTCACCCGCCAGCAGGCTATCAAACTGTGCACTCAGCTCGGCCACTGCCGGACCGAAACGACCAATGGTGCCACCGACATCCAGACCGCTGCGCTGCTGGCGCAGGAACCAGAAGGTTGCCCGGCGCGCCATACGGATCAGATCGCCCATCATCTGCTGCTGCAGTTCTGCAGGTACCTGATTATCCAGTGCCTCAATATCACGCCACAGCTGCTGAATACCGAATACATCACGGGCGATTACATAAGCACCGGCCACTTCAGCAAACTCTACTCCGGCAATCTGGCTGATACGCTCGGCAAAGGTAATACCCATGGTATTAATCATGCCGTTGGCCAGCTGAGTGGCGATGATTTCACGCTGCAGACGGTGGCTGCTGATCTGCTCTGGGTACTCTCCGGTGAGACGTTGCGGGAACGCCATCATGACTTCCTGGTTCAGATAGTCATCCTCGGTCACCCGGGCATCATTCAGCGCTTCTTTCAGCTCCGCCTTGATGTAGGAGATCAGCACCGACAGTTCCGGACGGGTCAGACCTGCACCGCTCTGCTTACGCGCCAGCAGCTCTTCATCAGCCGGAATAAACTCCAGCGCCCGGTCCAGCTTGCCTTCTTGCTCCAGACGCTGAATCAGACGAATGTACTCATCCATAGAACGACGGGCATGGTGGTGGGCGATACTGATCGCCTGGGCCTGCTCGTAGTTGTTCTGCAGTACCAGCTCGCTGACTTCGTCGGTCATCTCCCGCAGCAGCGCGTTACGCTGCTTGATTGTCAGATCACCGTTAGCCACGATCTCATTGAGCAGAATCTTGATATTTACTTCGTGGTCGGAGCAATCCACTCCGCCGGCGTTATCGATAAAGTCAGTGTTGGACTTACCGCCATTAGCGCAGAACTCCATCCGCCCCTGCTGGGTGAAGCCCAGGTTACCGCCCTCGCCCAGTACACGGCAGCGCAGCTCGTTACCGTTAACCCGCAGCACGTCGTTGGCTTTATCGCCGACTTCAGCATGGCTTTCATGGCTGGCTTTAACATAAGTACCGATACCACCGTTCCAAATCAGATCCACTGGCGCTTTCAGCAGCGCATTAATCAGATCGGTCGGTGACAGGCGTTCGGCCGTAATGCCGAAACGCTGCTGCATTTCCGGGGTCAGATCGATCCACTTAGCAGCGCGTGAGAACACCCCGCCACCGGCTGAGATCAGCTCAGCGTTGTAGTCTTCCCAGGTTGAACGTGGCAATGCGAACATCCGCTGACGCTCAGCAAAGCTGATCGCGGTATCCGGATTCGGGTCGATAAAGATATGCATGTGGTTAAACGCGGCGCACAGTTGAATGTGCTCAGACAGCAGCATGCCGTTGCCGAATACATCACCGGCCATATCACCGATGCCGATCACAGAGAACGCCTCAGACTGAGTATCCAGTCCCAGCTCACGGAAGTGCAACTTCACCGACTCCCAGGCGCCTTTGGCGGTAATACCCATGCCTTTATGGTCGTAGCCCTGTGAGCCGCCTGAAGCAAATGCATCACCCAGCCAGAAGCCACGGCTTTCCGCGATCTCGTTAGCAATATCGGAGAAGGTCGCGGTGCCCTTATCGGCCGCCACCACGAAATAAGGATCGTCTTCATCGTGGCGCACCACATCCTGCGGCGGTACCACCGCACCAGACACCAGATTATCGGTGATATCCAGCAGCGCACTGATAAAGATCTTATAGCTGGCGATACCTTCATTGAGCCAGGCTTCCCGGTCACCGCTGGTGGGCAGCTGCTTGGCAACAAAGCCACCTTTGGCACCGACCGGTACGATCACCGAGTTCTTCACCTGCTGCGCCTTCACCAGACCCAGTACTTCGGTACGGTAATCTTCCAGGCGGTCGGACCAACGCAGACCACCCCGTGCCACCTTACCACCACGCAGGTGTACACCCTCAACCCGCGCCGAGTAGACAAACACTTCGAACATCGGGCGTGGCAGCGGGATATCGCTGATCGCCCGTGGGCTCAGTTTAAAGGCGAAGAAATCTTTCAGTTCGCCCTGCTCATCCTGCTGGAAGAAGCTGGTACGCAGCGTTGCTTTGATCAGCTCGAGGAAGCGACGCAGCACCTTATCTTCATTCAGGTTAGCGACTTTATCCAGGGCATCGATAATGCTGGATTCCAGTCGTTCAGCCAACTTGTCACGGCCCTGACGCTGAGGTTCAAAGCGGGCCCGGAACAACGCCACCAGCAGCTTGGTGACATGAATATGGTTGAAAAGCGTGCTGGCAATATAGCGCTGGGAGAAGCCGAAACGGATCTGCTGACAATAGCGGGCGTAAGCACGCAGCATCGCCACTTCACGCCAGTTCAGATTCGCCCCGATCACCAGCTGGTTAAATTCATCATTTTCGGCACGGCCGTTCCAGATGTTGCCAAATGCCTGCTGGAAGACTTCCTGTACCTGCTCCAGCACGACCGGCTCAGAGCCCTGATAGATCAGGGTAAAGTCATGCATCCAGTACTGCTTTCCATCGTTGGCACGAATCGCATATGGGTGCTCACCCACCACCTGCATGCCTAAGTTTTCCAGTACCGGAATAACGTCGGAAAGGATCAGTGGCTGATCAGCAGTAAACAGTTTGAAGCGCAGCAGTTCAGAACGCTGTTCCAGCACCCGGTAGAAGCTCATGGTAATCGGGTTACTGTCGTTCAGGGCTTCCAGACGCTGCAGATCATAGACGGCACTGGCCGGGCTGAAATGCTCCCGGTAAGCGCTGCTGAAACCGTAACGGTAGCGATTCAGCAGGCGGTTGCCCTGCTCTTCACCGCAGGCATCCATCAGCGCCCGGTGCAGATCATCACTCCAGTCACGGGAGATGCTGGCCACTTCCTCTTCCAGTCTTGGCAGATCCAGCTGCGGCGGGTTATCCGGATCGATACGCAGAGTGTACTGCACCCGTGCCAGCACCGATTCAGAGAAGGTGGTGGTAAATTCCGACTCCAGCGCGCCAGTGGCTTTCACCAGCAACTCCTGCACCTGCATACGGATCTCAGTATTAAAGATATCCCGCGGTACATAGTAGAGGAAAGTCATGAACTGATTGCAGCGATCAGCCCGCATCAGCAACCGGGCTTTGCGGCGCTCATTCAGGCTGAAAATACCCAGCACGATCTCCAGCAGCTGCGCTTCAGTAGCCAGCAACAGCTCTTCACGGGGCAGATCATTCATAATCTGCAACAACTGCCGGCCGTTATGACTACGCGGATTAAAACCGATCTTCTCCAGCACTGCCCGGGCTTTATTGCGCACCATCGGAATGCTGTTCATCGGATCAGAATACACAGCTGAGGTATACAGACCATGGAAACGGCACTTACCGATCACCTGACCGTCCTGATCAAACTGTTTGATGACAATGCGGTCGATATAGGCCGGACGATGCACCAGCGAAGAACGGGCATCCTTGGCAAACATCAGTGCCGATGGTTCCAGCAGAAACTCCCGCTCAGCGTCACGCAACTCCGTTAATGCGCTGCTGTCCTGCTGTGGTTGCTCCAGTGTGAAGATACCCAGTTCGCTGCCAGCAACCGGCGTTACCTGACCATCCTCAATACGGATCTCGTCGTAGCCCAGGAAAGTGAAGCGATCATCCTGCAGCCAGCGCAGAAACGCCTGCATCTCTTCGACATCATCGCCCTGAAGTCCATCGATCAGCTGTTCTGCCCGGGCCTGCATCGCCGGGTAATCAGCTACTGCCGCGTTAACATGACGCAGCACTTCCAGCAGACTGCTCTGCAATTGTTTCAGTTCATTGTCATCAGTGGTGCGATCCACTTCAAGATAGATCACCGACTCAGCGCTGTCCTCACTGTCATTCAGCAATGACTGCAGCCGCTCACCGTCACGCCCGGTATAAAGAATGGCGTTGTGAATGGTATGAATCACCAGGCCGTGCCGGTTCAGTGCCATCCGTACCGAGTCCACCAGAAACGGCATATCCCGCTGGATGATCTCAATCACCGTATGCTGTGCCCGCCAGCCATGCTGCTCAAGATCCGGGTTATACAGACGCACTTTCGGCTCACTACCGTTGAACTCCTGCAGGAACTGCCAGCAGGACAGTGTGGCGCCATAGAGATTATCCAGTGAGCGCTCGCTCAGCTCCTCCGGGGTTGCCGTCAGATAGTAGTGCTGGGCAAATTGATCGACCCGGGAAGCCAGTTCGCCAGGCAGACGTTGATGAAGCAGATCGGTCAGGGGGGACAGCAGCGCGCTGTTGTCGCACAGTCGTTCAGACATGGTGGGTTTATTTTTTACCTGTAGTCACGGTGAATAAAAATCCACCTTCATAGAAGGTGGCTTTGCTTTATGCCCCCTATAAGGGGGCGTTACTTCTTAATTTATTTCTAACTGAATTTGGCGCTGCTCTTCTTCGTAAGCTGATTTTTCCTGATAACGAACATATCTTCTTATAATCTCTTCATTCGCCCCTACTGAATCTACGAAGTATCCTCGCTGCCAAAAGCGATTTCCCCAGAGCTTTTTCTTTCTCAAATAGGGAAACTTATTAAACAACCTTATTGCTGTCCGCCCTTTCAATACACCCATTAGCTCTGAGACACTCACACTTGGTGGAGTTCTCACCACTAAATGCACATGATCTATCTGGACGTTCAACTCTATTACTCTGCACTTCTTCATATTGCAGTACACATAAATACTGCGATAAACCTCTTTTCCTACTTTGCCTTTGAGAATCCTGTACCTGTACTTAGGCGTCCAGACAATGTGATACTGGCAACGATAGAAAACGTGTGATGCGGATTCATATCTACTCATGCTATTTACTCCATTCGATTTCGGCAAAAAACGAACGTTGTATTTAGCATGAGCACTCTTCAGGCATAGCCTCGAGTAAACGATCACCACCTCCATAGGAGGTGGTTTTAGGCTGACAACTAAAAAGGGGCCGTAGCCCCTTTTTTATATCCGGTTTCTCATTCTATCTCACAGCAAACAACCAGATCGCCACCAGCGCAGCCAGGAAGACAGTTTCAGCGACCATCAGCGCAATCGGTTGCCAACCCATCTGTGAGAGCTCCTTAAAGGAAGCTTTCATGCCCAGCCCGACCATCGCAATAATCAGACACCAACGGGACAATTCTGTCATCCCTTCCAGAACCAGCTGTGGCACATAACCGGTACTGTTAATCGCCACGATCACCACAAATGCAATCAGGAAGCCCGGCAGGGGTAGCTTAGACTTTCCTTCGGTTTTCGCGGCTCCTTTCCGGGCCACCAGCAGAGAGATAACCACGACCACAGGTACCAGTGCTGCCACCCTCAGCAGCTTGGTGAACGTCGCCACGTCACCGACATCATCAGACATCATATAACCGGCACCCACCACCTGAGCCACATCATGAATCGTGGCACCGAGGAAAATGCCACTCTCAGCTTCAGTCAGGTTAAGGCCTGTTACCACCAGCGGATAAGCGATCATCGCCACCGTACTCAGAGCCGTTACCCCGATCACGGTGAAAATCAGATTACGCTCAGAATCTTTATCCTGAGGCAGGACCGCCGATACCGCCAACGCAGCGGACGCGCCGCAGATTCCCACAGAGGCTCCGGATAGAATACTCTGATTCTTACCCAGCCCTAACCAGCGACCACAGGCCACACCGAACAGAATGGTTGCCGGTACTCCGACAACAACAATGGCGATCGGGGTAACCCCCAGACCAAGCAGTTGCTCAAAGGTAATCCGGGCTCCCAGTAAAGCGATACCGAAACGCAGTATGGATTTAGCGGCGAACTGAATACCCGGCGCGCACCGTCCCTCTTCCGACAAATAATTGAGTGACATGCCCATCAGCAAGGCATACAGAATGGTCGGCCCACCATAGTGTTCAGACACAAATTTCGCGGCCATACCGACAACAAAACAGAGCATCAGCCCCGGCATATGAATGGAAAACCACTCTTTCAGCGCCGACTGATTGAATGAAAGGCCTGAATCTTTAGTGGCCATGAGTTTTACTCCAGCTTAGATACCCTAATAAAAACATACAGTTAAACAAACAGTAAATGTCAGGCATCCAGTATAGGAATAAAACGGTGGCAACGGGTAGAGGCAGGAAGCACCTGCCTCTGGTACCAACATCTTATACGGTAAAGCGTCCGATCAGCTCTTTCTGCTGGGTAGAAATATCCAGCAGGTCATTACTGTGGGTAGAAACCTTTTCTGCCCCCTGAGCCGTCTCACTGGCAGCACTGTTAATCTGCTCCAGCGTACGAGCCATCTCTTCCACTGCCTGATTCTGCTGACTGGTAGCTTCGGTAATCTGAGTGCTCATACTACGGATATTAGCGATCGCATCCTGCATATGCACCAGCGCTTCCTGAGAGCTATGAGCATAATCGACACAGGCCTCGGTCTTATCGACACTCTGCTGCATCACCCGTACTACTCCGGCAATACTGCCCTGCATATTCTCGACCATCTCCTGAATCTCCTGGGTGGAGTTCTGGGTACGGGTCGCCAGACCACGGACTTCATCTGCAACTACAGCAAAGCCCCGTCCCTGCTCTCCGGCACGGGCCGCCTCAATAGCCGCATTCAGTGCCAACAGGTTAGTCTGTTGTGCGATATCACCGATGGTATCCAGAATCGAACCGATCTGGTTACTGTAGTGGTTGAGGTTATCGCTGAGTTTTACTGCTTCAGAGATCTCATCCGCCTGCTGCCGGATACTGGTCACCGTGTTCTGTACCTGCTGGTCAGCATCCACTCCCAGCTTTTCGCAATCCTGTACGGCCTGCAGCGTGGTGCTGGCAAACTGGCTGACTTCACGCACCATCAGTTCCATCTCTTCTGAAGCCGATGCGGTTATGGTGAGTTGCTCACTCTGCTGGGTCATCGCCCGGTTAGTATGCTGGCTGGTTACAGCATTACTCTCTGCTACATTGCTCAGACGCTCTGAGCCCGAGGCAATCTCCTCGAGAATATCGTGCAGATTGGCCACCACTTCATTGAGAGCACGCCCCAGATCACCAAACTCATCCTTGCGGCTGTCATCAAAGGTGATACGCATATCCCCTTCTGCCATGCGAGTGAGACTTTTCACCGTGCGCGACAGCGGCTGATGGATACTCCGTACGGTCAGTAACGCGATCAGTACAGCCAGCACCACATTGCCTGCCAGCAGGCCAATAATCATTGTCTCGGTAATCTGTGAACTCTGATCAGCATCACTCTTACGGTTGGCTGCCTGCAGCATCGACGCTTCGATAAAGGCATCTACAACGCTCTGAGCCTCTGCCTGCAGAGCTGCAGTACTGTCCAGCTGACGAGCCAGCGCTTTATCGGTTTTGTCCATATCACGGTACAGGGCGACCATACCCTTATCACCATACAGATCGACCAGTACATCATCGACAAGTCGACCAATACGTTTCGCTTTGGAGTCAATCGCGGCGAGAGCTTCAAAGGTTTTCTTCAGCTCGCCCTCACTGCCTTTGAGCTCCTTGTCGAAACGACCCATATCACGGTGCTGACGGAAGTTAATCAGCTGCGTACGATGAGCATTCGCAGCCCGCAGGAATGCCCGGACACGCACCAGTCGCTCACTGATCACATTCTGATTGATATATTTCTGGCCCCAGGTATTCAGGGTATCGGTTTTGCGCTGAAAACTACTCTCTTTCTGACGTACGCGCTCAGATAACATCAGGCGCTGCTCATGGGACTGCATCGCCTCAGTTGCCGCCTGGGTAAAGCGCCCCTCTGTTTCGCTGGCAATTCTGAGCTGCTGATGCTGCTCTTCACTCAACTCATACTGGGTATCCAGTTCGGCAATCCGGCTCTGGAATGCCTCGATCTGCTGTTGAAACCGGGCTTTCTGTTCTTCCCGCAGTGTCTTGTCCTTATCGTCAGACAGTACAGTCAGCAGTGCCAGATTGGCCTGCTGCAGCGTAATCATCTGCTTAAGACTGCCAGAAACCGTGGGTAACGACTGACTGGTTACCTGGTTCAGACCTTTACTGATGGTGCCCGTACCCCACAGACCACCGCCACCAACCAGCAGAATTGAAAGCACTAGGAATGCAAATCCCAGCGCAATTTTATGAGATACCTTTAACTGCATAATCTCAGCTCCGTCATTTCAACAACGCTCAGAAACTAAGCAATTCGTCTACAGCTAGCAACATTATTAACCCCATTCCGAGGATTGGCACCAGATAATATTCTGAACTGGCACCAAAACCAGAAATATCCTCTACTACTAAATGGTCCAGTACTGGCCCTGAATCACCCTGAAATTTGGTCCTAACCAAGCTGAAAGGCCACTGGCTATAGTTAGCCTCACACTCGCCGGTAGTACTCTCATCACAGCTGCCGCAGCGCGTAACAAAAACAACAAAAGCGAATACATTAAGGTGGTAGTTCTATGTCAGATCGTGATCAGGTAATGGGACAAGCGTCCGGGGCAGCCAACGACTCTGTTCAGCCGTTTCCAAAATCCCGTAAGGTTTATGTAGAAGGCTCACGCCCGGATATCCGCGTACCCATGCGTGAGATTACTCTGGACGATACGCCAACCGGTTTTGGTGGCGAACAGAATGATCCACTCTATGTGTACGATACTTCCGGCCCGTACACCGATCCTGAAGTCACTATCGATCTGCACAAAGGCCTGGCACCGCTTCGGGCTGACTGGATTCTGGAGCGGGATGACACCGAGCAGCTGGACCAACTGACCTCTGAATATGGTCGCGGCCGTGAAGCCGATATCCGCCTTGATCACCTGCGCTTTCAGCTGACCCGCAAACCACGCCGGGCCAAAGAAGGTAAAAACGTTACCCAACTGCACTATGCCCGCCAGGGGATCATCACCCCTGAGATGGAATACATCGCCATCCGCGAGAACATGAAGCTGGCCAAATCCCGTGCAGAAGGCAACATCGTTGCAGAACAGCACCCGGGTCATAACTTCGGCGCGCACCTGCCTGACGAAATCACCCCTGAATTTGTTCGTCAGGAAGTGGCTGAAGGCCGTGCGATCATTCCGTGCAACATCAACCACCCTGAACTGGAACCGATGATTATCGGCCGTAACTTCCTGGTGAAAATTAACGGCAATATCGGTAACTCCGCGGTAACTTCATCCATCGATGAAGAGGTCGACAAAATGACTTGGGGTACCCGCTGGGGTGCGGACACCATTATGGATCTGTCTACCGGTGACAACATTCATGAGACCCGTGAATGGATCCTGCGTAACTCTCCGGTGCCGATCGGTACTGTACCGATCTACCAGGCACTGGAGAAAGTTAAAGGTGTTGCTGAAGACCTGAACTGGGATGTGTTCCGCGATACCCTGATCGAACAGGCGGAACAGGGCGTAGATTACTTCACTATCCACGCCGGTGTTCTGCTGCGCTATGTGCCGATGACGGCCAAGCGTATGACCGGTATCGTATCCCGCGGTGGTTCGATCATGGCGAAATGGTGTCTGGCACACCACAAAGAGAACTTCCTCTATACCCACTTCGAAGATATCTGCAAAATCTGTAAAGAGTACGATGTCGCGTTCTCTCTGGGTGACGGTCTGCGTCCGGGCTCTGTTTACGATGCCAACGACGAAGCCCAGTTTGCCGAACTGGAAACGCTGGGTGAGCTGACCAAAATCGCCTGGGAACATGATGTACAGGTGATGATTGAAGGTCCGGGTCACGTGCCGATGCACATGATCAAAGAGAATATGGACAAGCAGTTGAA
>JAOXSA010000499.1 GCA_025800245.1 Amphritea sp. | reverse complement strand
GGATATCCAGTGCATGAAAGTACTTGGGAACCAGAAGAAAATGTTGCCAACGCGCAAGAGAAGATTACAGATTATTACAGGCGTGTTGAGGGCAACACGATTCTTAAGGAGGGGTGACTGTAGTGCACTGGGTATCTGGGGAACTGGATTTCATTATTGGGTTAGTATCTGGTGGGGATTGGGCCCGAATGACCGGATAGGGAGACTGGATGGGTAATGGGAATATTACCCGAATGATCCAGTATAGAGGTTAGGAGGGAGGTGCGCGAGAGACAGGGGTGCAGGTTGTCCTGGTCACTGGGTGACCGAAGGAGGAGACCTGGGACGGTGAAGTGTGGGAATGACATTAATTGTATTTAATGGGAAACATTACATTTGATTGTATATGAACGCTGTGGCTGAATCTTGCAGCCGCCTTTGTGATTCTCTGTTGATTGTGAGCCTCTCATTGTCTTTCGTGCCTCGGAGTCGAGCGTTAACGCGTACGAGTCCAGGAATCGCTTATCCCTACTCGGCGTTACAAGGCAAAGCGTAAGTGCAGTGAGCACGTGCGTTACAGTGGTTTCGGAGCAGGTTTTACCGAGACAAAGACAACGTTTGAAGCTGCAGTCGACTTGAAGCATAATGGCAAATCCCGCAGGACGCGTTGTTATGGGGGAGGACGAAGCGCAACAAGCCGCAGAAAGATACGCCGCAATGGAAGCTGAGCTACAGGCGCTGAGACAGCGGAACGAGGAATTGATGCGTGCTGTACAGGAGCAACAGAATTTAGTGGCGGCGGAAAGAGTGCGGGCGGATCGCCGTGCCCGAGCCCAGACGCAGGAATTCGCGCAACTAACCGCGGGGCTCGTGGCGGAACGAAGAGGGCCGGACGT
>JAOXSA010000494.1 GCA_025800245.1 Amphritea sp. | reverse complement strand
ATTGCTCCCGACTCTCAAAGTCGATCCGTGGATCGACGGCGACATAGGTCAGATCGCTGATCAGTTTCAGGAGCAGACCGATCAGGGTGAAGATGTACAGAGTGCCGAAAATAACCGGGTAGTCGCGATTGATAACCGCTTCGTAGCCCAGCAGTCCAAG
The DNA here is from genome assembly GCA_025800245.1 of Amphritea sp. Taxonomy (GTDB): domain Bacteria; phylum Pseudomonadota; class Gammaproteobacteria; order Pseudomonadales; family Balneatricaceae; genus Amphritea. The sequence goes on along the minus strand of JAOXSA010000494.1, from coordinate 3,403 downwards.
ACCATCAAGGGAGAAGATAACTTCTATCAGCATGGAGCCGGTGAAGAAAATACCAATCAGGGCCGCAGGCATCCCCGCGATAATAATCAGCATCGCGTTGCGGAACACATGGCCGTATAGCACCTGACTTTCATTCAGTCCCTTCGCCCGGGCAGTGATCACATATTGCTTATTAATTTCATCAAGGAATGAATTTTTGGTCAGCATCGACAGAGTCGCGAAGCTGCCTATGACTGACGCCAGTACCGGGAGGGTGATATGCCAGAAATAGTCTTTGATCTTTTCCCAGGTCGTCATCTGGTCAAAATCAGGCGATGTGAGACCGAGCAGCGGGAACCAGTCAAAATAGGTGCCACCGGCGAAGATAACGATGAGAAAGATCGCAAACAGAAAGTTGGGAATAGCGTAGCCGATAATGATGATGGTGCTGGTCCAGACATCAAAAGGAGTGCCATCACGGACCGCTTTTTTAATTCCCAACGGTACGGCGATCAGGTAGGTGATCAGAGTGGTCCAGAGGCCGAGCGAGATCGATACCGGCAGTTTCTCGATAATCAGATCGGTTACCGCCTTACCACTGAACAGGCTCTCGCCGAAATCGAAAACCGCATAGCCGGTCAGCATATGCCAGAAGCGCTCGTGGGCGGGTTTATCAAAACCATACTGGGCCTCAATACGCTTAACGAGGTCGGGATCAAGTCCCCGGGCGCCGCGATAACTGCTTTCACCACTGCCGTTATCACTGACCGGGGAGGACAGATCCGATTGTGCACTGCCATCAAACCGCGCGGTGGCACTGGCATTGATACCCTGCAGGTTTGCCAGTGTCTGTTCCACAGGGCCGCCAGGAGCGGCCTGAACGATGATGAAGTTAATCAGCATAATCCCGAACAATGTCGGGATAATCAGCAGCAAACGCCGCAGAATATAGGCTGTCATTGGCGTTTATTGTCCTTGTACCGGTTTCTGCCACCAGGTATCGAATCCCAGCGCGTATTTCGGGCGAATTTCAGGGAACTCGAATTTGTCCCAATAGGCTACCCGGTAGCTGCTGATGTGATACTGAGGAATTACATAGTGGTTCCATTGCAGTACCCGGTCCAGTGCGCGGGTGCGCAATACCAGTTGTTCCCGGTCCGGAGCCTGAATTACCTGTTCAATCAGATAATCGATGGCTTCATTTTTAATACCGATCAGATTTCTGCTGCTGTTCTGATCAGCCGCCGCAGAGCCCCAGAAGTTACGTTGTTCGTTGCCCGGTGACAGAGACTGATCGAAGGAGAACACAACAATATCGAAATCGAAGCCTCTGATGCGATTGATGTATTGCGAAACATCGACCAGGCGGATGGTTGTGATGATACCCATCTGCTCAAGGTTCTGGCGGAAACGGGTCACAACACGCTCAAATGCCGGGGAGAAGAGCAGAATCTCAAACTTCATCTGCTGACCTTCGCTGTTAAGCAGTTTTGAATTCTTCAGTGTCCAGCCTGCTTGTTTCAGTAAGCGCAGTGCCTGTCTTAACTGGCGCCGGGTGTTGCCATCGCCGTTGGTTGACGGCGCCTGATAGACCTGGGTGAAGACTTCCGCAGGTACCTTATCCCTGATCGGATTCAGAATTTCCAGCTCTTTATCTGAAGGTAGCTCCGTGGCGGCCATCTCCGAATTGGAGAAATAGCTGTGGGTGCGGGTGTAGGCGTTATAAAAGATATTTTTATTGGTCCACTCAAAGTCGAACGCATAAGCCAGGGCCTGACGAACCTTTGGGTCACTGAAGTAGGGTTTGCGGTTGTTAAGTACAAAGGCCTGCATCCCAGTAGGATTCTCGTGATGCAGCTCGGCGGTGATGATCTTGCCATCGTCAAAAACAGCGCCGTTATAGCCGGTAGCCCAGCGTTTGGATGAGTTTTCCTGGCGAAAATCATATTCGCCGCCTTTAAACGCTTCCAGGGCGACGGTGCCATCCTTGTAATAATCGAACCGCATTACATCAAAGTTATGACGACCGCGATTGACTGGCAGGTCAGCAGCCCAGTAATCAGGATTACGTCGGAAAGTGACGCTACGGCCGGCATCAAAACTATCGAGCAGATAGGGGCCTGAACCTACCGGGATATCCAGCCCGGGTTTCTGGAAGTCGCGTTTCTCCCAGTAGTGCTTAGGCAGGATTGGAATACTGCCCACGGTCAGAGCCAGTTCTTTATTATCGCCGTTTTTGAAATTAAATCTGACGGTCAGGTCGTCAATGGCAATGATATCGGCAATATCGCTATACGCAGCCTGAAAGTAGGGCTGCCCCTCTTCACGCAGCAATTTGAAAGTGTAGATGACATCATCCGCCCGCAGCGGTTCTCCATCGCTGAATCGTGCTTCAGGGCGGAGATTGAATGTGATCCAGCTGCGGTCATCGGCAACCTCGATTGAGCGGGCAATCAGACCGTACATTGAGAATGCTTCATCCTGGGAGCTGAGCATTAGCGAATCATACAGGAGCCCCAATGAGTCGGCCTGAGTACCTTTTACAATAAAACCATTGAAACTGTCATAGGTGCCAAGGGAAGACTGCACCACTGTTCCGCCTTTCGGAGCGTCAGGGTTTACGTAGTCAAAGTGGTTAAAACCGGCCGGGTATTTCAGGTCGCCATGCATGGCGATCCCGTGCTGTTCGGCAAGTGCCATAGGGGTGATGAGAGTTGAGCTCAGAAGCAGAGCAGCCGTAGTGGTGCGACAGTGTTTCGCAAACTGTTTCAGATTCATCCGTAATGATCCAGCCAGAACTTTAAACTAATTTATAACAGGCCGTTGGGTGTTGCGCCAGTGTAAAGGGTCTGATTACGAATGTGAGCTTTGGTTCAAAAGTTATTGTTTTTGCTCATATTGTTGCGCAAGGTCAGTAAGGCGCTGGTGCTGTTCTTTGCGTTTGATTTTATCGTGACGCATCTGTTCCAGTTGTCGGGTCAGGTACTCAAGTTTCGCATCATCACCTTCAGCGAGACCTTTTATCAGGTCCTGATCCATCCAGCGATTAATCTTACGGAACAACACAAACTTAAAGAGTAGTGCGGTAACGGTGGCAAAAATGATGATGCCGATACTGAGTGCGTCCATGTGAGTTTCCCGTTATTCAGTGTGTATTGGTAACATCGACGTAGAGAGTCAGGCGCTGACCCGGTTGCAGATAGCTACTGCTGTTGAGCTTATTCCAGCGCAGGATATCTTTTACCGATACCCGGAATTTAGATGCAATCACCGACAGTGAATCACCGCGGCGTACCTGATAACCCACCCGGCGGATCAATTGCTTGTCATTACGGGTCAGTGAAGTACTGTTGTCACTTTTCCAAAGTACCAGAGTCTGTCCGACGCGCAGAGGATCGCCCGGAGCCATCTGATTCCAGGACGC
>JAOXSA010000479.1 GCA_025800245.1 Amphritea sp. | reverse complement strand
CCGCCGTGTCTGGGTGTCCCAGCGGGGTAGCATTTGCTCTGGAGTGTTCTGATTCCTGAAGGCGGCCGCCAGTACTGTCACGATGTCGCTGCACCGCACCTCCTCGGTCGTTGGCAGTACGTTGCCGACAGCGAGATCAGAGCGCTGTTCGGCTCTCGGTGCAGAATATTCTGCATGCAGACGTCATACTTGGGTGACGCCACACGGGTGGTGGCGCAGCACGGATGGGCCGAACGGAACGCAGAAAGATTCTGCAGCACGGATTTGCGGCGAAGGGCGGTGAAAAATGGCGTCGGATAATTCACTGTTGTTACCTCACGTCTGTGCATAAATGTAATACCACTATAATCTGCCATATTTCTGCCACCAGGTAAGACAGAATAAGCCTGAGTCATGTGAAATTAATGCACACACTCGGACGCTGAAAATTAAAGTGCGCCACTATTTGCCTCCTGCAGCAAGAAAATCTTTGCTGCAGCAAAGCGATGTCGGCTGCGGGGAGTGACGTCATATCTCCGACGCCCCGCCCCTCGCGCCGGCTGGATATCGCTACTGCGCATGCGTGCTGCATGAAAGTGTAAAATTCTGTAAAATTTTTCACGAAACGAACAGCGCTCTTGTCTGAACTTCTGTGGTGCTGGCTGAAAAAAACGCCCCGATTAAATGTTGTTGTTTGTTGGTCGTTTATCGACGC
>JAOXSA010000126.1 GCA_025800245.1 Amphritea sp. | reverse complement strand
CTTCATTAACGTCTCCGGAGGCCTCACCAGAAAGACCTAACGGATCTTCTGACTCCACTGTTAGCGCGGATGCATAGATAGGTGAGTCACTATACCGCTCTGGCAGCTGTGCCCGCACTGGCGTCAATAAAATCTGCGGGGAAATATCGCCACCTTGAGTCGCCCAATCGAACCAATTAACAGCGTAAAAAGCGACAGATTGGCTTACCGAAAAGTCTGCGTCGATGTGCATATATCGCGATTTTCTAATGGTGACCGCGCCTTCCAGATTCCTGCCCTTCGCTAACTGCAAGTTTGCACCCACCACCGAGCGCTGATCCCCCTCCTCAGGAAAGGCCTGCAACCAAGCTCTATGCTGGATCACCTCGACCGTTCGATCACGCTCCAGACGACGCACCGCTGAATTTAAACTCTGATCCTCGGTGGGTAAGGGAAGTAGATGATGCTGGCTCAAGTGCTTGTCTGAATACAGATCACTCATTGAAAAGGTCGCGTCGCCATAGTCAACATAATAGGCATCAGGT
>JAOXSA010000473.1 GCA_025800245.1 Amphritea sp. | reverse complement strand
GTATCCAGTACTATCTGTCTCATCTTGATCCTGTCACTTATAAATCATTGGTGTCAGCTATCAGCTGCCAGAATCAGGCTCTTTGTCGTGCCTGCTCTACTCCCCGGTTGGCCAGATCGTCGGCCAGTTCATTGCCCGGGTGACCGCTATGGCCTTTCACCCAGCGCCATTCTACATCGTGGCGGCCGGTTTGTTCATCCAGTTGCTGCCACAGATCGGCATTTTTCACCGGCTTTTTGGCAGATGTTTTCCAACCATTGCGCTTCCAGCCCTTGAGCCATTCCGTGATGCCTTTACGTACATACTGGGAATCCGTCGTCAGAATCACTTCGCAGGACTGTTTCAGGGCTGCCAGCGCTTCAATTGCGGCCATTAACTCCATCCGGTTGTTTGTTGTTTCCAGCTCACCACCAAACAGCTGTTTCTCATGTTCTCCATACTGAAGTACAGCGCCCCAGCCCCCCGGACCGGGGTTACCTTTACAGGCACCATCGGTATAGATATTAACTTTTTTCTTCACTCATTTTTCCTCGGGCACCGCGGGTTGAAGGTTCCACCAGCGGCAAATTAATCAGCTTACGTTTGGAGCGAACCGGTATCACCGGTGTCATACCACCAACATCTTTACGGGCGACCTGCAGCATAAATGCCCCGCAGTTAGATGAACAACGCTGTGTCAGAGACTGAATCGCAGAACTACGCTGGCGCCAGGATGCTTTTTCAAACGGCAGAGCGTAATAATCAGATATGACTTTCACCTCTGTCAGTTCCAGCAGCGCCAGCCAGTCATGCATCCGTTGTGGGCTGATAAAATGGCCCTGCCACGGCACGTCCTGTTTATTAAATGTCAGACGCCGGTACAGCCCCCACCAGCTGATCGGATTAAAACCGATATTCACCAGATAACCGCCCGGGCGTAGCACTCTCGCAGCCTCCCGCAGAACCTGATGAGGGCTCTGGGCAAAATCGAGCGCGTGATGCAGAACCACCACATCGATACTGTTGTGCTCCAATGGCAGTTCTTCATTACGGGCGATAATCGCGGTATCCGGCAACCCCAGTTCAGCAATAGGGTTGATCGGGATCTGATGTCTGATCGGACTCTCCCGTCCAAGATCCAGGCGATTATCGATACTGATCTGCACCAGATGATAACCGAACATTGTTGGTAACAGACGGTCCAGAAGATCCCGTTCCAGATGCAACAATTGCTGACCCAGTTCAGAAGCGAACCAGGCCCTTAACTCCGGTAACCATTCAGACAGCGGGGGTTGCTGTTTAAATCCCATTCCAGCTCTGCCTCTTAACGCTCCGTTTCAGATAAGGTAACCTCATAGAACATAATAATATCCGACAATGAGCAATACGCCGAGGGCTAATCATGTTTAATATCACCCCGATCCCTGCATTTGATGATAATTATATCTGGACCCTGAGTACCACGGGCAGTCTGGAAGTTGCAGTGGTCGATCCCGGTGACGCTGACGTGGTCGCTGCCTATCTGCAGGATCATAATCTGAATCTGGCGGCCATCCTGATCACACATCATCACTGGGATCATACCGACGGTGTTGAATCGCTGGTCAGCAGTTATGACTGCCCGGTATACGGCCCGGCTGATTCGCCTTTCAAAGGTATTACCAGACCGCTGGAAGACGGTGATACCCTGTCGCTACTGGGCCATAACATCCGGGTTTACGCAGTACCCGGCCATACTCTGGACCACATCAGCTACTATCTCGCCAGCGATACTCCCCAGCTATTATGTGGCGACACCCTGTTCCTGGCCGGTTGCGGTCGCTTATTTGAGGGTACCCCAGAGCAGATGCATCAGGCGATGTCTTTCTTCTCGACCTTACCCGATAATACCGAGGTATATTGTACTCACGAGTATTCGCTGGCCAACCTGGCATTCGCTGCCGCTGTCGAACCTGGCAACAGCGCTATCACCGATACTATTCAGCGCTGCAAGGATCTGCGCGCCGATAACCTTCCGACAGTACCAACCTCAATCGGTACCGAGAAACAGATCAACCCGTTTATGCGCAGCACCGAAGCATCGGTAAGAGACGCGGCGGAGCAACACTGTGGTGTCGTCATGAATAATGCGACCGAGGTATTTGCCGCCATTCGGGAATGGAAAAATAATTTCTGAACCGACCCACTGTTTTCAGGTCTTACCCGGGGGTTATAGTTGACCCCCTCTTTTGCGGCCCATAAAATGCCGCCTTTCACACATCATCAACGTTGCAGGACCAACACCTGCACAGTTACTTGATAGGATACGTGCAGGTAATGAAGCTGGTCCAAAAATTTGCGGTCGCCACCACCGCGGGTCTGCTGCTGGCAGGCTGTCAAACACAGACACTGAAGCCCTCAGAGGGAGAAAATCCCCAAACCGAGGCAACCAGAGAGACCAGTTCACAACAAACTGCAATGCTGATCCGGCCAGCTACGGTACAGCAGATCGATACTGTTCAGGACGTTCCAGCGCCGGTTACAGATCTCTGGCAACTGACCCGGGATAATTTCCAACTCAATCTGGACAATGATCAACGTCGGTTGCAGCAACAATTCGAGTGGTACAAGAAACACCCGCAGTATATGCAACGGGTTGCAACCCGTGCCAGCCGTTACTATCACTACATTCTTCATGAAGTCCTGAAGCGCGGTATGCCCGCTGAAATAGCACTGCTGCCAATCGTAGAGAGCGCGTATGATCCGTTTGCGTATTCTCACGGTCGCGCCGCAGGCCCATGGCAATTTATTCCTGGCACAGCAAAGCACTTTGGCCTGCGCTCAAGCTGGTGGTACGACGGTCGACGCGATATTGTCGCTTCCACAGATGCAGCGCTGACTTACCTGCAGCAACTGCATAAACGATTTGGTGACTGGGAACTGGCACTAGCCGCATACAATGCCGGAGGCGGCAATGTATCAAAGGCTATCCGTCGTAACAAAAAGAAAGATCTGCCGACCGACTTCTGGTCCCTGAAACTGCCCAAAGAGACCCAGGCCTACGTGCCAAAGCTACTGGCAGTTTCCCGGCTGATCCGTGATGCAGAAGCCAGCGGTCTCACACTTGAAGCGATTCCGGACCAGCCTGTATTTAAAGAGATCGCTCTTGATAGCCAGATAGACCTGGCTCAGGCTGCTGATCTGGCCGGTATCAGCACTCAGGAACTGTATCAGCTGAATCCGGGATTCAATCGCTGGGCAACCGACCCTGAAGGCCCGCACCGACTGTTGATTCCTGTCGAAAGTGCCAGTGACTTCGAACAGAAACTGGCGCAGTTACCGGAAGAACAGCGGGTAAACTGGACCCGCTATAAAATCAAAAGCGGTGATACTGTCAGCACTATCGCCCGGAAATTCAATACCACGACGGCGGTTATTCGCAGCGCTAACAAAATGGCCAGTAATAATATCCGTGCCGGCAAGTATCTGCTCATTCCCACTGCCAAGAAACAATCCAGTGACTATGTCCTGAGCCAGACACAGCGGTTTAACCGCAAGCAGAATCAACTGGCCCAGAGCAACCGCAATAAGGTAACCCATGAGGTCAGAAGTGGCGACAGTTTCTGGGCGATAGCAAAGAAATATGATGTAGGTGTACGTC
>JAOXSA010000461.1 GCA_025800245.1 Amphritea sp. | reverse complement strand
GGATCAACACTGAGCGCGTCGATCCGGTTTAAATTTTGAGCGCAAATTATAGCGAAATTATGGGTATAAAAACCAGAGCCCGATGCGAGTCGGGCTCTATTTAGGGAACCTGACTTGTCCGCAGGTTCCTTAACCTTTGCGGGTGATACGCCGGATAGAAGGGCGTAACCGGGATTTAAAGAACAGCAGATGCCAGCGTTTCCCACCTACCTGCTTCCAGAGGATGGAGGCGCGGATGCCGGCCAGCAGCAGGGCGCGGATTTTGGCGGCATTCTCGGCGTTCTGCAGATGGCGCGGTTCTCCCGTTACCTGAATGCGGAAATTGAAGGTGCTCAGGGTGTCCTGATACAGGCTGGCCAGGTTGGCGATCACGCTGGGGTGGGTAAACACTGCAGGATTATCCAGAACATCTCCGTCAGATTCGCTGAAATAGCGGGCTTGCTGGGTGATCTGGTCGATACGTTCGCTGATGACCTGTAGCAGGTCCGGGCGCTTACTGAGCTTCTTCTGTAGGTGCAGCAGGCTGAGGGCATAGCGCACGACATCCTGATTCTGTTCGGCACGGCTTTTATTCAGCAGTTCATCGAGGTTTCTGAAACCGATGCTGAGGTTAAATGGCAGATCATGGGTGCCGCCGAATATCGCTTCAGTGTTCTCAGGGTTGGTATTGAAGATACTGGCCAGCGATGTTTCGAAGTTGTTTTGCGGAACCATACCCCGGGTGGCGATCTGTTCTACCAGGCTGGCTGCCTGAAATACGCCCGCCAGGGCGATGGCTTGTTCGTCGTATGCTCTGGACATTGCTCTGTGTGGTTCCGTTTAAGCGTGTTTGCCGGTAGTTTCGATAACGCCGCCGCCCAGGCAGATCTCATCGTCATAGATAACAACGGACTGACCCGGTGTGACCGCGCGCTGAGGCTCGTCAAACTCGATTCGGTAGCCTTCGCCTTCAGGCGCCGGGTAGATAGTACAGGACTGGTCAGACTGTCTGTAGCGAACTTTAGCCTTACATTTATAAGGTAGATCTGGCTGCTGGCCGTCAATCCAGAAAATATCGCTGGCGGTCAGCCAGTTGCTGAACAGCAGATCATGCTGCTTGCCCTGAACGGCCACCAGTACGTTACGATCCAGATCTTTTTCGGCCACAAACCATGGGTCTTCCGGGTAATTTTTCAGGCCGCCGATGCCCAGTCCCTGACGCTGACCGATAGTGTGGTACATCAGGCCCTGATGCTGGCCGATCACATCGCCATCCGGTGTCTGAATTTCACCGGGCTGTGCCGGCAGATACTGTTTCAGGAAGTCAGTAAAGCGGCGTTCGCCGATAAAGCAGATGCCGGTGCTGTCTTTTTTATCGTGGGTGATCAGATCATGTTCTTCTGCAAGGCGGCGTACCTCCGGCTTTTCCAGCTCGCCAACCGGGAACAGGGTAACCGCCAGTTCTTCGCTACCGACCTGATGCAGGAAGTAACTCTGATCTTTGTTGTTATCCAGGCCTTTCAGCAGGGCGGCCTTGCCGTTGTGATCGCCGCGCCGCACGTAGTGGCCGGTGGCGATCATATCGGCACCCAGCACCCGGGCATAATCCAGAAATGCTTTGAATTTAATCTCGCGGTTACACAGGATGTCCGGATTAGGGGTCCGGCCAGCTTTGTATTCTTCCAGGAAGTGCTCAAAGACATTATCCCAGTATTCTGCGGCGAAGTTGGCAGTATGCAGGTGCAGGCCCAGCTTATCGCAGACCGCCTGAGCATCAGCCAGGTCATCCATAGCGGTGCAGTAGTCGGTACCGTCGTCTTCATCCCAGTTTTTCATAAACAGGCCTTCAACCTGATAACCCTGTTGTTGTAGCAGCAGGGCGGAAACGGATGAATCGACACCGCCGGACATGCCGACGATTACTTTAATGGAACTTTTGGCAGAGTCTGACCTTGTTTCTGACATGGATTCTGGCATGGCTTCTGACGTAATTTCTGACATGTGCTTACGGGATAATCTTCTTTAACTTCCGATGCTACCGATATTGGGCTGACAGCATGCTTATTCAAGGGCGGATCGTGTTGTTCAGGCCGGTTGCAGCGCGTCCTGTTCAATGATTATGTCCAGTGGGTAGCTCTGGCCCGCCAGATAGTCATCGATACAACGGGTAACCATCGGGCTACGCAGATCGTCGCGGCGTGCTTCAAGTTCTTCACGGTTCAGCCATATGGCGCGCTCTATGCCGTCGTCCAGTGGCAATGAGGGATCATGGCTGATGGCCCGGGCAATAAAACAGTAGCGATGATAGGTAATGCCATTGCTGGGGGCCGTGTAGACATACATTCCCAGTAGTTTTTCGGGTGTAACGGTCCAGCCGGTCTCTT
>JAOXSA010000446.1 GCA_025800245.1 Amphritea sp. | reverse complement strand
TTTGCTGATTGAATCCTTATTCAGCTTACAAAGACTTTTGGCTTTCAGAGAGGATGCCATCGGAGTACCTGAGAGAGTAGATCTAATTCAGTGCACTTTATAAATGAATCACACAGGGTTGTAAATGATAATGATTCCCAGAACGCTGAGTGGATCAGGTTCCGGGGATCACTTCCTCAATGAGCATCAGGCTGGTCAGCCTCATGCCAGTCCATTTCGGCCATCTGCTGGTAACGCTTGTAGCGTTCGCTGACATCATGCTGGGCTCTTTGCAGGAATGCAGCGGCCTGTTCAGGATGTTGTTTCAGCAGGGCATTAAAGCGGGTCTCGCTGTGCGCGAACTCGGCGTATGGTACTGAGGGCGGCTGAGAGTCCAGCTTAAGAGGGTTCTCATAATTCTCTGCCCGACGGGGATCATATCTGAATAAAGGCCAGTGTCCGGTATCCACTGCCAGTTTCTGGTGCAGGTGGTTATCTTTCATCTCAAAGCCATGGGCGATGCAGGGAGAGTAAGCAATGATCAGAGAGGGACCGTCGTAAGACTCCGCCTCGAGGAAGGCTCTGAGAGTCTGTACATCTTTTGCAGCGTAGGCGACATGAGCGACATACACATGTTCATAATCCATGGCAATTCGCGCCAGGTCCTTCTTGGCTACACCTTTACCAGACGCCGAAAACTTGGCCACAGCACCGATCGGAGTGGCTTTAGAGGTCTGGCCGCCAGTATTTGAGTAGACTTCTGTATCCAGCACCAGGATATTTACGTTACGGCCGGAAGCCAGCACATGGTCAAGACCACCGAAGCCGATGTCATAGGCCC
>JAOXSA010000441.1 GCA_025800245.1 Amphritea sp. | reverse complement strand
ATAGCCGGTACCAGTGTATAGAGTGCACCGGTATTCAACGCCGTGGTATAGCGCAGCGCTTCGAACATGCACCAGAAAAAGGTTACCAGGGGGATGCTCAGCAGTGTATAGCCGGCCAGCTGTTTCAATCCAGGTAAGCGCAATCCATGCCGAATCAGGATCAGCGGGGTGAATAGCAGAGCCGCCATGGAGAAACGAATCCACATGAGCACTGCCGGTGGCAGATCCGCAGTAATCAGGGCGGCCACAGGAAAGGAACTGGCAACCAGTATGATCATAAGCAGCATCAAACCGTGGGCGTACAGCTGTGAAAGCGGAGTGTTAACTGAAGGCATGATGGTTTCTTCCGGGAAAGTTTTTAGATCGGAGACAGGTTATTCTGTTTTAATATTGGTGATAATCCTGTTAATGATGGAATAACTGTTGAGTAAAAGTTGACGGTAGGTGATATGGAAACAATTGGTGCTATTCCGGTATTTGTCGCGGTAGTCGAATATGGCGGCTTTTCTCCTGCAGGCCGTTATCTGGGGATATCCAAGTCCGCAGTGAGTAAACGCATTACTCAACTGGAGGATCAGTTGGGGGTGAAATTGTTGCACCGGACAACCCGTAAACTGAGCCTGACGGAAGCAGGTGAGCATTACTATGAGCATGCTTTACTGGCGCATCGGGCAGCCAGAGATGCCGAAGATGCGGTGGCGCAATTACAGGGCGAGCCGCGGGGCAAGTTGAGAATCAGCGTGCCGATGTCGTTCGGACGCCTGCATATGGCACCGATGATCCCCCGGTTCCTTAAACGCTATCCCCACATCAGCATCGACCTGGTGATGGATGACAAAAATGTAGACCTGGTCCGGGAAGGATTTGATATTGCCATTCGCGGTGGAGAGTTAGCTGATTCAAGCCTGGTAGCTCGTCGGCTGGCGCCGTTGAAGAGTGTTCTCTGTGCCTCTCCGGCCTATCTGCAACAGCACGGTAAGCCTGAACGGCTGGATGATCTTGTGAACCATAACTGCCTGCCTTTCAGCTATTCCAGCGATGTCAGAGAGTGGCGTTTCAGCAAGGAGGGTGTGAGTCAGTCGGTGATGGTGTCCGGCAATTACCAGGTCAACAACAGTGAGGCGCTGAGGGATGCGGTACTGCAGGATCTGGGCATCGCCCGGTTACCCACCTTTGTGGCCGGAGAGGATAT
>JAOXSA010000428.1 GCA_025800245.1 Amphritea sp. | reverse complement strand
CAAAGGCTTGCTGCTATATATAGCCAACGACACCAACAGCGCCGCCCGTACAGAATCAGAAGTGCATTTCTACGGCCAGGGCACCGCCGCTGAGCAATGCCACCTTTTCTCTGACTGGGAAACACTGCCCTACGATAATTTATCACCGCATCAGGATATTATTTCTGAACGAATCAACACCCTGTTCCAACTACCACAGCTGAACCAGGGCATCCTGATTGTACCTGCGACAACTCTGATGCACCGGGTAGCACCGCCCCGCTTCCTCGATGGCAATGCACTTATTCTGGATAAAGGCCAGCGCCTCAACATCGATCAGATGCGTACCAAGCTGACCGATGCCGGCTACCACCTGACTGAAACCGTTTATGAGCATGGTGAATTCGCCATCCGCGGCTCCATTATCGATATTTTCCCGATGGGCAGCCACATCCCGTTCCGCATCGAACTGTTTGATGATGAAATTGAAACCCTGAGAACTTTTGATCCAGAGAATCAGCGCTCAGTGGATCAGGTCGACAATATCCGACTCCTACCGGCAAAAGAGTTTCCATTTGATGACGCCGCAATCAGCCGTTTCAAGCAACGCTGGCGGGAAACCTTTGATGTCGATTACAAACGCTGCCCTACCTACCAGGATATCAGCGCAGGTATCAGCCCTCCGGGAATCGAGTACTACCAACCCCTGTTTTTCGAACAGAGCGCCACTCTGTTTGACTATCTGCCGGACGATGTACTGATCATTACCGAGACAGACCTTGAAGAACACTGCAAACAGTTCTGGAGCGACGTTGAAAGTCGTTACGAAGATCGCCGCTACGATGTCGAGCGCCCTATTCTGCCACCAGCAGATCTGTTCGTTCCGGTGACCGAACTGTTCAGCACTCTGAAACCGATTCCCCGGGTGCAACTGCAGACCGGCAAAACCCAGGCCCGGGATGGCCGTTACAACCTGCCTTTTACTGAACCGCCAGTACTTTCCATCGACGCACAGGCGAGCCAACCAATGGCTGCCGTAGAGCAATTTCTTGAAAGCACTGGCGATCCGGTGCTTTTCTGTGCCGAATCCGCTGGCCGCCGGGAGGCGCTACTTGAACTGCTGGGCCGGATAAACATCAAGCCCCACCAGGTAGACAATCTGGCACAATTTCATGCTGACGGCTATCCGGTCAATATCTGCATCTATCCCCTTGAACAGGGCCTGAGTGTTACTGGCAGGTATCACCTGATAACCGAGACCCAGCTGTTCGGCCACCAGGTTTTCCAGCGTCGCCGCCGTTCCCGTGAACAGGAACAGTCCGATCAGGTAATCAAGAACCTCACCGAGCTGAGCATCGGCGCTCCCGTAGTGCATATCGATCACGGTGTTGGTCGCTATCAGGGACTGGTGACACTGGATCTGGATTCACAAACATCTGAATTCCTGATGCTGGAGTACGCCAATGAGGCCAAACTCTATGTACCTGTAGCTTCACTACATCTGATCAGCCGTTACAGCGGCGCTGGCGATGATCTGGCCCCACTGCACCGACTGGGTACGGAACAATGGAGCAAGGCCCGCCGCAAGGCTGCGGAGAAAGTCCGCGATACAGCCGCAGAGCTACTCGACATCTATGCACGCCGCGCCGCCCGCAAAGGCCATCAGTTTGATCAGCCAGGCCAGGATTACGCCGGCTTCAGCGCCGCCTTCCCGTTTGAGGAAACCCTCGATCAGGCCAACGCAATTCAGGCCG
>JAOXSA010000411.1 GCA_025800245.1 Amphritea sp. | reverse complement strand
AAGAGATGGAACGAAGCCAACTGAACCTGCTATAGAAGTCAGCCCCCTTCGAGGGGGCTTCATCAAAGCCACCTTCTTTAGAAGGTGGATTTTTACTTTCGTACAGATCATATATATGTTTTCTGCATAGAGCAGATACATAAAAAGCATGACCTGTTATGTAATGACTGAGGTATGCTGGCGGTTTACTTTTTCGGGGAGAATCCGGGTGTCTGAAAGAGCAAATACAGGCTCTGTTTCATTTGTGGAATTCATCGTGCTGATGGCGTTAATGATGTCATTGGTGGCGCTGTCCATAGATGCTATGTTGCCAGCGCTGGGACAGATTGGGCAGTCATTGGAGGTTGTCCCGGCAGCGGATGTACAGCTGATTATTTCAGTGATGTTTCTGGGTCTGGCAATCGGTCAGTTCTTCTATGGCCCTGCGTCCGACAGTTTTGGTCGGCGCCCGGTGATCCTGGTTGGCTATCTGATGTTTACCGCCGGTCTGTTACTGAGTATTGTGGCTGATGATCTGAATACTATGCTGGTAGGGCGTTTTCTGCAGGGGTTCGGTCTGGCAGCTCCCCGTATACTGACTGTTGCTATTGTCCGTGACCTCTGTGCCGGTCGAGAGATGGCCAGAGTCATGTCATTCATTATGATGATTTTCATCGTCGTACCGATGGTAGCACCTCTGTTTGGGCAGAGTATCCTGTGGCTGGCTCACTGGCGTTATATTTTCGCCGCGATTCTGGTGGTTGGACTGATCTCTCTGATCTGGTTTTACATCCGGTTAGATGAGACTCATCCGCCGGAGAAGCGAACCCCGTTTGCCCCCGCAGCCATCTGGCAGGCTTTCAGTAAAGTGCTGGGAAATCGTTTGGCGATGGGGTATACGCTGGTGGCGGGTATCGTTTCTGGTGCCTTTATCGCATACCTTGGCTCTTCTGCCCTGATTTTTCAGGGGCTTTACGGGTTGGGGGATTTCTTTCCTTTCTTTTTTGCTTTGCTGGCATTTGCGATCGGTTGCTCGTCATTCCTGAATGGTCGCTGGGTGGTGCGTAAAGGGATGCGCTATCTCAGCTGGCGGGCGATGTGGTTATTGTTTATCAGTTCTGTTGTCTGTTTTGGATACAGTGTTAGCCAGGATGGTCTGCCACCACTGCTACCCATTACTCTTTACTTTCTGTTGGGCTTTGCTGCCATTGGCGTGCTGTTCGGCAACCTGAATGCGTTGGCGATGGAAGATCTGGGAGAGGTAGCGGGTCTGGGGGCTGCGGTGGTCGGAGCCTTGTCCACCCTGATCTCGGTGTTGATAGGGATGCTGATCGGGGCGCTGTATGACGAAACCGTGTTACCTCTGCTGGGCGGTTTTGTTTGTTGTGCCGGGCTGGGGCTGGTGATGATGGGCTGGCTGGAGCGAAAAGTTTTCAGCAGAAATAGCCGGTAAGCAAGGTAAAAAAATCCCCGCATTGGCGGGGATTGTTTTATTCGTAGTGATCCTGAACCATCTGCCAGCCGCCGAGATCTTTCCAGCGGTTGACGATTGTGCAGAACAGCTCGGCCGTTTTCATTGTGTCGTAGAGCGCAGAGTGCGCCTGATTACCGTCAAAGTCGATGTCGGCAATATCGCAGGCCCGGGCCAGTACTGTATGGCCAAAGGCCAGGCCTGCCAGGGTTGCGGTATCAAAGGTTGAAAACGGGTGAAATGGATTACGCTTAATATCGCAGCGTTCTGCCGCCGCGGTTACGAAACCGTGGTCGAATGACGCGTTATGTCCGACCAGAATTGCCCGTTTGCAGTTATGGGCTTTGACGGATTTGCGGATGGGCTTGAAAATTTTATCCAGCGCTTCCTCTTCCGGGATTGCTCCGCGCAGTGGGCTGAAAGGATCGATGCCGGTAAATTCCAGAGCAGACTTTTCAAGATTAGCCCCTTCAAAAGGTTCCACATTGAATTCGTAACTCTGGTCAATCAGCAGGTTGCCATCATCGTCCATGGTCAGAGTCACTGCGGCAATTTCCAGCAAAGCGTCAGTGCCGGCGTTAAAGCCTGCGGTTTCGACATCCACAACAACAGGCAGATAGCCTCGGAAGCGATTGGACATCGGGTGCACGTATTTATTCAAGTCATATCCTTAATGGTGATCAGAAGAGTGCAGGTTAAGCGCTCTCACCAGCTGGTTATAAAGCCTTGCTGCAGTGTAAAGAGTTCAGGGCATTTTCACAAATCCTGCTGTGCTTCCGTGGTATCGGAATGCGGTAGAAAAGCTGTGATAAACTGTAAAGAATTCCTCTGTCGAGCCGATAGCAAAGGGACTTGGTTCTGTATGGGTAGAATGTATCTGATGTTTCGCGGTGTTCTGGCGCTATTGTTATCTTCTCTGGCGCTTCCGGTGATGGCGGCGGTTTTTGTTGCCAGTATTGATCAGTCCAAATGGGATCTGGAGGCGTCGAAGTTTAATTGCCGCCTGTCGCAGCAGATACCAATGTTTGGTGAAGGCGTGTTCAACCACGAAGCCGGTGAGATGCTGAATTTTACGCTCAGACCACTGCAGGGGCATGGTTTGCAGGGTAAGGCTCAACTACTGGTACAGGCCTCTCCCTGGCAGCCGGGTATTCCGGTTCGTTCGCTGGGGGTAGTCAAATTTGCCACAAACGGTGAAATACCAGTCGATCAGAAGTATGCCCGGCAGATGCTGGCAGGCCTTTATCAGGGAATGATGCCAACCTTCCTGGCGCGGAACTGGTCAGGTACCACCGAGTCTGTTCGTATCGGTCTGTCTGCAGCTAACTTCCCTCCGGCGTATGAAGCTTACTCCCAGTGTGTCTCCAATCTGTTGCCGGTGAACTACCGTCAGATCGCCCGTACAGCGGTGCTGTTTCCTTCCGCTCAGTGGCAGTTGTCTGACTCTACTAAGGCGCGACTGGATCTGATTGCGATCTACGTCACTAATGATGATTCTGTTAACTCTGTTTATGTCGACGGCCATTCTGACGCTCAGGGCCGGCGTCTGGCGAACCGGGACCTGTCTAAGAAACGGGCCGAAGCGGTTACCGCTTATCTGGAAAAACAGGGTGTTAATCCGGAGATGATCGTTACCCGGTATCACGGTGAGCGTTATCCCGTGGCGCAGAAGAATAACCGTGCAACCCGTGAGCGTAGTCGACGGGTAACCATCCGCCTGGATCGGGACTGATCCAGAATCCATTCGGTCTGCCCCGGGCAGGGGATATTCATTTCATCGGCGGCTCTGTAACTCAGCGGTAATCGTGTTACAATTGCCGCCTTTCCCTGTTTCTAGGTTGCCTGCGCGGTGCGAATAATTCGGCTGCGGGGCAGAGATTCGTTTGGAGCCTCTCTATGTCCGACATTAAAAAGGTTGTGCTGGCCTATTCCGGCGGCCTTGATACTTCTGTAATTGTTCGTTGGTTACAGGAAACGTATAACTGTGAAGTTGTTACCTTTACTGCTGACCTGGGTCAGGGTGAAGAAGTTGAGCCTGCGCGTGCGAAAGCCGAAGCGCTGGGCGTTAAAGAGATCTACATTGAAGATCTGCGCGAAGAGTTTGTTCGCGATTATGTATTCCCGATGTTCCGTGCCAACACCATCTATGAAGGTGAATACCTGCTGGGTACCTCGATTGCACGTCCGCTGATCGCTAAGCGTCTGATTGAGATCGCTAACGAGACCGGTGCTGATGCAATCTCTCACGGTGCGACTGGTAAGGGTAATGACCAGGTTCGTTTCGAACTGGGTGCTTACGCGCTGAAGCCGGGCGTTCAGGTTATTGCACCATGGCGTGAGTGGGATCTGACGTCCCGCGAAACCCTGATGAAGTATTGCGAAGAGCACAACATCCCTGTTGATTTCTCCAGCAGCAAGAAAAAGTCTCCATACTCTATGGATGCTAACCTGCTGCACATCTCTTACGAAGGCGACATCCTGGAAGATCCATGGCAGGAAGCTGAGTCTGATATGTGGCGCTGGTCTGTATCTCCTGAGGAAGCGCCGGATGAGGCAACTTACCTGGAGCTGACTTACGAGAAGGGTGACATCGTTGCTATCAACGGTGAGGAGATGAGTCCGGCAACTGTTCTGGAATACCTGAACAAGGTTGGTGGCGAGAACGGTATTGGCCGTCTGGATATCGTTGAGAACCGTTTTGTGGGCATGAAGTCCCGCGGTTGCTACGAGACTCCGGGAGGCACCATCATGCTGCGTGCTCACCGTGCGATCGAGTCGATCTGCCTGGACCGTGAAGCAGCACACCTGAAAGATGAGCTGATGCCACGTTACGCGAAAGTGATCTACAACGGTTTCTGGTGGTCTGAAGAGCGTAAAATGCTGCAGAAGATGATCGATGAATCTCAGCAGGTCGTGAACGGTGATGTACGTCTGAAGCTCTACAAAGGTAACGTAGTCGTTGTTGGTCGTCGTTCTGAAGACAGCCTGTTCGACGAAAACATCGCGACCTTTGAAGACGATGCGGGTTCTTACGATCAGAAAGATGCGGCTGGCTTTATTAAGCTGAACGCACTGCGTATGCGTATTGCAGCGGGTAAAGGTCGTAATCTGCTGGACGACTGATTCCCTGACTTTTGAAAAGGCCCCGTTATGTCCTCATAACGGGGCCTTTTTGTATCTATAGATGCTTTGATAATTGCCTGATTTATATGATACTTTGAGGCATTCCGACCTGATGTAGAGCCTATGGAAATCAGCTACTCAGAGAAAACAGTACTGATTGTTGATAACCGCCTGGAGGATCTTGGCGCACTCAAGACTATTCTGGGGCGTATGGGTGTGTCCGCAATTCAGGTCGCTTCGTCGGTAAATATGGCCATGATCCTGTTGCGAGAGCAGCAGTTCGATCTCTGCTTTGTCGAATTTGATCTCGGAAAGGATCAGAAAAACGGCTTGCAGTTGATTCAGGAGGCTACTGCCGAGCAGGTGCGGTTGTTCTCCACCGTGTTTGTGCTGGTGGTTGATCCCGAGCGTTCTAAGCTGCTGTTCGGTTCTCTTGATAGCTCCCCGGATATCTATATCTCCAAGCCTTACGCTGAAGCCAAAGTGCGGCATCGCATCGAAAAAATCATGCGAATTAAAACCGTGTTACGGCCGCTGGAGCAGCTACTGGATCAGGGCGAGCTGGATAAGGCGCTGCTGGTCTGCGATAAGCTGGTAAAACAGTTCCCTGCATTGACTCTGTATGTGCAGCGAATCCGGGGCATCATTCTGCTTGAGCAGGGAATGTATGCTGAAGCCGAACAGCTGTTTTCTGCGTTGCTGGATCAGCGTGATTTACCCTGGGCTCAGGTAGGGGCTGGTTTATCTCTATGTCATCAGGGCCATTATCTGCAGGCGCAGGAGCGTTTGCAGCAGGTAATTGATAACTCTCACTTCTGTGTTGAAGCCTATTCCTGGCTGGCACGTACTTATTATGCGATGGGTGCGCGGGGCGATGCTATTGGCCTGCTGCGTAAAGCGGTGATGCTGCAGCCTACCGTGCCAGAACTGTTAGGTGCGCTGGGCAGCCTGGCTGCGCAGAATCAGGAGTGGAATGTTGCGGTTGATGCTTACCGCGATGCGATACGCTATGCCCGGCACAGCTGCTATCAAGCGGATGAGTATTATTTCAGTCTGGTCAGTTCACTGTTGTCTCAGGGGCGCAGGGATGTCGAGACTGATGAGGAGATGATCCGGGCGCTGGAAAATGCCGTGCTGGTATTTCCGGATGAACCGGTTGTTCAGTTCAAATCCCGGCTGATGGCGGTGCGGGTTTACCGTGAATCGTCTGCTACAGAGCGTGCGAATCTGGCGGCCCGTAATGCCTATGATCTGTTCCGGGATCTTGAACTGACAGAGCAGGCTGAATGGATCGAGCCTTTTGTAGAAGGTATGGAAGGCACCGTGGTTGAAGAATCTGCCAGGGATCTTAAAGCACGGGTTAGCCGGGATATGGCCAGTCTGGAGTGGGGCAAACTGAATATTCAGGGCATGCTCTGCTATCGGAAAAAAGAGTATCGACAAGCACTGGGATATTTTGTCCGGGCCGATGGCCTGTTACCCAACAATCCCAGTGTTATGCTGAACCTTGTGCAGACAGCACTGGAACAAGCCCGTCATCCTGGGCCTGAAAGACAGGATCTTTTATTGCAGAGTGATAATGCTCTGTATAGCCTGAACTTTGCTGCCCTGAGTGCCCGACAACAGAAACGCTTTACATCATTATCTGAGCGTTGCGCTGAGATGATCAAGGATCTTCTGGATTCCCAGGAGGTCGGTATCACTCCGGCCTGACAGGTCAGAGCGTTTCGTCGTCGGTGAGGATGAAGTTGCCGGTCGAAGGCTTGTCGTTACTCGTTGAGTAGGCTGAGCGAGCCAGTTTTCGGGTCAGAAGCTTCTGTTGTGCCGCTTCCGGCAGCTCAGTGAACAGAATCGTGTTCTTCATCACCAGCAGATCGATCAGATCCTCAATGATCCGGCTGGCTTCATTATCCGACTTTTCCAGAAACTCCAATGGAGTGTTGGTTTCATTGTTCCGGGATAGAAACATGATAACTTCCGGATCCTGGATATCCACCGGTGTTGAATCATCTACCGGATTGGCCGACAGTGAAGTGATCTGTCCCTGAGCATTTCTGATGGCGAATAACATAATCTCTGATTTCCGCAAAACAGTCTGTTGTGTTAGCCGGGCAGTATGGCCCGCTTATCGGAAGTGGGCAAGGGTCAAGGTAATCAGTTTGAGGATTTTATTGGTTGCCCGTTTCGGGGTATTCCGGAAGAGATATACCCCTTAAGCCTTTGAGTGAATTGCATAATCGTGGGGGGGTAGATAAAATTGCCCGCTACGAACGAGCATCCAGGGGGTGTTGCAGGTTCTTGTATAACACTGCAGCAGCCCTTTTTTATTGTGCATAGATGACTATGAAATCCCATAAAATCCAGCAAGCCCCCATTCCAATGCGTACCGTTGGTCCACTGAAGATCAGTGGCCATATCCTGAACGAGAAAATCGCAGTACCGCTGGCGACTTACGAGACCCCGTTGTGGCCATCGGTTGGTCGCGGTGCGCGGGTGTCGACTCTGGTTGAAGAGGGCATCAAAACAACGGTTATTGATGAGCGGATGACCCGTTCGATCCTGCTGGAAGCGGATGATGCGCTCGAGGCGATGAAGGCCCTCGAATCTATTAAGGCCCGCAAGGACGATCTGAATGATGTGGTGGCTACCACCAGTCGTTTCGCTAAACTGATTGATATGCACAGCCAGGTGGTCGCCAACCTGATCTACCTGCGCCTTGAGTTCACAACCGGTGATGCTTCAGGCCATAACATGGTGACCAACGCAGCAGATAAGCTGATTCCGTGGCTGCTGAACGAGTATCCGCAGCTGCGTTATTCATCGATCTCGGCGAACTACTGCTCGGATAAGAAAGCCACTGCGGTTAACGGCATTCTGGGTCGTGGTAAGTACGTTGTCAGTGAAATTCTGATCCCTCGGGATATCTGCGAGCGGCGTCTGAAAACCACTCCGGAAAAAGTGGTTGATCTGAATATCAAAAAGAACCTTATAGGTACTATGATTGCTGGCGGTTTGCGCAGTGCCAATGCCCATTACGCGAATATGCTGCTGGCCTTCTATCTGGCAACCGGGCAGGATGCGGCCAATATTATTGAAGGTTCACAGGGTATCGTTCACGCTGAAGTGCGTAATGGTGATCTGTACTTCTCCTGTACGCTGCCGAACCTGATCATGGGCAGCGTTGGTAACGGCAAAGGTATCGAGTTTGTTGAAGACAACCTGAAAGCGCTGGGTTGTAAAGAAGACCGTGAGCCAGGTGCAAATGCTCGCCGTCTGGCAGCAATCTGTGCTGCAACTGTATTGTGTGGCGAGCTGTCTCTGATGGCTGCCCAGACTAATCCGGGCGAGCTGATGGAATCCCATCTGAAACTGGAACGCTGAACAGATTATGGCGACGAATAAATCCGATCTTGGCAGCCAACTGACCAATGATCGTAAGCTGGAGCATATCCGCGCGATTGAAAACGATCCGCAAACGGATCGTGAAGGCCGCTATTTTGATCGCATCCGGCTGATGCACCGGGCATTGCCTGAACTGAGCCCGGAGCAGATTGATACGTCGATTGAGTTTCTCGGTAAAAAACTCTCTTTTCCCTTGCTGATCTCCTCTATGACCGGTGGAGATCATGAGCTGATCAATACCATAAATCGTAATCTGGCTCTGGCTGCGGAAGCGACCGGTGTTGCGATGGCGGTAGGGTCTCAGCGGGTGATGTTTACCCATCCGGCGGCCAGAGAGAGTTTCGATCTGCGTCAGTATGCGCCGGATACTGTCCTGCTGGGTAACGTCGGGGCGGTACAGTTGAATTACGGTTTTACGATTGAACAGTGCCGGAAAGCTGTCAAAGTCCTTGATGCTGATGGCCTGTATCTGCACCTGAATCCGCTTCAGGAGGCGATTCAGCCGGAAGGGGATACCGATTTCAGTAACCTGTCAGAAAAGATTACAGCAGTCGTTGCTGGTCTGGATGTGCCTGTTCTGTTTAAAGAAGTGGGCTCCGGACTGTCTCCTGCAGACATTGAAACGGGATTGAAGTCCGGAATTCACTGGTTTGATCTGGCTGGAACCGGCGGTACTTCATGGAGTCGAATTGAGTATCACCGTACTGCTGATCCTGCCGACCAGTTGGGTCTCTGTTTTCAGGACTGGGGCATTCCAACCCCTGAAGCGCTCCGGCTTGCAGAGCCATACCAAAATAGTGCCAGTTTCATCGCCAGTGGTGGTCTGAGGGATGGGATTGATATGGTTAAATCTGTTATACTCGGCGCCTCGCTCTGCGGGATGGCCGCGCCTTTCCTGAAACCAGCAATGGAATCTGCTGAGGCGGTTATTCAGGTGATTGAGCAACTCCGACGTGAATTTACCACAGCGATGTTTTTGCTGGGCGCGGCGGATGTGAACAGTTTGTTTATGAATCGGGCTCTCATTCTGGGTGAGCGTTGAGGATTTGAAAGATCTATGTCCGTCGGTATTGATGAAATCAGTTTCTATACTTCCAACTATTTTCTGGACCTGAAACATCTGGCTGAAACTCACAGCATTGATGCAGATAAGTTTTATCAGGGAATCGGCCAGGAAAAGATGGGCATGCCTGCACCCGATGAAGACGTGGTGACAATGGCGGCCAATGCTGCTTTTCCGCTGATTGAGCGGGTTGGCACTGATGCGATCAGCACAGTGATGTTTGCCACAGAAACCGGTATTGACCAGTCTAAATCCGCAGGTGTGTATGTGCACCGTTTGCTGGGCCTGAACGCCAATTGCCGGGTAGTTGAAATGAAGCAGGCCTGCTACAGCGCGACTGCGGCAATTCAGATGGCGTGTGCGCTGGTGGCTCGTCAGCCAGAGAAAAAAGTTCTGGTGATCGCGTCTGATGTAGCGCGTTATGATCTCGACACGCCGGGCGAAGCGACCCAGGGTTGTGGTGCCGTGGCGATGCTGATTACCGCTAACCCACGCTTGGTTGAGCTGGATCCTGAAGTTGGCAACTACACCGAAGACGTGATGGATTTCTGGCGTCCGAACTACCGCTCTACCGCGCTGGTGGACGGTAAATATTCCACTAAGATCTATCTGAAATCCCTGAAAATGGCCTGGGAGCACTTCCGTGAAGTCAGCTCACTGGCGTTTACAGATTTTCAGCATTTCTGTTATCACCTGCCGTTCACGCGTATGGCACAGAAAGCCCATAAGCATCTGGCCCGTGTGAATGACAGCCAGCTGACACCGGAAGAACTGGATCAGCAGGTTGAAGATACCCTGCTGTACAACCGCATTATCGGTAACAGCTACACTGCCTCAATGTATATTGGTCTGGCGTCTCTGCTGGAAAACTGCAAACAGAACCTGGCCGGTAAGCGCATCGGTTTCTTCAGCTACGGTTCTGGTTGCGTGGCAGAATTTTTCTCCGGCAAGATTGTCGCCGGATATGAGAAATGCCTGCACAGCAACAAGCATCAGACGATGCTGGAAGCCCGTAATGCAGTGACCTACGATGAATACCTGAGCCTTTATAACGACGTCGATCCAACCGATGGCGGCGAACATACCAAAGCTGAAGGTACCACGGGGCGCTTCCGTCTTGCCGGTATCTCCCATCATAAGCGTGAATACATCGCCTGCTAAGAGGCGCTGACAAGGACTTATCTCATGCAAGCCTGTGCCCCGGGAAAGCTGATTCTCAGTGGAGAACATTCAGTCGTCTACGGGGCGCCGGCCATCGCGCTGGCGGTTAATCGCCACGTCACCGTTTCAGCGCAGCTTACTTCCGATAACCAATTACACTGGCAACTGGAAAATACCGGTCAGCAGGATGTTATTGCCTGGTCTGATCTGCGCCAGTTGGTTGCCCATCTCGATCAGCGCTTTGCTGAATTTGATGCCGGATGCCTGAGTGCGGCCGACATACTGGAAGCCCCGCATCAACTGGTTCTCTACGCCCTGGCCCAGGCATTGCCTGATGATTTTGAGCAGGGGATAGAACTGACGGTGAGCTCCGAGCTACCGCTGGGTGCCGGGATGGGATCATCGGCAGCGGTCAGTGCAGCGGTCCTGCAATTGGGCTATCGTCTGACAGGTACCAGTGTCGAAAGTGATCTGCTGTTTCAGACGGTGCGTTACTGCGAGCGTCTGTGCCATGGTCGTGGTGGACTGATCGATTCAGCCGCCGTCAGCTACGGTGGTCTTATCCGAATTCAGAATGGCCAGGCCGACCCGTTACCACTTCATCTGGGCGCAGGTTGGTACTATATTCATACCGGTATACCTGAAGCGGGCACCGGTGAGTGTGTTGAGCAGGTACGTGCCAGACATGGCGACAGTGATATCTGGCAGCAGTTTACCGAAACCACTGAAACTCTGATTGCGGTACTTGAAGCTTCGGGCAATCCCTCAGAACAGATTCGTATGAATCACCGGTTACTGGTCGATATTGGGGTGGTGCCTCAGATTGTTCAGGACTTTATCGGTCAGATCGAAATTCTGGGGGGCGCGGCGAAAGTCAGCGGTGCCGGTTCTGTTCGTGGTGAGCATGGCGGAGCGGTGATCGCTTATGCGCCAGGCGTGGAAATTCAGAATAGTATCGAAGCGCTGTGCCAGCAGACAGGTTATACCTATATGGCCATAGAAGAGGATGAACAGGGTGCCAGAAGCCTCGGTTAAAGTTTCATCAATGAAAGCAGCATCGATTAAAGTGACAGCGCCCGGCAGCCTGATGCTGATGGGCGAGCATGCTGTCCTGTTTGGTCAGCGGGCGCTGGCCTGTGCTGTGGATAAGCGTATCAGTGTTGAGCTGAAGACCCGTACTGATCGTGCAGTTGTCATTGATTCGGCGCTGGCACAGTATCAGTCCAGTCTTGATGATCTGACGCAGGAGCCTGCACTGAGCTTTGTTCTGACCGCTATTCAACGCCGGAAGACAGACCTTCCGAATGGTTTTGAACTGATTATCCGCTCCGAATTCTCTCATACCGTAGGTCTTGGCAGTTCTGCAGCCGTAACCGCCGCGGTAGTCACTGCACTGACCGCTTATGCCGGACTGCCGGTGAATCAGCCTCGGGCACTATTTGATGAGGCGCTGGCGGTGGTACATCAGGTGCAGGATGGCCGGGGTTCCGGTACTGATCTGGTTGCAGCGGTGTATGGTGGTGTCGTGGGATACACCGTTGCTACCGCTGAGCGTCCTGCACAGATTCGTGCCCTCAGTGGCTTGCCCGAACTCAGCCTCTACTATGTTGGCTATAAGATGAAAACGCCGGATGTACTGCGCTATGTCGAGTCACTGGCGCAGCAGCAACCCGGGCTCTACAACGGTTTGTATGAGTTGATGGGCCAGACTGCAGAGCAGGCTGAAGAGGCTGTGGATAAGGCAGACTGGGAAACACTGGGTCGATTGATGAATATCTATCAGGGGCTGATGGATGCGCTGGGCGTCAACGACCGCCAACTGGCAGAAATTATCTATACTTTGCGGCAGTCAGATAAAATTTCCGGAGCCAAGATTTCCGGCTCCGGATTAGGTGACTGCGTGCTGGCGCTGGGGCAGGATCCGGACTCAGATCTTATTCAAGCGCTCAATTATCAAGCTATCCCGGTCGCCGTATCGGCGCAGGGAGTTATCGTTGAGCACTACTAATGAGCACTACTAATTCACCCATTACCCGTCAGTCGGTCATCGATCAGTACCTGCCAAAGACCGTCACACCCGTTGCAGATTCCATGAACGAAGCGGTATTTGCGCCCAGCAATATCGCTCTGTGTAAATACTGGGGTAAGCGGGATGCAGAGCTGAATCTGCCGATTAACAGCAGCCTGTCGATTTCACTGGCACACCTGGGAACGAAAACTTCAATCAGTGTAGCGGCTGGCAGTAATGACGAAGTATGGCTGAACGGTCAGAAACTGGCAGCAGATGATAAGTTTGCCCGTAAAGTCATCGCCTTTATTGATCTGTTCCGCCGCGGTGCTGAGCACCGGGTAAAGGTTGAAACTGAGAATAATATTCCTACTGCTGCCGGTCTGGCATCTTCGGCATCAGGATTTGCCGCGCTGATGAAAGCGGTGGATCAGTTTTACGGCCTGCAATTGCCTTTGTTACAACAGTCCGCGTTTGCCCGTATGGGTAGCGGCAGCGCCAGCCGGTCGCTCTATGAAGGCTTTGTTGAGTGGCAGATGGGTATTCGTGAAGACGGCATGGACAGTATTGCTGCACCGCTGGATTGTGTCTGGCCAGAGCTGAAGGTAGGACTGGTGAAAGTCAGTACCGGCCCTAAAGCCGTAGACTCACGTTCAGGTATGAACCGTACGGTCGACACCGCTCATCTGTATCAGAGCTGGCCGCTGCAGGCCGCTGCAGATCTGGAGCGTTTGCACAACGCTATTGCAGACAAAGACTTTACCCTGCTGGGAGAAACTGCTGAACAGAATGCATTATCGATGCATGCGACCATGATCGCCTCCTGGCCGCCGTTGCTATACTGGCAGCCGGAATCCGTCGCTGCGATGCAGAGAATCTGGCAGGTGCGGGAAGTGGGCACTGAGCTCTATTTCACAATGGATGCCGGGCCGAACCTGAAACTGTTGTTCCTCGCCGATGCGGAAGAGCAGGTACGGACCTTTTTCCCTGATCTGGAAGTGATCTCTCCTTTTGCCTGAGTCCCCGGTCACAGGGGCTGAAAAGCCCTGCCTTTCAGACCTCCCCGCCGGGTTTATTCTGACCCGGCAACAGAGCGATACTCCGCAAGGCATCGAATTTAAGTTCTGGCTCAGTACGCTAAATGGTCCGCAAAAAGTGACTGTGTCCGGCCAGGACGCGGTGCTGTTTGTATTCAGTGAAGACATTCCCCGAATTACCGATATTCTGCAGGCGACCAGCCACTGGTATGTAAGCGAGCTGGCGCTGAAAGATCTGCAGCAGCGGCCTGTGCATGGACTTTACTGCCAGACCCTGCAGGCATGGCGTCAGGTGGTGGAGCTGCTGGAACGTTATGCTATCCCGATGATCGAGGAAGATATCCGTCCGGTTGATCGCTATCTGATGGAGCGGTTTATCCAGGGGACGGCGCAGGCGGTACAGACCCGTAAAGGGGTACAGCTGAAAGCCTGCGGCGATTCAGAGAACTATGATCCAGCCCTGAGAATGTTATCGCTGGATATCGAAACTACCATGCGCGCCGACCGGGTTTTCTCTGTTGGTCTCTATGCTGACGACTATCAGAAAGTACTGATTATCGGTGATGGGGCGAACGAGCCCTGGCTGGAGTATGTGCGTGATGAAAGACACCTGCTGCAAAGACTGGTAGAGGAAGTAAACACTTACAACCCGGATATCTTCCTGGGCTGGAATGTGGTGGGTTTTGACTTCCGGGTACTGGATGAGCGTTGTCGACGACTTGGAGTACCGCTACGACTTGGGCGTGATAACTCGACTGTGCAGGTGATTCAGTCAGGGCTGGGGCGGAGCTTTTGTCGGATTGCCGGTCGGGTAGTGCTCGACGGTATTGATACTCTGAAAGGCGCAACATTTCAGTTTGAAAGTTTCTCGCTGGAGTATGTTGCCAATGAATTACTTGAGCGGGGCAAGTTGCTGGGACATCAGGTGGATGATGGCCTCAACCGTGGGGAAGAGATCCAGCAGGTGTACCGTGAAAATCCGAGGCAGTTGGCGGAGTACAACCTGGAAGACTGTAAGCTGGTCTGGGATATTTTCGAGAAAGCTCAACTGCTGCACTATCTGATCGAACGTACTCACCTTACCGGTCTGGCGCTGGATAAAGTTGGCGGGTCGGCGGCAGCCTTTGATAACCAGTATCTGCCGCGACTGCACCGTCAGGGCTATGTGGCGCAGGTCTATGCATCGGGCGCCAGTATGGGAGCCCCTGGCGGCTTTGTGATGGATTCAAAGCCCGGTTTATACAGCCATGTGCTGGTGCTGGATTTTAAGAGTCTGTATCCGAGTATTATCCGCACCTTTATGGTCGATCCCTTTGCCCTGGCAGAGGGTACCGGAACCGAATGTCAGCCAGAGGATCTGGTGCCCGGGTTTAATCAGGCGATCTTCTGTCGTAAGGGTGCCATTCTGCCGCAGATTATTGAGCGTCTCTGGGCGGCCCGTGATCGCGCGAAGGCGGAGCAGAATGGCCCGCTGTCTCAGGCGATCAAGATCATTATGAATAGCTTCTACGGCGTTCTGGGGTCGGATGTCTGTCGTTTCTTTGATCAGCGACTGTCGGGCTCAATCACCCTCCGTGGGCATGAAATTCTCAATCGCACGAAAGATAAGATTGAGCAGGAATTCGGCTACCAGGTCATCTACGGTGATACCGACTCGGTATTCGTCTGGCTCGGTGATGACTTTCCTGTGGCTGATGCAGCAGCAGAAGGCCGCAGGCTGGCAACTGAGCTGAATCGCTGGTGGCAGAATGAACTGCGTCAGCGCTTCGATCTTGATTGTTATCTTGAACTGGAATACGAAACCCACTTCCGCCGCTTTCTGATGCCGACCATGCGCCATTCCGATAAAGGCACCAAGAAACGCTACGCCGGTATCCGGCTGTTTGAAGATGGCCGCGAGACGACGGTCTTCAAAGGTCTGGAGACGGTGCGTACTGACTGGACGCCACTGGCTCGCCGGGTGCAACAGGAACTGTATGAAAAGATCTTCCGTGATCAGCCCTGGCAGGATTACCTGACGCAGATCGTCAATGATCTGAAAGCCGGCTTGCTGGATGAGGAGCTGGTTTACCGCAAGCGCTTGCGTCGTTCACTGGATGAATATGTGAAAGCCCAGCCACCCCATGTTCAGGCGGCGCGAAAGGCTGAGGCCGGTTTTGAAGAGCAGGGCATACCGGTGCGTTATAAGTCCGGTATGAGCATTGAGTATGTCTGGACCGTGAATGGACCGGAGCCGCTGCGTTTCAAGCGTTCCCCACTGGATTACCAGCACTATATGGATCGCCAGCTGGCCCCGATCGTGGATACCATTCTGGTATTTCTGGATGCTGATTTTGAAGCTTTGAATGCACCGCAGATCAAATTATTCTGAAACAGCAGATCTCTGGCTGAAGCAAGCAGCCACTCTGGATCTTTTAAAGCGCTCCTATAGCAGGTAGGATGCCACGCTGAACTTTCAGAAATTGTTCGGGTATTAAAGCGCATGCAACGCAGTGATTTGCCTGTTTATATACAGGTTCGTGATCAGCTCTGGCTGTGGATCAGTGAGCACCGTCTTGGTGGTCAGGAGCGCTTGCCTGCCGAGCGGGAGCTGGCATCCCGTTTTAATACAACTCGCGTCACCGTAAGACAGGCGCTTGGGCAACTGGAAGCGGAAGGGAAGATCTTCCGTTCCAATCGTCGCGGCTGGTATGTCACTCCGGAACGGCTGGAGTACGATCCGAGCCGTGATATCGGTTTTTACAATACCGTGTCTGAACAGGGTTATACCCCATCAACTGAGACGCTCAGCAAGGAACTGACCGAGATGCCATCCTGGCTGGCTGAGATCAGCGGATTACCTGAAGGTACACCGGTTTATCATGTGCTGAGACGTCGTTCCATCGATAGTCGTTGCGTACTGGTCGAGCATAACTATATCAACCCGGTGAACTGTCCGGGGCTGCTGAGCCAGGATACCGATCACTCGATCTGGGAGTTATTGCGCGAGACCTATAACCTGCATCCGTCAAAACGACAGATTGAGATTTATCCCCAGGCACTGACCGGTATAGAAGCCGAGGCACTGGGAGTGAATCCTGGTAGCGCTGGTTTGTATATGCAGCGCTTAACCCTGGATACGGACGCTAACTTCCTTGAATTTGACCGGGAATACTGGGTACATGATGCCCTCAAAGTTTCAGTACAAGCGGATCAGTAATTCAGATTACTTCTGATAACATCAGCTTTTATCTTTTTATAAATCTGTAACTTTTCTGTCATTATCTGTCCTTAATATCTGGTATATACCAGATTGATTTTGAGACGATTAATGAGCACTTATCAGGCTGTAGAGAGCGACTTTCTTATTATCGGGGGCGGCATTCTTGGTGCTGCTACGGCCAGCTATCTGGCGCAGTTCGCCAGCGCCGGAACACGTATTACTGTTCTGGAAGCCGGTCAGCCAGCTACTGGTACAACCTGTCAGGCGGCAGGACTGCTGACCCGGTTAAAAACTGATACGGCGATGGCTGAAATGGTGGGTGAAACATATACCGCCATTGAGCGCCTGAGTCAGCATTCAGATCAGCCTCTGCCTTTCCGACAGGTAGGCAGCATCCATGTTGCTAAAGATGATCAGCAGTATCTCGAGAACACCGCCGTACAGGCGCAGCAGCTCAATGTTGAGTTTCAATGGTTAAGCCCCTCCGCCGTCACATTACAAGCTCCCTGGTTTAACCAGACGGCGGCGGAGCGGGCGCTTTTTATTCCTGATGACGGTTATATCGATCCGGCATTGCTGGCGCAGGCCTATCTGAGTGAGGCCCGTCAGTTGGGGGTAAAACTCTGCCAGAACACCCGGGTGGATAACCTGATTATCGAGCAGGGCAGAGTTGCCGGTGTTCGTTGTGGAGAGCAGGTTTACCGTGCCGGAACAACCATCAGCTGTGCCGGCCCCTGGTCCGTCGCACTGCTTGCTGAAGCAGGAATCATGCTGCCTATGGCACCGGTGCGTAGTCATTACTGGATTACCGACGACAGCGATCTGTTCCCAATGCACAGTCCGGCGATGATTCTGGCGGATGCTAATGCCTATACCCGTCCGGAAGTCGGAGGGTTGTTATTCGGGCTGCGTGATCAGCAGCCGGTCTATGGTGATCCCGCTAACCTGCCGGCGGATCTGCAGGGCTATCTGTTCAACTGTGATCCGGATGGTTTTGAGTGCCTTGAATCCGGTTATGAACGTTTGCTGGAGTTCTGCCCGGTGCTGGAGACGCTCGGACTGCGGCATTACATCACCGGCATATCCAGTTATACGCCGGACGGTAGACCGATTCTGGGCGCGACAGATCTGCCGGGTCTGCTGCTGGCAACCGGTTGTTCCGGTTCCGGAATTACGCTATCCGGAGGCATTGGCCGACTGCTGGCTGAGCAGGCGCTGGAGCGTGAAACATTTGTCGATGACAGCGCCTTCCGCTGCAATCGTTTCGGAGAGATTGATCCGTTTTCAGATGGTTTCCGGGCCCGCTGTGCACTGGCACGCAGTGCAAAACGGTCCGGTTAATTCAGATAAAAGACAGACAATCAATAAGGATTATATTTCAAGATTTGATCATTTTTTTGTCATCTTAGTGTCATCTAATCCTGATCTAATAATTGGTATATACCAAATTGATTAAAGGTATATCGGCTGTCACTGAACTGAGTGACGTCACAGACTGATACCAAAAAAATCCTATGGAGTTACGCATGAAACTGTTTGCTAAAGCTCGCCTGGCGGCGGCTACTGTTCTGGGTATGGGCGTTGCGATGTCTGCTCAGGCGAAAACTGAACTGACTGTTTACACAGCGCTGGAAGCTGACCAGCTGAAGCAGTACGAAGCTGCCTTCGAAAAAGCTAACCCAGAAATCGATGTGCGTTGGGTACGTGACTCTACCGGTATCGTGACTGCGCGTCTGCTGGCTGAAAAAGAAAACCCACAGGCTGACGTTGTCTGGGGTCTGGCTGCAACGTCTCTGCTGGTTCTGAAAGGTCAGGATATGCTGGAGCCATACAAGCCTGCCGGTACTGATAAGCTGAGCGCGAAGTTTGTTGATAATGATGCGACGCCTTCCTGGGTTGGTATGGATGCGTGGGTTGCGTCTATCTGCTTCAATACTATCGAAGCTGAAAAGCACAACCTGCCTAAGCCAAGCAGTTGGGAAGACCTGACTAAGCCGGTTTACAAGGGCCACGTAGTAATGCCTAACCCTAACTCTTCAGGTACTGGCTTCCTGGACGTATCCAGCTGGCTGCAACTGTTCGGTGAAGACAAGGGCTGGATGTTCATGGACAACCTGCACGCTAACATCGACCGTTACACTCACTCCGGTTCCAAGCCTTGTAAAATGGCGGCTGCCGGTGAGACGCCAATCGGTATCTCTTTCGCATACCGTGGCGCCAAGCTGATCAATAAAGGTGCACCGCTGAACGTTGTATTCCCGACTGAAGGTGTGGGCTGGGATATGGAAGCAGCGGCAATCGTTAAGGGTACTGACAAGCTGGAAGCTGCTCAGAAGCTGATGGACTTCGCTGTTACCCGTGAAGCGAACGAG
This sequence comes from Amphritea sp., assembly GCA_025800245.1. GTDB lineage: Bacteria > Pseudomonadota > Gammaproteobacteria > Pseudomonadales > Balneatricaceae > Amphritea. Next base: position 2,544 of record JAOXSA010000411.1, on the reverse strand, counting down.
CTGTACAACTCTGGCTACGCCGTAGTAGCAATGCCAGGTGTTGCCAAGCCGGTTAAGAACTACCCAACCAACATCGAAGAACTGATGATCGATAACGACTTCGAGTGGGCTGCAAACAACCGTACTGCCATCCTGAAACAGTGGCAGCAGCGTTACGACGGTAAGAGCGAGCCTAAGAAGTAATCTCAGGGCTTAGCATACAGGCGGCTCTGAACTGACAGAGCCGCCTTTTTCTATTTTTACGATTCAAATTTCTCAGGGTTTCTGCATAAACCGTGTCACCGCATCGGTGGTTTATGCAGGAGCCTTATCAAGATTCAGGAGCATCGTCATGACTTCATATCTGAAAATCGAACAGCTGCATAAACGCTTTGGCAGCTTTACCGCGTTAAATAATATTTCTCTGGATGTGAAGGATGGCGAGTTTATCTGTTTCCTTGGTCCTTCCGGTTGCGGCAAGACCACTCTGTTGCGTGCTATTGCCGGTCTGGAGATGCAGGAAGAGGGTAGCATTGTTCAAGGGGGGCAGGATGTTTCTGCACTGCCGCCACAGCAGCGTGACTTCGGTATTGTATTCCAGTCTTACGCGCTGTTTCCGAACCTGAGCGTGGCAGACAATATCGCTTACGGTCTGGTGAATCAGAAGATCAATCGTCAGCAGCGTGACCAGCGGGTTAAAGAGTTGCTGGAGCAGGTCGACCTGCCGGGCATTCAGGAAAAATTTCCGGGTCAGCTTTCCGGTGGTCAGCAGCAGCGTGTCGCACTGGCGCGGGCACTGGCGACTGAACCGGGCCTGTTGTTGCTGGATGAGCCGCTGTCGGCACTGGATGCCCGGGTGCGTCTGCACCTGCGTCAGGAGATCCGTGACCTGCAACAGAAACTGGGTATTACGACCATCATGGTAACCCATGATCAGGATGAGGCGCTGACTATGGCGGATCGCATCGTGGTAATGGATCACGGTTGTATTGCTCAGGTGGGTACCCCGAAAGAGATTTATGACCGTCCGGCGACCTCCTTTGTTGCCCGCTTCATTGGCAGCATGAACCTGATTGCGGCTCAGGTGATGGAGGATGGCGGTGTGATGCTGGGTAGCGTAGAAGCGAATCTGCCAATCGCCGCTCAGCCTTCTACCGGTCTGCTGGGCTTCCGTCCAGAGGCGGCAGAGGTCAGCTGCTGCGCGACTGTTGTCGATCAGAGCAAGTTACAAATGCAGGGGGAAGTGCGTCATCTGAGCTTTATGGGCGCTTATGTACGCGTTGGCGTTGCGATCTCTGACGAACTGGAAATCGAACTGGATCTGTCAGTATCTGAGATGGATCAGAAGCAGATCACAACGGGTACCTCTGTATGGATTAATGTTGCCGCTGAGGCGCTGCACTATTATCCAGACCAGGATCCGGATCAGGCTGAAGCTGAAAGCCGTGTTGCCGCTGCTGTGGAGGCATCTGCGCAGAACGGCATGGCTCAGGTTGCGGCGGAGGCATCCTGATGAATACCCAGACACTTCAGCGTTCTATACCTGCCTTTGACCGGGAAGCCTGGATTCAGCGCCTGGTGCTGCTTGGTGCGGTGGTGTTTCTGTTCATCACCCTGCTGGCACCGCTGGCGACCATGCTGGCCAAGAGTATGCAGAACCAGGCCGGTGAGTTTATCGGGCTGACTAACTACATCGAATATTTCACCAATCCGGCGCTGTTCCAGTCGATCTTCAACTCGCTGAACATTGCGATCTGGACCACGCTGATTGTCGTCAGCACCGCGTTTGTGTTCGCTTATGCGCTGGTTCGTTCAGGTATGGCTGGCAAGAAAGTATTCCGGACAGTCAGCATGCTGCCGATCTTTGCTCCATCTCTGCTGCCGGCACTGAGTATGATCTATCTGTTCGGTAATCAGGGTGTCCTGAAAGAGTGGCTGCCTGTGGATTCTATTTATGGCCCGATGGGGATCGTGATGGGCCTGAGCTTCTGGATCTTCCCGCACGCACTGATGATTCTGATCACTGCAATGGCCAACAGCGATGCGCGACTGTACGAAGCGGCAAAAGCACTGAAAACGCCGCCATGGCGTGTGTTCCTGACTGTGACGCTGCCGGGTGTTCGCTATGGTCTGATCAATACCATCTTTGTTGTGTTTACCCTAGCGATCACCGACTTCGGTGTGGCTAAGGTAATCGGTGGTCAGTACAACGTGCTGGCGACTGATATCTACAAACAGGTTGTGGGTCAGCAGAACTTCCAGATGGGTGCGGTAGTGAGTGTGGTTTTACTGCTGCCTGCACTGTTCTCGTTCTGGGTTGAACGTCGGGTGCAGCGTCGTCAGACATCACAACTGTCATCCCGTGCAGTGCCGATGCAGCCTGAAAAGCATCCGTTGCGGGATCTGTTTCTGACCGGTTTCTGTCTGCTGGTATGTGCATTCCTGCTGACCGTTGTCGGTATGGCGATCTACGCATCCCTGATCACTTTCTGGCCTTATAACCTGACGCTGTCTCTGAACAACTATCAGTTCGATATGATGGACGGTGGTGGCTGGGAGTCCTAT
>JAOXSA010000370.1 GCA_025800245.1 Amphritea sp. | reverse complement strand
ATCCGCATCTTGCTTTGCGGCAGTGGCAGATACTGCCGCCCCGGATTCAGCTTTTTCAGCCGCCCCCTGCGCATCCAGCGCCGCCTGCTTGTTTACACCGGTTTCGTTGTTGGGGGTGATAATGTTCTCTTTAATCGCCTTTGCGAGCGACGGACGCTTACCCGATTCAGTATCAACCTCTACAGTGTCATCACCATGCACCAGCTGATGCGCCAGTGACATATCAGTACGAAACTGTTCAATTTCCGCTTTAATATCGCTCATTATTAATCCTGATCACTATGTATTGTTTGGTGCAGTTGATCAGCACCAGCCTGCAACGGCATCGCATCATGTTCGACTAACGCCAGCACCTGCTCCTCAGTCATCTGAGTGGCTGGCAAGCCGCGAACCATTAAATGCCCCTGAATCTGAAAGCGCTGCCCCACCAGGCGGCTCTCACCCACTTTTACAAAAAAAGCGGGCACCGTATTGATGCCCGCTCCCGTTCGCATTCGAATTGAAAACCAATCAACACCCTGATTGATTTTGTTGTGATACCACCACCGGAAATACGCCTCCTGGCCACCGGTAAAGCTCAGCGTAAACCGGTGATCAACCACCGCATCCCGCGACTTCAGCCGGGACACTCCCGCCCCTGCCTCCATCTTGCTGAGCTGCCGGCTATCCCGTGGCGCATACCGAAATCCGCGCAGCAAACCTAACCCCAGTTGCTGCTCCGGCCACTGTTCAAGATCAGACATTAATCACCTCAGTAAGCTGCCCGCTTAAGCGCGGGGTAAGTGCCTTCCAGCGCATCCGATGTTGAATTACCACCTGTCGATAACCGCTGCTCCAGCTCATCCATTGCCGCACCCACATACACATGCAACTGCCCCTCTGCATCCGTTTCCTGACGCACTTGCTCTGTTGTATGGATATGAACTTGTGGTGCCGGCATGGCTACAACATTGCTCGCTGCTGACTGCTCACCCAGAACAACAGAGCCCCGCAGGTTGTTGCGGTGTCGCGGATCGGTTTCTGGCAGTACTTCCTCACCCACCAGAACCTTCGCCAGCATCTCACCGCTCTGTAAACGCTCACTGAAGTTATCCGCCATCTGCCCGGCGATACCACCGGTGTGATAGGTTGGCATCTGGGTGCCCTTGATTGTAGAAACAATACCGGCTGTCGCAGAGATTACCGAACTCATCGCCGCCAAATTCAAAGGCCATTTCTCACTGGCTGCTTTTGCGATGCCGGCTTGTATAGAAACCATCGCCTCAGCAACAGCAAACGCCTTACTCACGGCGAACATCGCTTTATAGATTCCGCTTTGCTCGCCCGCAAACGCCTTAGTAATACCTGCCAGCCCACCAAAGAGCTGACCGTAATTTTTGAAACGCTCCTGCTGGGACTTCAGCTCAATCTCAACCAGCTTTTTCTGATATTGAACCCAGTTCTTTTGGCTCGCTTCCTGAAAACGCTGCTCTGAAATCAGTTCTCGCTGACGTGCATTGTCGATCATCAGCTGGCAGCGCTCATGCGCCTGGCGTTCGAGATCTTCCTTACTCAGCCACTCTTGCTGAGCGCGCTCAAACTCACGCATGACACGATCATTTTCACGCTGCTCAATCTCCGCCAGCTCTGCATTCAGCTTATCCTGCGACCGAGCCTTATAATCATCCTGAAGCTGCTCAAGGCTCTCATAACCACGTTTGCGGATTTCGGTTTCCGCCAAGGTCATCTGCTCAATCTTTAACACTCGCTGCTGATGCTGAAGCTCAAGACGCCCTTTCTCATCAGAGAACTGCATATCTAACTGAGCAATATAAGCCTCACTCATTTTTCGCTTAGCATCCAACGGATCAACTCCAGAAGAGGCTCCCTCAGGCCCAACACCACCACCTGGCGTTATTGTTGGCGGCACATACCCTTCAATCAGAGGCCCTGATGCACCTTTCTCGATTACAGCTTTAAGCTCGTCATATTCCGCCTGCAGCAACCGGCGCTGCGATTTTAGCTCAGCAATCTGCTCACCCACTGTCGAGGGGCCATCCTCACCACCCTCTGCGCGAGCTGTAATCATCAGAAGCTCTTCACGCCCCTGCCAGGTTTTTTTTGACTCCCCTATCAGGCGAAGCTTTTCATCTACTTCGCTCAAATCCTGCTTCAGACCTGCAAGCCGCTCTGTACGCGTAGTACCAAAAAGCTCCTGCAACCATCGCGCCCCCTGCGCAGCAGCGCTCACAAATGGAATAACAGTCTCTCTAGTCAGATCATCCCATACAATTTTTAAGTCGTGTACGTCCTGTTCATATTTCTCGAATTCCTGCATCTGAGAATGCGTCATCGCAACATCCATTTCGCGATATCTCTCAATCATGTGACGGAATTTTTCCCCGTTATTCTCTAACAGTGGAGACAGCCGCGATGCATCATCAGCAAGTGATTCAAAATAGAAGATCTGACGATCGGCACTAACCCCTGCATCATCCATTGCTTTTTTTACAGCAATCAAAGCATCGGGGCCGGACAGTCGGGCCAACTCATCCGCAGTCAAACCGACCTTATCGCCGACATGTTCAAAAAAGTCCGCGAACTCTCCCGCCCCCGTAGAGCGAAAGTCACCCAGCTTATCCTGCCAATCTTTAAAAATACCCGCAGCCTTATCTGCATCAACCCCTACAGCTCGAGTAGCATAGGCTATTTCCTGAATCGCACCAGCCGTTAGGTTTGCCGTTACCGCTTGCGCTTTAATCTCACGAGCCATCTGAGAATTCTGAACAGACAACTGATGCACCTTTGCTGCAGCGACCAACGCGGCTGTAGAAATCGCAGCAACCCCAGCCGCAGCGACTTTTGCATTACGCGCAATATCACCACCAAAACGCCGACCATCACGAGAAGACTCTTCAAAAACCTTGCGCAGCTCTGCATTATCACCCACCAGTTTTACAACCAGCTTTGCCGCTTCTTTAGACATAGAGCCCCCATAAAAAAACCCGCCGTAGCGGGTTACTTGTTAACGTTCCAACTTATCAGACCAGCTTCCACCGCTGCGCCCATTTCAATTCATCTAACTGCTGAAGCAGGTTTTTCTCTACATATTCGACATCAGGAATGCGAGCGCTTCGCTCTAAAGCCACCCGCGCCTGCAGAAGTTCCAAGGCTTCCCTGGCCTGATCTGAACTCAGCGGCAGCATTGCGGTTTTATCGGTACTGGTTAGCAACCGTTCAAAATCCGCCATATCCATCCGCCATTCAAACAAGCTTGCCACGCGCTGTGCATCACTGCTGGCATAACGCTGAATGGAAAGCCAGTCGGTACACAGATCAAACGCGCGCCGCAGCACTTTCAGTTCTTCATCATTCACCGCCGCCTGTGGTGAAGCGAAGTAATGCGCCTCCAACCATTGGCGAACAAACGGCACACCCGGTGCTGTGTAGCGGGCAACCAACTTTTTATACCCCGATTGCGTCAGCACGATAGCACCCCGAACATGCACCGGCACACCCTGACTGGCCATCTGCTCGCGCTCTGAATACGGCACTTTGTAATAATCGAGATTTTCCAGCATTTCGCTGGCATGATCGTAAAACCGCTTACTGGCGTGACGGGCAGCACTCTGGTGAGCATGGTCGATCATCTCAAACGTGATCACCCGCTTACCGCGATACTCCACCCGAGGCAACGACTCTAACCGGTTACCTTTCTGCTGGAGCTGATCCGCCATCCAGTTAAAGGCATTGATGTACGCCTCTTTAATTCTGGCTGCTTGCTTACCTGTGAACCCCATCACCAAAAACATAAAGCCGTCTTTGGTCATTTCGTAGGCATCATACTGATTACCCCGGTGCTTAAATTTAACCGCGCAAAAGTTCGCGGTTAAAAATTGATCAGAACAATCAAGAGATTTTATCTTTCTAACCAGGTCACGATGCTGCTTACCGAACGACTCTGCCACCTTATGCGAACTCGTTCTCAGCTCATCATGCACAATAGAAATAAGACTTTGCGGATTCAGCTCAGGCATCTGAGCGATTGCTTGCGTGGTCATACCTGACCTCCTTTATACTTTTTCGAATAAGTAAGGTGTCGGGAGGTTCGAAACGGCTATAAAGGAACCGCGTGGTTTATTTCCACAAGGGTATTATATTCACCACCCTCCCGGCATAACGCAGGCGCACATACGCTGGGACATCCCGAACGACAGGCACAAAAAAACCAACGCTAACAGGGCTGGAGGTCCGCTTTATAGAGGTTTCGACGCCTCATAACGCGGACTATAGCCCTGCAACGCCGGTTTAGTCAAATCACAACGCAACCAAAATATCAACGGCGTAATAAAACGATTAACACCGTTGACATCTACAACACCCTAACCCGAACGCCCCGAAGCCATCAAAGCGAGCGCAAAATCGACAGAGCTATACTCCTTCCCGCATTCCACTATTCCAGAGTTCATACTACTGGCCAAAAACGTGCGCTCCGCACCTCGCGTTAGACAACACCCTGTAAAAGCCAAATCACCCGCATGAGTCCGCCGAACCGTATACAGCCTCAATCGACGATCTTCGCCATAATAGCTAAATGATATCTCCGGCTGCCTGGCAGCATCAGGCTGATCAAAAATTATACCTGCACGCTCAAACTCCAGCTTACGCTTACCTTCATTATCTATAACCGGCACTTTATTAATAGCGTCAACCCAGCGCTCTTCAGAGATGAGATAGATGGGCTGTTCTTGCTGTTTATCAGCATCTTCCTGCAGGCCTAGAGCCCCCACCACTTTACTACCAAAAGCTTCATAGCGATAATCCGGACTGCCGCCACAGCCAACAACCACATAGTCAGTTCGCCAGCGAGTACCGTTCGCGCTAACGCCACCCCTCTCCTCTACTGCCTGCTGGCATTTCTTTCTCGTTCCATATGCAAATTTGCCGGTGAATACAAATTCTTTATTGTGAAACTCAATCACCGCATCCAAATCGAATGGAACGCTTTCAGTTAACCGATAGATATCATCATAACCGTCTACACCTGACAGCTCGATAAGAATATCCTCTAACTCTTGGCGCTCCCGCTCATCGATAACACCATCTTCCAGCGCGAACTGAATTCTCTGATAGAGAACATTGAAGGGCCACTTTCGATGACGCCCCTCCTTCTGCAGCCAATCAATCAAAACCGCTATTTCGGAATCTTCCAGAATTCCGTCATTCATCAATTGACAACTTAAGCTTTCTAAAAACCTGTAAGACTCCGTGTTTCGAGCATTTTCTGTATATTCCATAAATCCTCCGTGAACTATAAAAAGCTCACGGAGGTTAACACACCCCTAAAAAGCACAACACTTCTGACAAAGCCTTAACATTAACAACGAGGCCGTTTTTTCATCAACTCCTCAAGAGAGGCGGGCTCGACATCCAGGGTTTTATCAACACTGACTTCTGATGCACTAACCGGATAGAAATCCGAAGGACACACCGGCTCTTTTACAACCCGGCCCGACGCATTGGTTAACGTGGCGCAGATCGCTCCGGTTCGCCAATTAGCATCTTCATACCCCCACGGTTCCATTCGATAGTAATGCCACCAGTCCATCAGCTGCCGCATCGAGATCGACGCTGCCAAACCCAGAATGTCTAATACCCGAAACTCACGACCTAATCGGTAGAGGAAGAGCCAGTCCGGACCTCCGGCTTTGGGGAAACCACCCCGTTTAATGCCAGAGCTTCGCGATACAGATCTTCAAGCTGCTCACGACAAACATTAAGTTTTAGCTCAGCAATAATGGCAGGCACCCCCATATCTGGATAACCAGGTGCGAGTGAACAAGCGACCACCGTATGCTTGTACTCCCAGTCATCACGCAAGCCAGTAAGGAACTGGTCTACCTGAATATCATCTTCAGAAACTTGCGATAACTCTTCTTCTGGATTGGTATTGTTCGCTTTGGAATAAGCCTCAATACCTTCAGCCGTTAACACATGGTTAACCCAAAGATCACCGGGAAATACGTACAGCACTACGTCCTGATCACCAACAGTAACCGTTTTACTCTGCAGAGCAGGCTTACTGAAAATCATACCCAGTTACCCGGTTCAACAAGGTTGTGCGTCAGCGTGATCTTACGGTTGATCAGATCACCTTTCGGGAAGGTTTTACCTGTACTCGAGATCACAGAAGTCATGGTATCGCAGGTTTTCTCAGCGTCTTTGAATCGCAGCTGATAACGCCGTTCTTTGCCAGACTGATAGTCTGCCAGCATTGCCTCAACCAGCGTGTTACCTTTCTCGTAACGGATAATGAATTCCTGATCGCCTTCAGTGATCAGACCGCCGGCGGTTTTACGCTCACGACTAGTCGAATCGTCATAGCGGGTATCATCAACCATTGCCATACTGGAGCTTTGCTCGCCCAGATCCAGCACATCCGCAACCTTTTCAAACACTGCTGGGTCTGCGTCGTTTTCACGCCACAACGTCGTGTGGTGACCTTTTGCACTCATCACTTAATCCTCTTCAGTTTCATAATCCACTGCGAATACCAGCGCCAGATAGGTGTAAACACTCCCTTCTGGCTCGCCATACTCCCAGCGATTCAACACAAAATTTTTAACCAGACCGCCCAGATTCTCGCCCTCTGCCAGCACATCCAGCATTTGAGCACCCAGACTGGTCAACTCATCATCAACCGCTGACGCAACACCTCCGCGCCCCACACCATTCCGGGACGCAAGACGAACAACCAGCCGCCCACGATCTGTTTGACGGCCTATATCCTGATCAACATCACCTTCGATAAAGAAGATATTCACCAGGTGATCACCTGAATCCATTGGGTGATCTCTGGACCGCAGCACTTCCAGCCCCGGCAGCGTATTGCCGAGCGCCTGCTTTATCAGCTGATCAACCTTATTGCGGATATCAAACTGACGCCGCAGCGCCTCTGCGGCCAGATTCACACTTCACCTGCTTCAGGCTTATCCTTGATCAGATCTTTCTTACGCAGCTCACCCAGTTGTTCACTTGTCAGCCCTTGCGGAACATCATCACCCGGGCCGTACTGAATGTTGTTCACCGTGACCAGACCAGCGAACTGCTCTGCTTTTTGCTTAGTTGCCATTGGAAACCTCTTGTACTGTTTGGTGCAACGATGCAGATGATTCCTGAATGCGCTGCAGATCATGCTCACTCACCGGTGAAACCAGCAACACCAGCCAGCTTGCGTCCTGCTGCACCCGACCATGCACCCGGTAGCAATCACCGGACTTAAGCCGGATCTCATCGCCCCTTTTCCACTGAAAAGGCAACGCTGGCAGACCCGCGTGATCCTGATTAACCGTCGTGTAGCCATCACCACCCAGCACGTGAACATCCCGATCAATCACCACGTGGGTGGATATCTCGGTATCACCGCTGAGGTAAGTGCAAGGCTTACCCAGGGTTTCAGCAATCAAGCCATCCGCTTCCGCCATCAGATCATCGAAATCAGACATACATTCACCGTTGTTTAAAAACGATAAAGCCCCGCTATAGCAGGGCTTTACATCAGGCCTGAAGAGGCTCGCTTATTCTTCAGCACCACCGTCTTCAGATTCAGCATCTTCAGAATCGATTTCGACAACCAGGCCAGCTTCCAGAGCTTCTTCACGAAGCTTTTCATCATCAATCTGGATTGCTTTATCTGAAGGTGAAAAAGTCACTTTTTTGCCATTTTCATCACGGTCTTCGAAGTACTTAACTACGCGCACATCTTTCAGTTGCGCTTTTTTGGCTGCAGCCATAGCGATTACCTTTGGTTTGAATTTGTTTATAAAAAGGGGCGCCTCAGCGCCCCTTTTTCAGCCGTTTATCAGCCAGGGATCAGAACAGTTTGACAGACACGAACATGTCGGCGTCGAAGATCACCGGCAGTGGTGCCGACTGAGTCTGCAGCCATTCGACGGATGGGTTTTTAGTGAACCAGTTGGATGGGTAGCGAGTCGCTTCTACCACGCCTCCTGCGTTTGCTTCTGCATCCTGGATTGCACCATATGCCATTACATCTTCAGTTGATGATGGTGCCAGCAGCAAGCTGGCTTCAGGCATGTAATATTCATCAACGTCGTTATCATTGGTGAACTTGCCTGCGTAAACCCAGCATTCGTACTCACCAAACTTACCCTTATACTGAACTTCGCGTTTCAGCTGCGGGCCCAGCTCCAATTCTGAATGACCGTTGCTTTTGGTGTTATCCAGCTTATCTTTTACTGCTTTAAACTTAGAGAACTTCGCCCAACCTTTTTTATCAAAAACCAGACAGTCAACTACACCAGTAGCGCGCTCTGCCCAGTCTTCAATATCATCGGTAGGATCGTAAGTGACTGAGTCAACGGCATCCCACTTAGCACCGCCCGCCAGTGTTACATTGTTTTCAGGAGAGCGGCCGTAGTCCACTACCATAGTTTCATAATCTTCACCCTCGACAACAACCTGTCCGGTCATTACCGCCTGCACTCCCATCCACTCTTCGCGGTAGGTGATCGATTTTTCCTGATCATCCAGCAGCTGCGTGATAGCAGCCCGTCGACGATCAACAGGAGTCTGAGATCCCGCCATCGCCTCGCCAGGTGTACGCTTGATCAGCATACCCGGCTCGACATTGTCAGTAGGTTTTACGTAAGCAGGCTCAAAGGAAACCATTTTTCCGCCGCGCTTACGGTTGGCTTTACCTGCCACCATGGGTGCGACAAACGGTGCCAGCTTAACGCCTTTGCGGATTTTATCGAACGCGATCTCTTTCGTTGAGAAAGTAACGACCTGACCGAAGAACATCTGCAGGAAGAACGGGGTGAACTGCGGCAACTGTTCTTTTACACCCAGCAGTGTGCGGGTATCTGTAGCATTCAATGCCATGAGCTTTTATCTCCAATAAAAAAGGCCGCTTATGCGACCTTTGTTAATTCAGGGTTTAGCGAACGTTAACCGTTCGGCAGTTGCAGGCTGATGGGTGTACCGACAAACGCACCGGCTTTTTGCACATCTGTCGCGCCACCAGGCCAGTTGACCAGCTCAGGGTTGAACGTGCCGGACTTGATCATCGGTGCAGCCGCATCAGCGCCTGTTGCGTCTACCGCGATAGCTGTCAGGCGTACCGCCACTTCAGAACCATCGTTAGCGGCTGGGTTCCACTCAACGAACTTGCCGGTTGCTGCAACCAGCCCCAGCGGGGTGCGTTTAGCCAGATTCTGGCCAGAGGCCACCGTACCGGTTGTAGTTGCGTGCTTATCTGAGCCGGTCTCCCAGACTTCGTAATCGTACGTTTCAGTCGCCATTATTTACCTACCCCTGTTGCTGTTTTATAAGCGCCCATAAACTGAGCCACTTCGTCGTTTTCGTCATCCGATGCGCCGGCATCAGCGCCCACTTCCGGCTGATCTTCAGCCGACATCGCGTTATCCAGCGCGGTGTTCATGGCATCAGTCGTGGTACCCAGCGGTACCGTTGCCAACAGCTTTTCTGCCTCTTCAACACTCATATTGGTATTGAAGGCCAGATGGTTTGCTGTAGTCTCACGACCTTTAGCTGATTCACACTGCAGAATGCCTGCAATACGTGCCTGCATATCAGCAGCACCCTGGGCTGACAGCTTTGCTGCATCCTGTGCGCCGACTTCCGGTACCTGCTGATCTGCCCCTGCCGCAGGGCCATTGGTTTCAGACGTATCCGCCTGTGGCTGTAGATTGTCTTCCGACATAGTTGCTCCTATGGAGATTGTTCTGCCCTGCGTGGACAGATGTTGAGAAAAAATAGATACCGCATCAATACCGTTAACCAGCTCATCGGCAAAGCCGATATCAATAGCGGCCTGACCGCGATAGGTTGCCGCCTCAGTTGCCAGCACATCTGCTACCGACATACCCATATGGCCCGCAACCAGTTCGGCAAATTCATTACGCAGTTCATCCGATTTCGACTGGAATCGCGCCAAAACCTCAGCCGACAGCGCCTCATAAGGATTGCCGTCCACTTTGTGTGCGCCAGAATGAATCAGAGTGACGTTAATGCCATCCTGTTCGAGATTCTGTGACCAGTCAGCGTGCGCCATTACCACACCGACCGAACCAGCAATACCTGTTTCATTGATCAGGCGGCGATGGGCAGCACTTGCCAGCGCCATACCGGCACTGCAGTTCATGTCATAACACAGCGCCCACAACGGCTTGCCCGCTGCGTCAGCCATCTGGCGAAGCTTGCGTGACGTATTGAAACAACCAGAAACTTCACCGCCGGGTGTATCGTTATCCAGCAGGACCCCTTTCACATCGGGATCATCACAGGCTTCAGTCATGCGCCGGATAATTCCGTCATAGCCGGTCATGCCGCTATATGGCCGGGTGTGGCCATACTTGTGCGCCAGCGTGCCCTGCACAGGCAATACCGCCACACCATCAATGATCTGATACGGCCGGTTTCGCTCACGATCTGACGACCAGCCTTTTGCTGACTGACGCATTGCCTCACCGGTAAGAATCACGCCCTGATCATCCTGCAGTTCCATAATCCCCAAACGAGGCGCCAGCGCACTGAAGAACGTGCGAGCATAACCTGGCTCAAGCAGCAGCGGCGTATTCAGCACCCGGCTGGCAATATGTGGCATGTTTTGCATTGTCGTTTTCCTGAATTAATGGCAATAAAAAACCCGCTCAGCGGCGGGTTGTTTTGCTTTAACTATTATCAGGCTTCTGAAGCCTGCTGCTCATCCTGTGCGAATTTATCAAACTGCATCCAGGCGGGACGCGGCAGACCTTTCTCTTTACGCTCTTCCTGCTCGCGAACCTGCTGCATGAAGGTTTCCTGATAATCCTCGCCCATGATCGCCAGTTCTTTTTCGTAGGTGCTGAGGCCGTATTCAATTTTCAGAATCGCCTCACGCACCGCTTTCAAGCCGTCGATCGCAAACCGGCCAGCGCCGATCCAAGTGCAATTTGTCCATGCCGCTGTTGCCTGGTAGAAATCCCGACTCGCCCCGCGAGGTAGTTTCACCAGGTTGCGGAATAGCATCTCTTCAAGCACCAGCCGGAAAATGATCGTCGCCTTACGTTCGGCGATAATCTTGCGCTTGCCCATAAAGTGCCGCCAGTTTTCGCCCAGCGACGCCTGCGCGGCGCTCCAACTGAGCTGCTTAAAATCTTTCGCAAACGGCTCATAAGCCACATTCAAACCAGCAGCAAGCCAGCGGAGCACCGAGCTTTCAAGATCAACATAACCGTTGTCTACGTTGCCAGATGTTTGCAGGTTAAGACGCTCACCGGGCAACAGATGCGGAATGCGCGCGCCGTTCATCTTAATTGAGACATTGTTATGGTACCCCTCTACCGCCCCCATGTATTCGGTCAGCTTATCCTCCGCGAGATCCCCACCAATGAGCGCAGAGGCCGCCTCTGGCCCAAGCTCCGCCTCCAGCGTTGCCGCGTACATCGAATTCACGATGGCATTCTGCAGTTTGGTCTGCTGCATTTTCGGCAGCATCTGCATCTGTTCCAGCACAGCCAGAAACTGATTAGCCCCCCGGGTCTGACCATCTTCTGTCGGTTCGAAAACGTGACAGAATTTCGGGCGACCGAATCGGGTTTCACGGGTTATACGCCGCCAGGTGTGGCCCATGCCATCACCGAAACCAAACGCAGTATTGTTCTGACTGCGCAGATGGTAGGCCACGGCTGCACCGTAACGGTCTAGCTCAACACCGCCTCGACGGGTTGCGCTGTCTGCCGCCCTGTTTGGGTTGCACACCCGCTTGGGGGTTACCTGTTTGATCGCCGTGGCGATCAGCGATCCCCGGCCGGGTATCCACTCAGCGGAGAACATATCCTCCCCGCTGCGCACGTGGGTGCCGACACCCTCGCGGATCAGCATCGTGAAGGTGCGTTTCCGCTCAGCATCGAGATAGCAACCCACCGGGTCTTCAGCGATCTCCAGCCAGGCCGCTTCCACATCCCGGGCAAACGCCATCGCGTCAGCTTCTTTGATACCCAGCTGTTGCCAGCGAGGTTTGAAGCTGAGCCTGAACAAACTGCCCACGATATTATCGATGTGTAACTGCACACCGTTGCTGGCGAATGCGTTGTTGCGCACCACGTCGTCGGCCCGGGCATTACCCAGGTCCAGATTCGGCAGTAGCGCTGCATCCGCCGTTTTCAGGCCTGGCGCCCAGTCACGCAGCTGACCGCCAAACCCTGCACCCGCTCCGTTGTAGCTCATCTGTTGACGGGCTGGCTGGCCGTTTGGTGCGAGAATTTCCACGGTCGGTGTGTTCATAGACGTACCCCAATTGGGCGGCGCCGGTTACCCAGCCCCAGTTCGATTTCCAGTTGTTTGATGTACTGCTCAAGATCGCGCCGAGTGGTAGGTGTGAATTCCACCATTCGGCCTTCTTTCTGTATCTTCACGGCTTTTTTGCCGACGATCAGTTGATGAAGCGCATCACGCGCTTCCGTCAGTTGCTGTTGTGTTGCCATCTCATCCTCCGCTCATCGCACGGCCAATATCCGCGAGTGAACGCTTTTTCGGCTTAACCGTTTTAGCAGCGACTGCTGTGACTTTAGCCGGCGCGGCTTCTGCCTCGTTTTCAACCGGATCAATCTCTGATGAAAGCGGATCGATATTAATCTGTGTAATCAGCTCGATATCGTCAGCAGAACCGAGTAAATCAGCCTGCATCAGCTTCGCTTCCATTGCGTCCCAGTCAGCCGGTTTTTTCAGGTGGATCCTCTCAACCCGGGATGCATGCATCGCATAGTTTTCAGCATCCCATGCCTCAATGTGTGCACCAGCTTTAGGACTCCACTTTTTCTTATTCCGGTAAGTACGCGACGGAATCAGGCTTTCACCGGTCATCTGATCGGGATAGTCCGCCCGCACTTCCGAATAAAAATGCATCCGGCCGGGTCCGCTACCTTCCAACTTCAAGCGACCCGCCATCAGCGTTTTGCCCAGTTCCACACCCACCATCCAGACCTGCAGGCCGTAACGGCTGGCTTTAGACGTTGAACTCAGATCGATCTTCTTCGGGGTGGTGACGATTGGAGCTTCCAGGTTGTTGGAGCCCTTGATCGCCATCAGGTTTACACCCCGGTTGCGACGGCTACGCACGTAGTTATAAACCGCGTCGTTGGTGTTACCGTCGCCGGAGTCGATCCCCGACGCCTTGATCTTCAGCGGTTGCAGAGTTTCATGCTGATACCAGCCGAACAGGATGCGATCCAACTCATACCAGCAGGGATCATTGATATCCGTTACGCTGGTTTTCGCTTTGATCTCACCCCAGTAAACCAGCCAGCTTTCTTCACCTCGCCCCCATGCTCGGATAATGACCGCCAGACGATCTGGCTGAACGTCCACGCCCATGGTGAGCATGAGCCCGCCCGCCGGTATTTGCAGCTCGGGATAGGGTTCCGCTTTTTTGCGGATGGTTTCGGCATCCGGGTTGCCGTCCTTATAGGCATACGCTTCGCCGCAGGTGTTGTTGATAAAACTGATCATCTCAGTTTCATCACCCTGCTCCAGCAGGTGATTTGCCTCCAGGTACCGAGCCATCAACACGCCGAGCCGGGAGCCATCGAACGGTGAATACAGCTCGTTGATATAGAAACCCGCAACGTCTTTTACATCCGGATTAGTTATCACCGGGTACAGCTTCTGAACGTTCTGGTTTTTGTCCTTATCACTCCAGGTCGAGCCACAGTGCGGACAGGTGTAATACGCTGTCTCTGGCAGGTGATCGCCGTAGATTTCGTGATTACGCCCCTTCTCTTTTTTGCAGTCCACGTACTCCCACGATAAGACGTGTGACTCGCCGCACTCATGACAAGGAACCATGAATACTGTCTGATTTGATCGGCTGTATTCCTTCTTGATTCGGCTATGGCCTTCAATGGTAGGTGTGCCGCCCAGAATCACCTTCCGATTGCCGTAGGACTTTGCACGCTGCTCCAGCAACGAAACAGAGTCACCCTGCCCCCGCACATCATCAGAACAATCATCTGGTTCTTCGACAGCAACCACCGGCGCTGATTGCGACTTAATGTTGTCTGGCGCGTTACTGGCTACAAACGATAAAAAGCCACCAGGGAAATTCACATAATCCAAGCGGTTACCTGAGCTACGGCTCGTGGTGATATCCACTATTTCGCGCAGCGCTGGCGAAGCCTCTATCGATGGATCAAACTTCTGATCACGATATTTCCGGATAGTTTTTTCTTTCGGAAATAACAGCACCATCGGGCACGGGTCCAGATGAACCCGGCGAAGTATATAGTTACCCAGCCCGCCATCAGTCCACGCGCTTTGCGCAGACTTCAGACATACAACCTTCCTGATTTTCGGATCATCCAGCGCTTCCAGCCAATACTTAACCCACGGCGTGGGCTTGTCCTTATATTTACCGGGACGAGCCGTTTGCTTTGGTGACAGAACACGAAACTTACGTGCCCATTCCAGCGAACTCATCAGAGGCGGCGGAACGAACTTCTTCAGCGCGCGATTTATCACCTCGTCCAGATTCAGAGCCAATCTCTGATAGGTGTTCGAGGATCGTTCGAGAATGCGCATGAAGTGTCTCTATATCTAGGTCGATTCCGTATTCCAGATCGATATCGGTTTTAAGCTGCAGGTTGTTATTCAGTAGGTCTGAGCGAATAGCTATCACCACATTCGCCAGGCGCTCTTCAACCAGGTCGGCCGGGACTGTCTCGCCCAGATCCTTAGCGTGCGCCAACTCTTCGCGGTCGCCTTTGATGCGATCTAACCGCTCTTTATTCGTTTCAGCTTTCTTGCCAGCTGCCCGCTTAACAAACCAGTCATGGACATCGACGGTGTCGTAAACATTTTCCCGACCGCGACCGTTATCCTCTTCAATCGGAAAGGTCGGGTCTTTCTGGTAGTCAGTCAGCGTTCGCTCAGAAACGCCGAAAATGTCAGCCAGTTGTTTTTTGTTAACTCTCGCCATACGTCAACTCAATCTCTGATTCGATCTGCTGCAGGCGGTCGCGGTACCTTTTCAGTTTTGCCTCATCCGTGCATACCGGGATCAAATCCATTTCGATAAACACGCGCTCCAGGCACAGGTTATTGCGCCGTTGAACATTGCCAACAACAGTCATAAATCAACTAACTCACTGATTTTTAAAAAGGAAGGAAGGCTATAGACCCGCTACGTCTGCAAAAAAACCGGGGCGCGAATTACCCCCAAGAACGCAGGTTCCCAGAAGGACCCGCGCCTTAGAGCTTGGATAGTTCTTGCTTCAACGCCCGGCTGTACTTGTCTTTGAACTGGGTATCACGAACCTTCCGGATGACACCGTAAAAATCAAAACGCGGCGAATAGGTTGCCCGCTTCACAAACGCCAGCACAGGGATAACCCCACCGCCCGGCTTTCGCTGCCAGATACCTATCGGCGTACCGGTGGCATCCCGCTTAACAAAGTGGGTCCGGTTGCGAGCCGACCGGGTATTAGCCAGGAAGCCCCGCTCATCATGCGCCTGTAGGTTAGACAGCACCTTGATCACCTGCCCCCGGCTCATGTTGCCATAGCGATTCAATCGCGCACCCGCACCAGGTACAGCCTGCATCCCTTTCGGGATTATCCTGCGATGCCGCAACAGCCCTTCGCTGCGCTTAAACTTCCGCTGACCGCCTTCGATATGCGGCGTGAACAAACCCGCCAGATATTCCCAGCTCGCGTTAACTCGCCCCCCACCTTTTGCAAGACCGATGTGAGCAACAGGCTTACCGGGCGTCGCTTTCTGAACATACACTGACCGCCGCGCCCAAGGCGTAGGATCTTCAAACACCTCGCTAATCTCTCTCTGAATAGCGAATCGGGCATCAAATGCAGTCCAACTCAGGGCCTTAGCCAGGGCTTTTTCTTCAGCCTTCAGCAGATCTGTCATATCTGATTTAAATTGACTAAGACCAACACTTGCAGAGATTTTCATACCATTTCCCCCTGAAGCGTATAACCGATACCACCCCATAGAGTGGCATCCTTATAAGCTCCGCAACCGCTAAGCTACCATTTGCCGCGACCGCCAAGACGCACTGCCGCGAAAACCACCCGCCGCTTCCATACTGGCGCAGGCGTTACTACATGCCCCATGGCTTCCAGCAACAACTGATCCGCCCGCCTGCGCGTCATGCTGCTGCATAGATGCGTGTAGCAGTAATCGTGTATTACCGCCGCTGCCCGAATATGCTTCGACGCCGGGTGCATGAACGAATGCGCCCACTGCGGTATCGACGCCAGATCCGTCACGTATCCCGCTGGCACCGTTACCGTCCTGCCACTCATTCGAGAGCAGAACGTAAGCGGCACCTGATTGATCCACTTGTCCGTGCCCGCTATCGGCTGAATGTCCCACCGATGCAGATCCGTCAGAAACCCCGCTTTCATCGGTCAGCTCCCTCAGTTGCTCAACCAACACACCATTCACCCAATCAGGATCACAGATCCCGTTATCCGGGTAGTTCTCAAAGCGCGTCTTAATCAGCGCAACCAGCAGTTCGCGCTGATCTTCTGTCAGCGCATCACAGCCCTTTTCCTTCAGCGTCACCACATGGGCACGCGCCTCATCCAACTTATCAGCGACCAGACAGCCGCTCATCACCATCACACAGGCAGCAACCAGCGCCGCTGCCGCAATACGGAAACGTCCTTTCATTCGATTAACCTCATTTATTGATTGCTGCAGAACACAGCTATTTAGCCCCGGGGAACAACCTCAGAACCCAACTTACGACCGCCTCACCGCGATTATCAATCGCCGTCAGAATCGGATAGAACATAAAACCCAACAACCAGAGGATGCCATCACGACCAGGGATATCAGGAACATTTGGCCCGATCATATTGACCGTAAAAAACCCCAGCACCGCAAAGATACATAAGCCGGTCCAACTGAGCGGCTTGCCCTTGCTCGAATGCTGAAACAGATAACTCGCAGCACCACCCATCACACCCGGCAGGCCATACGCGATGTAAGGCTTCATCACCTCAACCGCTTCAACCAATAACTCTTTCATCCCTGCCTTCCCGCCGAAAGTGATCGCTTCAAATAACCAAGCCACGAATACATTGTGATCAGCACAAACGCATCAAACATCGCCCACCACCGGCTCAACATTCCGTACTCATCAGTGCTATACACCGTCACCGAACACAGCCCGGTACAGAACGCAGCAATCAGCCCGATCAGTAACACCTGATGCTGAGCAAAATGCGTGATCGCCCGATGCGGATTCGCCT
>JAOXSA010000362.1 GCA_025800245.1 Amphritea sp. | reverse complement strand
TTCGGTTCGACTGATTATTCACCTTTCAATGTGGCACAAGGTGCCGGGGTTGAGGGAGTCCATCCCATTTCCTTAAGGGCAGAGGGGCATGATTAGCCCCTCAGTTTTACATGCTAGTTGAAAACATCGACTAAGCTGTATCAGCAAACAACGTTGGAAGGAGTGTCTTCTGAAAAGTTTTCAATATTTGAAACAACTTGATCCCATAAAATTTGCATTGCTTCTTCACTCGCCCAAGCCACATGCGGAGTTATAATTACATTGGGTCGATCAAGAATGGTTTTAAAAGGATGATCCTCCGCCATAGGTTCTGATGTCAGACAGTCAAAACCAACGCCAGAGATTAGCCCCATATCCAAAGCAGAAACCAAGTCAGCCTCATTGACCAGCCCTCCCCGGGCAGTGTTGATCACGATAGGCTTACGCTTCATCTTCTGAAACTCTGCCATTCCCAGAAGATCACGTGTCCCTGCCGTCAATGGACAGTGAAGCGAAATAACATCGCTGGTCTCCAGAAATTCATCAAAAGGGACCAAACCTGACATCGCCTCTGGAGAGTTTCTGATCTCCTCCGGAACGTCTTCTGGATTCTTGAAACCTGAATATTGCACATTCATGCCTAAACCCTCAGCGAGTTTTGCCACAGATTCGCCTAGTCTTCCTTTACCAATAATTCCAAGTGTTGAACCTGCCAAATCACGAATAGAATGATTGAAAAAGCAAAATTGACCTGACTTTTCCCATTCGCCATTAATAACATCTTCCCGGTATCCAACCAATGAGCGCTTTAATGCAAACATCAGTGCCAAAGTATGTTCAGGCACAGTAATATTCGCATAGCCGCGAATATTACTGACAGTGATTCCACGAGCAGCGCAATAATCGATATCAATGACATCGAAACCTGTAGCGGCTACAGCAATCATTTTCAAATCAGGGAGTTTTTCTAAAACAGCCTTTCTGAGTGGCACTTTGTTTGTAATTACAATCGTTGCCTCGGACAATCGATCGATAATCTGGGATGAATCTGTTGTTTCGTATTCAGTCCAGGTATGTTCAAAATCAGGGCGAGAAATGGTAACTGATGGCCCAATAGTTGAACGATCAAGAAATACTATAGACTCCATAAATATCTCCAAATTTATTATAAGTACTGTAAAAAGAAGAACACTAACTAAAAAAAGCCCCATTTCTGGGGCAAAGAATTGCACCTTATGAGCGCATTTCGAGAGAAGAGATACTTAACATCTATCAGTCTGAAAAGATTTCATTGATGGCTTCTAATAGTTTTCTAACCTCACCCAACGTATTGTAATGGCCAAGCGATACCCTAGCGACGCTCTCAAAACCAAGAGGTCGAAGAATATTCCCTGAATAAGCATCATCAGAACGCGCATGAATACGAATATTGTGATCGGCAAGAGCCACTACAATATCCTTCGCATCACGCCCATCAACATGAAAAGTAACAACACTCTCATGGTTATCACTGAATACATCACCGACTATTCGCACAGAATCATAGCTAAGAAGGCCTTTTGCCTGATCATCACCATGAAGAATAAAATCTATCAGGCAACGCTCATGCACATGCATTGCGTCACCTGCTGCAATGAGTTTATCTTTAGCTGACTCGCTATTGGTAAAATTAGAGCCAAGCCACTCAAAATATCCCAAAACAGCTGAGACTGCAGCGTATGCGGAAGGATCCCGGCTACCCAATTCCCATGACTGGGCCGGATTACCGAGCAGTTTATCGTGAGGTAGTACACTGAAACGGTCAGATAACCAGGCATAACCGTTATTAAATTTTGAGAACACCTTATATAGCGAGATCACATAAGCATCAACATCCAGCTCATCAATGCCAATAAAACCATGGGGCGCGTGCTGGATACCATCAACGATAATGTAGCAATCAGGCGATATACTGCGAATCCGCTCCGCAATCGCCTTCACATCCATAACCATGCCAGTTACTGGGTTCGTATGGATAATTGTTGCAATACGAGTATCCGGACGAACATATTCAGCATAGTGGTCCGCTGTCACCACCCCAGTCGAAACATCGAAAGGAACAGCAATCCATTCACGCCCGGTTTTTCTGGCCCAAATCTCAGTGGAATTAAACGTAGCCGGATGCTCAACTGAGCACGCAACTATCGACCCACCCTCTTCGCTCTCCAGCGCCGCTGTTCTGACCGCTCGAAACAAGCACTCAGTGCCAGTTTCGCCACCGAATACAACTCCGGTTGAAGCGCCTAATAATGTGGCAAGGTCTTTTTTTCCTTGCACACAGATATCTTCCATTGCTTGCGAAGCTAAATTATTACGCCCTCCATTATCTGGAATACAAGCAATAGCAGTGGTTTGTTGAATAACAGACTTCAGTGTCAATGAGCCACCTGCATTTTCAAAGAAAATACGAGGGCCTTCGAACGGGCATTCATCAACATAAAAGAAACGCTCTCTGATCTGATTCACTAATGCATCAGAAAATGAAGAAGCTGATTTTGTTTTCATAATACTTATCCATCGAAGTTGGGCCGGATAAATCAATATCGATGTTATCCGGACGAATCGAATATCTATGTGATTGACGTAGTTAAAGCTACATCGAATTAATTCACTGGATTGACCTGATTTAATGCACGCTTATGCTTCAGATGACGCCATACTGGATATGCAATGGCTGCTACGATCATGCAAACCAGTGCTAAAGAGATAGGACGTGTAAAGAACACTGTCAGATCCCAGTCGGAAATCTGCATTGAGCGGCGGAAGTTCACTTCCAGAATGGGGCCCAATACCATCGCGATGACCAATGGTGCGGTTGGGAAACGCCAGCGCTCCATAAAGTATCCAATAACCCCGAATAATGCGGCCAGCCACACATCAAACATTTCGTTCCTGAGAGCATAAGTACCAATGATGCTGAATATTAAGATCATTGGACCCAACAGAGCACCCGGGATCCGGGTTACATGTACCAGATGACGACTAAGAATCAGTCCAAGCACGGCAAAAAGAATATTTGCCAGAAACAGAGACATGATCAGGGTGTAGGTTATATCGGCGAAGTCAGTAAACAACTGCGGCCCAGGAATCAGACCGTGAATCGTTAACCCACCCACAAATACTGCCGTTACTGCATTACCAGGTATACCCAGAGTCAGAGTAGGAATCAGTGTTCCTCCAGTTACAGCATTGTTTGCGGCTTCTGAAGCAGCTACACCTTCCAACTCACCTTTACCAAAGTTTTCAGGATTCTTTGATTTACGGCGGGCTTCATTATAAGAAATGAATGCCGCAATACTCGTTCCTGCACCAGGCAAAATACCAACAATAGTGCCGATAACCGAAGAGCGGTTCATCGTTCTAAGGCAGCGTTTAATATCGTGAAAATATGGGAAGTGCCCCGAAAAACGCAGTTTCGTATTTTCATCCAAAACGCGACCAGCAACCGGGACGCACAAGTTAAATGCCTGAGAAACAGAAAACAGCCCGATCAACACAGGCAATAATGGCATGCCATCGATTAATTCAGGTCGATCAAAGAGAAAGCGCTGTGCACCCGTGAAGTTATCCAAGCCGATTGTAGCAAGCATCAAGCCCGCAATAGCGGCAATAAGCCCTTTAACAGGAATATCAGATACAACACCGATTACTGTGATTAATCCTCCCAGAGCCAATAACGTGTACTCTTGAGGACCGAAAGCCAGTGCAACTTTAGACAGCAAAGGAGCAATAGCCAAAAGCGCCAGCGTGCTGAAAAGTCCACCAAAAAGCGAACCGATGGTTGCAATCCCCAGCGCCTCGGCACCTCGCCCACTACTGGTTAATGGGAATCCATCTAAAGAAGTAGCAATTGAAGCATCAGTCCCCGGTGTCCGGAGAAGAATCGCTGTTACAGAACCACCGTATACCGAACTCACATACACTGCCCCCAAAAGGATAAGCGACAATTCTGGTGGCATATTGAATGTTATTGGAATACACAGGGCTACACCCATGGTTGAAGATAGCCCAGGCAGCATACCAATGATCATACCCGCCAATGTGCCCAGAAATAACACCAGTAAAGCTTCAAATGTGAAGACTGTGGCTATGGCATTAAGTAAATAATCCATAATAAATTACCTCATTTATAACGATCAGCTATCCAACCAGGGTTCCAACACCCCTAAAGGCAGCGGCACTTCGAGTGCCCAGATAAATGCCAGATAAATAACTACGGTAAAACCAACTGTCAGAGAGATCGCAACTAAGGCAGGAACCCTTGCAAGCAGGACAAAAGACGCAAGTAAAAAGAGAGGGATGGCAATTAACGCACCCAACCAGTTCATTGATAAAAGCAGCAGAACAATAAAGCCACTCAATACCCCAAACCGGTACCAATTAACTGTGCAGGTAGCCGTTTGTGAATACTCAGACGAAAAGGTTGATACCAGCAGGAAGATACAAGTAATGACCCCAAGAACAGAGACGAAAATGGGTATAACACCTGCATCCCCCTGCATATCAAGTGCCTTCGCAATAACAACTGCGCAGACGCTAATAAAGAGTGCAACAATAGATCTGTCAACAACTGTAAGTTTCATAATGAAATACCTCCAGACCTTATTACACTCACTTGACGATCCAGGGTTCGACGTCCCAAATACTCTTCAGGGTGTCGTGAGTCGTTTGCATGAACTGCTCATAGTCTTTCCCATACATTGGATTGACAGGCATATTCAGCTTTGCAAGTTCGGCACGGAAGCCTTCATCACTGACAACCTTCTTAGCTGTCTCCATTAGCTTTTGATATATATCGTCAGGAACTCCAGCAGGCACCGCGATACCACGAGATGCGGCAGAGATAATATCCATACCCTGCTCTCGACCAGTCTGAACATCTGGAATAGCTGACACCCGTTCTGGAGCCCAGACCGCTAGCGCACGAACAGCACCCGATTTGATCTGAGCAGCAGCTTCTGACATGTTGCCCTCAAAGGCATCGATATGGCCACCAAGTAAAGCAGCTGTTGCTTCTGCGTTACCATTAAAGGCAACAAAGTTCATATCAACGTTAGCTTTCTTCCCGAACGTCAGTGCAGCTAGGTGATCATCACCACCAACACCTTCATGGGAAACGGTTACTTTCCCTGGGTTAGCCTTTATATGAGCAACAAAGTCATTAAGTGTTTTATATGGGCTATCCGCACTAACTGCCAGTACACCTGGATCCGTCACCACATTAACTAACGGGCGAATATCTTCTAAGTTATACTGAATTGTTTCTGCACGAGTGAATGGATAGATTTCGACGCCTGGTGAATTAATTAAACCAATGGTATAGCCATCAGGCTTAGCTCGGGACAAGAAAGTCCACCCCAGCTCACCACCTGCACCAGTTTTATTAATTACAATGATTCTCTTACCAATATATTTCTCTGCATATTTTGCAAAGATTCGAGCCATTGTATCGGTGCTGCCGCCAGCACCAAATGCAACGACCATTTTGATTGGTTTGGTTGGATATTCAGCAGCAACAGCGCTACTGAGTGAGACTGCGCTTGCTACCACAGTAACTGCTGCGCAAAGGAGGGTCTTCTTAAACATCGTTTAAAGTCCTCTTTCTTTTTATAATATTGTTCATTCGGTTTTTATCTTTTCTCATCTGATATGAGTAGATAGATACATATTAGTACCGAGTTACATTTCCTAAAAGCGAATAAAATCACTGATAAATAATGAAAAAAATCGATGAATAACTTCCCCCTTCAGACATCAAATCCAGCTACACAGACTCGATTTACGGTTAGAGAACATACGAATAAGCCCCTCAGCAGAAGATAATCAATGCTATAGGAACCGGTGAATAAGTCCGAGACTCTCTCTACGAATCGATAAAACTGTCTCAGGCGCGAAAGGTAGCGCAGCGTAATGACGAGCCATTTCCAAGCTGCCTGACACAAGCTTTAGCGACCGCCCTACGAGGCCTTCAGGGCGTTTCTGACTTGTTCGCAGGTTCACTTATCAACTTCTGATATAACGCGAGACAAAAAAAAGGCGATACTGTATTGCACAGGCATCGCCAAGAATCATCTCTATACTCTATCAATCTAGCTGCTAACCACTCATCCCGCTCTTTTTACAAACACTGGCTTTTTGCGTTTCAGCTTGATGATCTGCGATATAAATACCGCCACTTGAATTATTTCTTAACAATCCAAGGGTCAATCTCCCAAATACTCTTCAAAGTATCGTGGCTGTCTTGTAGGAATTGCTCGTACTGATCACCATAAATTGGATTGATTGGCATATTTAACTTCGCCAGCTCAGCACGGAATCCTTCATCATTGATAACTTTTTCCGCAGTTTCCATCAGCTTCTGGAATACGTCATCAGGAACACCCGCAGGTACCGCAATACCACGCGATGCTGCTGCAATAACATCAACCCCCTGTTCCAGACCAGTAGGTACATCTGCTATGGCATCTACACGATCAGATGACCAGACCGCAAGTGCGCGAACAGTACCTGCATTAATTTGAGCAGCTGCTTCCGACATGTTGCCTTCAAAAGCTTCAATATGCCCACCAAGCAACGCCGCAGTAGCCTCAGCATTACCGTTAAAGGTAACCATGTTCATTTCTGTATCGGTCTTCTTGGCAAATGACATCGCCGCCAGATGATCATCACCGCCAATGCCTTCATGCGAAACCGTTACCTTGTTTGGATTAGCCTTCAGATGAGTTACAAAGTCTTCCAGTGTTTGATAAGGGCTATCAGCCTTGACCGCAATAACACCTGGATCTGTAACAACATTCACCAATGGACGAATATCGTCCAACGAGTACCCAACAGTTTCAGCACGTGTAAACGGGTAAACTTCAACAACCGGAGAGTTGATAAGACCAATTGTATAGCCATCGGCTTTAGCATTAGCTAAGTGAGTCCAACCCAGCTCGCCACCGGACCCTGGCTTATTGAGTACAATAACGCGCTTACCGATATACTTTTCAGCATACTTCGCAAAAATACGCGCCATAGTGTCGGTACTACCACCTGCACCAAAGGCAACTACCATCTTGATAGGTTTCTTTGGAAAGTCTGCCGCGATTGCAGTACTCATTGTCATACTGCCAGCCAGAATAGCAGCTGCAGTACACAGAAGAGTTTTCTTAATTTGCATTGTATTTCCTCTCTTACTTTTATACTTGGAAACCATAAAGCACTCGAAGACAGCTCTATACAGCATCTTGCAAGGCATCTTTAATACTAAATACGGTTATGGCATTATAAAAGTAACTTTATTCAATGCTTTTCCATTACTTTTTTCGATAAGTCAGAGATATGCTCACAATCAAGCAGCTTGAAACATTCGTCCAGGTCGTTGAGTTAGGTACATTTGAACGAGCGGCAAAACACTTGTATGCCACCCAGTCAACGATCTCGAAGCGAATATCTGAACTTGAAGCCGCATCCGGCTTACAACTGTTCGATCGCTCTAAGCGCACAGCAAGGCTGACAGAAGATGGGGAACGCCTATACGGTCTTGCAAAGGACACTTTGAGTAATACAGATAAAATACTGCGTCTTAAAGGGGATCCTGAGTCTCCATTCCATAAGATTCGAATTGGAGTGACGGACTTAGCAGCTCTGACATGGCTCCCTAAGTTTCTTCAGGAATGCTCATACAGCCAACCGAGAATCAAATTTGAAGTGACAATTGAAATGAGCCGGACACTGGCTCAAATGTTTGTGGATGGTGATTTGGACCTGATAGTAGCCCCACTTGAAACAAATATTTTAAGAGACACCAAAGCTCAAAAAATAAAGCTCAGGGAAATTGAGCTTGCCCTGGTCGGGCAATCAAGCCTGGTTTCAAGTCCAAAGCCAATTGCATTAAAAGAAATTGAACAGTACAAGATTCTGGGACAAGGGAAACAATCCACTTTTGCCCAATTCATCAATAAGTGGCTCTTCGAACATGGTGTTCAATTGACACCAACGATGATTGCAAACAATCTCTTAGCTCATGTTGGACTAATTAGCGCTGGACACGGCGTTGCCATCCTCCCTAAGAGATGCCTCCTTAATTTAGCTGGCTCAGCAGATCTGGTGGAAATAGCAACCATACCCAAACTCCCGTCCATCGAGTATTACATATTTCTTCGGGACGAAAGCCGAGGAAACCTGTTATCCAAGGTAGCACTTGAGATTCAAAAAAATGCCGACTTTACAAAGCCTTTCTTTGTCTAAAGGCGAGGAAGAAAACTTTTTCAATAACAATCTTTTGACTGCTACTGTTTCAGCAATAAAGAGCTAAAATCACATGCTTGTTTTGCAAAATCAGCTACATCTTTATATAGCCTTGAATCCCTATCACCTCTGTAAATAACAGCATAACGAACCGGCGGCAATTCCGGCTGGATATCAAGAACACGTAATTGCCCTTGCTCGACTAACGAAGTCATTGCTTTATGGGGCAAATATGTAATGCCGAATCCCGACAGAGTTAACCCTATTTGAGCAATCAGGTTATTACTCACCAGCGTTTTTGAGGTTTGAATATTATGTTGTGAAAACCATCTGTCATACACTAAACCGGTGCCGGATCGAGGCCCCTGGGTTAGCACATTAAACTGAGAAATTTCACTGATGCTCAGTACCTTATTAAGGCTTGTGTATTCAGGAGTACACATCCATACGTTCTCGACTGATTCCAGTGGGTGCACTTCAAATCGTTCATCACTATGAACATCAGGAACAATGACAAGATCCAGAGAATCATCACTCAATCGATCAAACAAAACTGAGCTTAGTTCAACCTGCGGCTCCAGAATCAGCTTTGGGTAATTCTCTTCAACCAACTTAACAAGATCTGGTAACCAGGTTAACGCAGTTAACTCGGTGACACCTATTCGAAATCGTTTATGCAAAACTGCCGGGTCAGCCATACGCTCAAGTAACTGATCTCTCATATCAATTAATGACTTTGACATGACTAATAGCTCAGCCCCCTTCTCCGTCAATCTGGCGCTACGCTGTGTGCGATCAAATATGCTCATATCAAAACTCAGCTCTAACTCGCTGACTCTCTTTGAGATGGCCGATTGCGTTGTATTTAACTTATCAGCGGCAGCTCCAAAGCTTCCCAGCTCAGCTATCCAGTAGAGCGCCTCGACCTGCTTGAAAGTAATCATATTAAATCCTCACATTGTTAAATTTAATGCGGCAACAGCGCTATTCAATTCCAAGCTTATTAAGCCTTATCCATGCATCTCAACAAACCGTTCGTCAACAGAATGGAAAATGATGGACTAAGCACTTAACAAACTAACATGAATTTTAGGAAACCATAAACATCAAAACTATTCTCTTTTTTTTATATATCTCCTTTCCTAGACTGAAAACATCCAAAAAACGGTACTTAAGATGAGTACCAAGAGATCTTTGGACTAAAACAAGAAAGCAGGTAGATGCATGAACAATCCCCAGTTGCCAATTAATGAAGAAGCCTTTGCTTCTCCACTCAACAACCAGCTTCTCAATCAAATCCGCTCACAGTTCTATCATGTTGATGAGTGCCCCTATGCTGGTAAGCGAGTCTATTTCGAAAACGCTGGCGGCTCATTAACGTTGAAAAAGGTCATTCAATGGACATCTGAGATTAGTTCAATTCCAGATAATGAACATCGGACTAACGCAGCATCGATTGCAATGAGCAAGATTGTCGAAAAAGGAATCGATAGTCTGAAACTGCTGTTCGGCGCTAAAAACGGAATCGTTTTCGGCGGTGAGACAGGTACGGAATGCCTGTTCCGTCTGGTACGTAGCGCAGCATTGGCGGCAGAAGAAGGCGGTTCAATTCTGTCCTCACCTGTAGAGCACCCATCAACTTATAGTGCAACTCAGATGTGGGCCGCGCAAACCGGGAGAGAATGGATTGAAGTACCTTTCGATACTACAACAGGCATTGTAAGCGCCGAAGATTATGCTGCATGTGTTCGACCAGATACTCGCATTGCAACTGTAATTCATACTAACCCTGTGACTGGAATTACAATGGACGTGAAGTCAATTGTAGATGCCATTAAGCGTGTATCACCACAGTGCTTTGTCATCGTTGATGGTATTCAACATGCCCCACACGGGTATTTGGATGTCGAAGCTTATGGCGCTGATGCTTACGTTCTATCCCTGTACAAAGTTTATTCTAAGTTTAATAACGGTTATGCCTGGGTCTCAGATCGTATGAGCAAAATCCCCCATGATCGTTTGATCGGCAAACCTGACAATGTGTGGGAATTGGGAAGCCGCGATCCAGCAGCGCTCGCAGCCGTTACCGCCGTTGTAGATTATTTAGCCTGGCTGGGCAGCCAGTTCACTCAATCGGATGATACAAGAGAACAGCTATTCGTAGCTGGTAAAGCGATGCTACAGCACGAGCACGCTCTGATATCTCTTCTTCTGAATGGCAATGAACGGTTCCCAGGTCTCCTAAGCACTGATGGCATCACTGTTGTTGGTACCACTGACATCATGAAGCGTGAGGGTGTTGTGTCCTTCGGTGTCAAAGGTTGGGCCGCGGCCGATCTGGTTACAGTTTTAAATGACCGTGGAATTCGTATTCACTCTCGCTCAAATGACCTGTACTCAGGAAATATCCTACGTCCTCTGGGCCTTGAATCTGTAGCCAGAGTATCTCTGGCTCACTACAACACTGTAGAGGAGGTCGAATACTTTTTGGAAAACCTACACCAAACACTCAACCTCGCTTAAATGCACTTTCCGACAAAAAAATAAGGATAAAATCCAATGTCTGTAAAAAATAAACTCTCAAAAGTTATCCTCTCAACCGCTATCGGCTTTGCCACAACTATGGGCTCTTCTGTCGCCAGCGCTGATCAGAGTTATGTAACAATCGGCACCGGTGGTCAAACAGGGGTCTATTATGTAGTTGGCCAGTCTATGTGTCGTCTGATCAACCGTGCCACTGATGACCACGGTATCAAATGCACAGCACCTTCCACAGGGGGTTCTGTTGCGAACATCAATGCTATACGCCAAGGTCAGCTGGATCTCGGTGTTGCACAGTCAGATTGGCAGTATTATGCCCTGAATGGCACGAAACATGAGTCATTTATCCAACAGGGTAAATTTGAAGATCTGCGTGCGTTGTTCTCAATTCACAGCGAGCCATTTACCGTTGTTGCACGTGCGGATTCAGGCGTGAAAACATTTGATGATCTTGCTGGTAAGCGAGTTAATCTCAATAACCCAGGCTCAGGCACACGCGGTACTATGGAAGTAATCATGGCTGAGAAAGGCTGGACACGTGATTCTTTCAAGCTGGCTGCTGAGCTAAAATCCTCTGAGCAATCTCAAGCTCTGTGTGATAATAAACTCGATGTAATTCTTTCTAATGTTGGACATCCTTCCGGCATCATTAAAGAAGCTACAACCTCATGTGATACCAAAATCATTCCTGTTACAGGACCTGAAATTGATAAGCTGATCGCGGAAAACGATTTCTATGCTTCTGCTGTTATCAAAGGCGGACTGTATAAAGGAAACGATACCGATGTTGATACCTTCGGTAATGCCGCAACAATGGTGACATCGTCAAAGGTTGACGCAGATACTGCCTACCAGATCGTGAAATCTGTTTTTGATAACTTTGAGCGCTTTAAGCGTCTACACCCAGCATTCGCAAATCTGGATCCACGTAAAATGATCTCTGACGGGTTGTCTGCTCCACTTCATGAAGGCGCTGTTCGCTACTACAAAGAAAAAGGTTGGATGTAATCTATTTCATCGGATGCACGAGTTACCCAAAGGCTCGTGCCTCTTTTTTTGAGATGCCTCGGCATCTCTTTTTTTCTTTTAAGATTTAAGCATCTGGAGGCTGTGTATGAGTAACATGCAAAGCAGTCAAAGTGAAATAGACGAAAAAGCACTCCAAGAAATGGTTGCTGCGAGCGATACTGGTGCACGAATTCCTGAAGGATGGCAAGGAAAACTCCTACTTGCTACTGCTTTAGTATGGTCACTATTTCAGCTTTGGATAGCTTCCCCATTACCATTTTATGATTGGCCGTTAATTGGTAGTTTTGGCACATTTAATGACACTGAAGTCCGGGCAATCCATCTTGGATTTGCTGTGTTTCTGGCATTCACTGCTTATCCCGCATTAGCACGATCACCACGGCATCATATTCCGCTGAATGATATTATTCTTTGTGCTCTTGGAGCTTTCAGCGCATCATATCTCTTCTTTTTTTATGACCAATTAGTTGATCGTCCCGGCCTCCCGAATACTCAAGACTTAGTGGTTTCTGTAGTGGGTCTCATCCTGCTGTTAGAAGCAGCCAGACGCACCCTCGGTCCACCATTGATGATTGTAGCTATCGTATTCCTGACATACTCGATAGCTGGTCCTTACATGCCGGAAATCATTGCGCATAAAGGTGTGTCTCTTGAAGAGCTGGTCAACCACCAATGGCTGACAACTGAAGGGGTATTCGGTATTGCTCTGGGCGTATCATCAAGCTTTGTCTTCCTATTTGTTCTGTTTGGCGCACTATTAGATAAAGCAGGTGCAGGTAATTACTTTATCCAGGTTGCTTTTTCACTGCTTGGTCACATGCGAGGAGGACCAGCTAAAGCCGCTGTTGTCTCTTCTGGACTAACAGGCCTTATTTCCGGATCATCAATTGCCAATGTAGTTACCACTGGTACCTTCACTATCCCAATGATGAAGCGGGTAGGCTTTACAGCTGAAAAAGCTGGAGCTGTTGAAGTAGCATCTTCGGTGAATGGCCAAATCATGCCCCCCGTTATGGGCGCTGCAGCATTCTTAATGGTTGAATATGTAGGTATTTCATATCTGGACGTAATCAGCCACGCATTCTTACCTGCTTTAATTTCATATATTGCACTTGTATATATTGTTCACCTTGAAGCACTTAAGCTGAATATGCAGGGACTGCCGCGCCGCTCAGCCGCCAAACCATGGCTGATTCGGCTTATCGGTATACTGACAGGCTTCTTAGTAACAGCTGCAATCGCAATGATTGTGTATTACGGCATTGGCTGGATCAAACCTGTATTTGGTTCTTATGCTGGCCTGGTCATAATAGCTCTGTTAGCAGCAGCTTATTTCTTACTCGTAAGAATTGCTGCAAACGTTCCAGATTTAGAGCTTGATAACCCGAACTCCCCAATGGTACAGCTACCAGAAGTAGCCCCTACTGTTAAATCAGGCTTACATTTCCTATTGCCAGTTGTCGTGCTTGTCTGGTGTTTGATGGTTGAGCGTTTTTCTCCTGGGTTATCAGCATTTTGGGCGACAGTCCTTATGATCGTTATCCTGGTTACTCAACGTCCGTTAATCGCTTACTTCCGTAGCCAGGGAGACCTCACTATGAAGCTGTGCCAAGGCTTTGATGACCTGGCATCAGGTCTCATTGTTGGTGCTAGAAATATGATCGGGATCGGAATTGCCACAGCGACAGCTGGAATCATCGTTGGCGCAGTTTCGCAAACGGGAGTTGGGTCTGTATTAGCTGATCTGGTTGAAATTCTATCAATGGGCAATATCTTGCTGATGTTGATGATGACAGCTGTTCTGAGTCTTATTCTGGGCATGGGACTGCCGACTACAGCAAATTACATTGTTGTATCATCTCTGCTAGCTCCGGTTGTGGTTTCACTAGGCCAGGAATCCGGCTTGATTGTTCCACTGATCGCTGTTCATCTATTTGTCTTTTATTTCGGCATTATGGCTGATGTAACCCCTCCTGTTGGACTCGCATCATTCGCGGCTGCAGCCGTCTCCGGTGGTGATCCAATACGGACGGGGTTTGTCGCTTTTAAATACAGCTTACGAACAGCAGCACTTCCCTTTTTATTCATTTTTAATACCGATCTGCTCTTGATCGATGTTACCTGGGTAGAGGGCATTCAGATATTCATAGTTGCAACAATCGCTATTCTTATCTTCACAGCGGCCACACAGGGATTCTTCATTGTCCGAAATCGCTGGTATGAATCAGTGATATTGCTGCTCATTGCATTCTCACTTTTCCGCCCAGGCTTCTGGATGGATCGAATTGTTGCTCCATACGAACAGCTTAATCCAATTGAGCTGGTCCAAGGAGTGCAAAAACTCAAGCCTGACACTGAGTTACGCTTATGGATTGACGGAGAAGATGATGTAGGTAATCAACGCTCTTTCCTGGTTAATCTACCGGTAGGTAAAGGTAATAATATCTCGGAACAGCTGTCTTCTTCTGGTATTGAACTGCTTAACAATAGTGATCAGGCAGTTATTGATTATGTTGCATTTGGAAGCTACGCAGAGGAAGCGGGTCTATCCTTTGATCAGGTAATCACTGCTGTCGAGGTCCCACAGGATCAGCCAGCGAAACAGCTGATCTATCTTCCGACATTAGCACTACTGGCCTTATTGGTCTTACTCCAGTTCCGGCGGAAAAAATTCAGCCAGACCGACCTTACCAACGCCTAATCAATGTTTATCTTATGCTAGCTCGGTTATCCATTTAAGCGAGCTAGCATTAACCAAGGAGTTAAGAATGTTTAAAAGAGTACTTGTTCCAATTGACCTGGCCGAACCCGACTTTTGCAAACAAGCAATCAACTTAGCCCTACGCGAGGTTAAAGACAGCAATGCAGAGTTACACCTGATCACCATTGTTTCAGGCTTCACAAACGCACTGGTAGCTTCTTATTTCAGTGAAAAAGAGCACAAGAAAAAGATCAACGAAATTGCCATAAAATTCAGAGAGTTAGCTAACAACGTTATCCCCAATGACACTAAGCTCGTTTTAAAAGTCTATGAGGGCTCTCCAGCAGACTCTATTGTTGATCACATTCGAAATAAAGGCATCGATTTAGTTATCTTATCAGCCCATAACCGCTCAGCAGTGAATGAGTTTATTCTGGGATCAGTATCGGCACGGGTTGCTGAGCGCGCCAAGTGTTCAGTAGTTTTATTAAAAAACACACCTAATGAGCATGAAAGTTAATTATTTAAGGCTTTAACCTCTTAACAAACCTCGGCCACACATTGATAAATCCATCCCCACCGTTAAGCTCCTCAGAATCTGTGATCAGGCACTATACTGGGGAGCCTAACTCCTCAAACGATCCAGTTTTTTGCAAGTAAAACATTATGGCTATAAAGTACGAATTTTTTTTAACTGCATGTTATTTGCCAATAAGCCGATGATGAGAGTGTAAATAAACACTGTGTAAATGGCATTCATTACCCCTGATGAGAGGGAGTATTGAATGCTCATTTCTGATGAGTTTATCGATCAACTGCTGGATGGTAGCAATTCACCCGAAGATATTCTCGGCGAGAACTGTCTGTTAAAGCAACTTACCAAGCACGTGGCAGAACGCGATCAGGCAGCGCGTATCTTCAGCACCATCCCGATACTGTCATAGACCTCGACCGTGGTACCCGCTTCAAGTATTTCATCGGCAACCACTTTCCAGAAAGTATCGCCGATCTGAATCCGGCCCTGACCATTATCAATCGCACTTTCCAGTTTTAATTTACGGCCGATCATCTGTGCGGCCCGGTCATTGAGTTGTGGTTCATCCGACCGGGTATTGAAGCGCCGGAATACTTTCCAGTACAGAACTGTCAGAATCATGCCCAGCGCAGCAAACCAGAGCAGCTGATACTGCCAACCCTCAACCACTCCCATGGCTACAATTCCGGCCAACGCCAGACTCGCCAGCGCCAGACCGATCAGGAATCCTGAGGCCCCCATAATTTCCAGAATAAGCAGAACAACACCGAGGATTAACCAGTGCCAATGCGTCAGCTCAGACAACCACTCCTGCATTACTTACTTCCTCTGGTTTCTTTCAGTAACTCGGCGATGCCGCCCACAGAGCCAATAATATTGCTGGCTTCCAGCGGCATCAGGACGACCTTACTGTTCTCGCCAGCACCGATACTCTGCAGAGCGTCTGTATACTTCTGGGCTACAAAGTAATTGATCGCCTGCGGATCACCTTCACTGATCGCCTCAGATACCACCTTGGTTGCTCTCGCTTCAGCCAGCGCCGCACGCTCCCGTGCTTCAGCTTCGAGAATTGCAGCCTGTTTGTCACCTTCAGCGCGCAGAATCTCAGCCTGTTTCTCACCTTCGGCCACTTTAATCGCCGCTTCCCGCTGACCTTCCGCAACCAGAATCGCAGCCCGTTTATCGCGCTCGGCTTTCATCTGATTCGCCATAGAATCCACCAGATCCTGCGGTGGAGAGATATCACGGATCTCAATACGGGTGACTTTGACGCCCCAGGGGTCAGTCGCTTCATCCACCTTACCCAGCAGCTTGGAGTTAATCACATCCCGGTTGGACAGCATTTCATCCAACTCCATCGCCCCCAATACCGCTCGAATATTGGTCATCACCAGGTTGCGCATCGCCCGGGGCAGATCATTCACCTCATAACTGGCCTTACTGGCATCAAGAATCTGGAAAAAGCACACCGCGTCGGTCGTGACCATCGCATTATCGGAGCTGATCACTTCCTGCGGCGGCACGTCCAGGACCTGCTCCATCATGTTCTGTTTCATACCGACCTTATCAATAATCGGTATGATCAGGTGCAGGCCCGGTGTCAGGGAGCGGGTATAGCGACCAAATCGCTCGATCGTCCAGCAATGTCCCTGTGGGACCATTTTCACCCCGGCAAACACCATCGCCAGAGCAAACAGTACGATCACCAGAATTGAAATTTCAAAACCGAACATAGTCATCATCCTTGTTGTTAAACGGATCAGATTCAGTCTAACACCGAATGCCCCGATGTCAGGAACTGAATCATATCAGGAGGGAAAAGAATCAGAGAAAACGGCTGGGGTGTTTCTCTACTTCCTCTTTGTCGCGGGCCAGACGCTTCATCGCTTGCTGTTCCAGATCCCAGTCCTGGTTTTGCAGGCTGTGCTTCAGATGCAATGCCAACTGTTGCAGATCGAAGAAGCGATCAAACAGATTATCCAATTGATGCCGGTAGACGTAGGCCTTGGATTTGTTCAGGGAATCCTGGTACTTGCGCTTAAGATCGATGTATTCCGGCGTCCACTTCTGATTCCGATACACCATATAGGCATTGGTATCACCGGTGTGCTTGTAACGCAGATACTGCACCTGTATCTGCTCCGACAGCCTCAGATAATCCGCGGAGATCTCACGCACAAAATCGATCTGATTGATCTTATTTATTTCATACCCTTGCGGGGCTTCAGGTTCGTCATTACAACCAGATATGAACAATACACCCACTACCAGTGTCAGGATTCCGGCCAGACGGGACAGAGCTGATAGAACCATATGCTTACTCAAACAGTTGTTAGGTTTGGTTACTATACTCTGCCCTCAGGTATCTTGAGAGGCAAAAAAAGCAACAATTACCCAACTTGGGTAATCATGATCAGCGAACACGGATACCGGCAAAAATGGACTGTAATAATTCTTCAACAGCCTGCGGATTCTGGCTGGCCTTCAGATAGGTGCGCATACCGATCATCTGCACCTGCAGGTGGCGTCCCAACATGCGGGTATTGGCACCCGGTGCCAGCTCGCCCTGTTCCTGAGCCTGATCAAGAATACGCGTGAAGTTATCTTCTACTTTACGCAGCAGAGTTTTGGTCTGACTCATCAGTTCAGGCTGGGTATCATCAATCTCGGATAGCGTTCTCACCAGCATACATAGCTCGCTGGGTACCACATTGCGGCGCTCAATAATCACATTGCGAATAAAGTTTTCCAGCCCGGTCAATGGCGAGTCCGCTTCGCTCACACGCTGCTGCAATATCTCGCCCATCTCCTGCGAGTAGCATTTCAGCGCTTCGCTATATAAACCTTCTTTGCTGCCAAACGCGGCATAGATACTGCCTGGTCGCATATCGACTGCCTGTTGCAGGTCGCGGGTCGAGGTCGCATTGAAGCCTTTCTCCCAGAACAACAGCATCGCTTTGCGCACTACACTGTCACGATCATACTTTGCCACGTTAGCCATATTCAGAACCTTTTTTCGCAGATAAACCGAATTGTATCTTGAACAGTCGCTCAACATCAAATATGCTTAATTTTGAACACCCGCTCAAATTATAGAGGATTTATCATGAACAACCTCAATGTTCATACACTGGAGTCCGCTCCGGAACAGAGCAAGGCCCTGTTGGAAGATTCTGTGAAGATGTTTGGCTCTGTACCCAGTCTGCACGGCGTCATGGCAGAGTCGCCGGTCACTCTGGATGCTTATAAGCAACTGCACGTCCTGTTTCAGCAAAGCTCATTTGATGCCGATGAGCTGACGGTTGTCTGGCAGACCATCAATGTTGAGCACAGCTGCCACTACTGTGTACCGGCTCATGCGGCGATCGCTAAGATGATGAAAGTTGATGATGCGCTGACTCACGCTCTGCGCCACGGCGAACCGATGCCAAACGCCAAACTGCAGGCTCTGCACGATATGACACTGAAGATTGTCCGCAATCGGGGCGTTGTCGCCGAAGCCGATGTCGCTGAATTTTATGCTGCCGGTTACGCACCCAGGCAGCTGTTGGAAATCGTACTGGGTCTGGCCCAGAAAGTGATGAGTAACTACATCAACCATCTGGCAGACACGCCACTGGATGATCGCTTTGCCGCATTTGTAGAGTAAGCCATCCCACTTTTCATGCAGCCGGTCCTCTCCCGGTTCCCTCAGGGGCCGGTTGCATTCCTCTCTTCCTATTCCAGCCGGAATGTTTGATTAAAGTCATACTTACTGCCTTCATATATGCTCATTACGGGCATTATCTGTATGATCACTCTTTTAGTTCTGTTTGAATTTTCAGACAGGTACCCGCAGTTGTCATGATCAGGTAGTGCGCTATGGAGTCATTTCATTGGGATGATAGTTTTCTGACAGGGATATCCGATGTCGATGAGCAACATCACCGCCTCGTTGACGTTATTAATAACTTTGGCGAGCTGGTATCAGGCCAACAAGGGCCCATTACTCAACAAGCCATCAACCAGGTCTTTCAGGAGCTGGAAGAGTATACCCATTACCATTTTGAGGAAGAGGAAGCGTTCATGGATGCCAACGGCATCGATCCGCGCCATCTCAACCCTCATATCGAAGCCCACCGGAACTTTATCAACGAAGTTCAGGCGCTCAGTGAAACACTGACACCGGAAAACCGCAGTGGCTGTGAACAGGCGATGAAGTTCCTGATTCACTGGCTGGCCTACCATATCCTGGGGACAGACCAGTCGATGTCACGGCAGATCGATTCGATCCGGGATGGTCAGAGCGCAGCGGCAGCTTTCGATCAGGAACAACAGCATCAGGCACGCTCAACCGGCCCCCTACTTTCCGCATTGAATGGTCTGTTCCAGCAGGTTTCAGCCCGTAACCGTGAACTGTCTGATCTCAACCGCACTCTGGAACAGCGAGTTGAAGAACGCACACGGGATCTCGCGGAAGCCAATCGCAAACTGGAAGTGATCGCTCTGACCGATGTTCTGACCGGTCTGCCGAATCGCCGCCACGCACTGCAGGTGTTTCAGGACCTGTGGGACAACTGCCCCACACTCAGCTGCATGATGATTGACGCCGATGGCTTTAAGCAGATCAATGACACCTACGGTCACGATGCCGGTGACGAAGTACTGCGCCAGCTGTCCAGAACACTGAAGGGCTCTGTACGTAATGACGACGTTACCGCCAGACTGGGTGGTGATGAATTCCTGATTATCTGTCCGGACACCGATCTTAACGGTGCGCTTCTGGCGGCGGAGAATATGCGTCAGGAAGTAGACGCTATGCGTGTGCCGGCAGGCGAGGATGGTGTATGGAAAGGCAGTGTCAGTGTTGGAGTTGCATCCCGTTCTGCACAGATGCGAGGACCGGACGATCTTATTAAGGCAGCCGACAATGCAGTATATATCGCCAAACAGGATGGCCGTAACTGCGTGCGCAGTACCGGTGTGATCTGATCTTTACTCTTTTCCGGACACTAAAAAGGCCGCTCATGCGGCCTCTTTTTTTATCTGACAGCGAATTACTTCTTCGCGTCTTCACTCATCAGTTTACGGATTTTGAAAAATCCCCAAACCATAGCGAAAGTCATACCAGCAACGCCCATCAGGCTTGGCCAAACTGTTTCAAAAGTATACGGATCCATAGCTCTCACCCTGTTTTGTGTTCTCACTTGGGACTGATACTACCTCTGTTCACATTAGCGAATATTGATATAACTCAATAAGTGAGCAATTTAACACCAACGCCTGCCAATGCTCTCCCCAGACTG
The DNA here is from genome assembly GCA_025800245.1 of Amphritea sp. GTDB lineage: Bacteria > Pseudomonadota > Gammaproteobacteria > Pseudomonadales > Balneatricaceae > Amphritea. The sequence goes on along the minus strand of JAOXSA010000362.1, from coordinate 9,266 downwards.
TGTCTTGTATCGCCTGTATCCAGCCTCTGGCAGCACCGCCTGCGTTACTTGCAAAAAGCCGGTTTATCACCCATACCTTAAAGCAGGGAATGAATAACGTATGTCGTGTGCAATTCCCCGGCAGCAACGCCTGTTCATGCCAACCTGAAAAAGTGAGAACCGTTATGCCTCAGATACAGAAAACCTGGGACAGCGACCAGCTGAAGCAGATGAATGAGGAAGCATTTCTGGTCGATCTGCTGGATATGATCAAGATATCGCCGGTCATCGATGATAACGACAGCGCTATCAACAAAATGAAAGCCAGGCTCGACAGCGTGGAAGCGATGATACGCGACCGCCTGGAAAGCTAACCTGAAACATCTGAACAATGCTCCCATCCGGGGGCATTTTTTTTGCCTCAGAGAAATCGTGCCAGCGTCTCTTATCACCATTGCCTGCCGGAATTCCCCGTATCAAGCCCAGTCTGGACTGCGCAGAGCCAACTCCTGATTTTCCATAATCGGCTTTCTCAGACAGCAAACCACAAGTCAATAATAAATAATCAATATATAAATTTTGATATATCAAAAAGATATAAAAATCATAACCTATCGCGTCTCTTCAAAATCCCAAAAAACCCTTTAAAAACATAAGGTTGCAAACAATCTCCTCTCACATCCGCACCTTCAAAAAATCTTCCAAATAAATCCTTAAATTTCAATGAGTTACAGACATAAAAACACCCAAAAAAACTTTTGATTAATCATTAATTACTTTATAATAATCATTAAAGAATATAAGCAATTCAATTAGGAGTAATTGAGTATGCAAGAACGTGAAATTAAGCTGCTTTTTAAGGCGGGTGTATTTGATTCCTGCCAGGCAGCGCCTATCTCCATGGCACGGGGCTGGCGCTTGAAATTCATCACCAAACAGAACGACGTGATGACGCTGGATCTGCAACGCTCAAAGCGTGAAAGGGAATTTAAAAGTCTGGATGGCGCGGCAGCAGTTGCCCGCCGGATTGGCTTTGAATGGCTGAATGTTCAGATCGGTGATCTGGAGTGGCAGGAAAAAGTCTGAACCCGCTAAGACGGTCATACAGCGAGTGAGAGACCAGGTGACAGGTATAAAGTCTGCGCAGACAGATGGCCTGTTAGTGAGGCCTGGTCAACAGAAGGGGAATTGTTTCTGAAGCTTTCAGGAACAGCATATCGCTCGCGAGCGGTGCCGGTACTTCACTTATAACGATTCATAAAGAAGTACCGGCCAGAGAACGTGCTGGCTGTAACAACCACAGCACGCCAGAAAACAACGCTAGTCTTTATCGCCCAGCGCCGCTTCGATCTTTTTGTCGGTCTTGTACTGGCTCAGAGCGTACACCGACCAGATTGCTGCTGGCAGCCAGCCAATCAGACTGATCTGCAGAATCAGGCAGATAATGCCCGCAACAGGGCGACCAATGGTAAAGAACTGCAACCATGGCAGCAGCAGTGCTAACAATAAACGCATCTCAAATCTCCTTAAGCGTTAATTCCAATAAATCGTATTTCACATCTGAACTCAGACAATGCCATCGCGCAGCTCTGCATCGGTAGCAGCACGCACATTCATCACTTCTACTTCAAAGTTCAGTGTCTGACCGGCAAATGGATGATTCGCATCAATAGTGACCTCACCCTCTTCAATTGCGGTAATAGTCACCAGTTGCGGTTCGCCATTCTCACCTTCAATCTGACACAGCATGCCAACTTCGATGTTGTCAAAACCGGCAAAGGACTCTGCATCAATAATAGTGACTTTATCCTCATCACGTTCGCCGTAGCCTTGCTCAGGAGTGATTGTCACTGTGAACTTATCACCCTCTTCACGCCCTACGAGCGCCGCTTCAAGGCCCGGGATAATATTGCCCTGGCCATGAATATAAGGCAGTGGTTCTGCACCACGGGAGCCATCAACCACTTCTTTTTCTTCATTGAACAGCGCGTAATGGATCTCGACGTAGGCGTTTTCAGTAATTTTCATAATGTGCTTATTCCACTCTTAACACAGCCTGAAGCCAGCGACCGATCGCCTGAACTTCTTCCAGACACAGGCTGTGATCAATCGGCCATGTCTGCCACTGTGGTTGATAATTCATTGATTCTAAAAGATTCACTGCCTGAGTACCGAGACTCATTGGCACCACATCGTCGTGCTCACCATGGGCGATCAGAACCGGCAGATCCTGATTAGCCGCACTGCGATCAGCGCTGATCAGATCAGCTGTTGCTACATAGGTAGACAGCGTTAACAAGCCCGCCAGACGCTGGGGATAACAGAGCGCCGTCTGATAAGCCACTGCGCCGCCCTGGGAGAAGCCCGCCAGCACAATACGCTCTGCCGGAATACCACGCTCTATCTCCCGGGCTATCAACGCTTCAATCTGCCGACAGGAATCCAGCAAACCGTTAACGTCGATCTTGCGCTCGATATTCATCTCCAGAATATCGTACCAGGCAGGCATCACCCAGCCGCCATTGACGGTTACCGGCTGGTGTGGCGCATTGGGAAACACGAATCGAACCGGCAGGGATTCCGGCAGTTCCAGCGCCGGTACGACCGGCTCAAAATCACTGCCATCCGCGCCTAACCCATGCATCCAGATAACACTGGCGCAGGCAGGTTGATTCGGCTCGATCTCTATACAAGGAAGTAATTCTGCACTCATAACAGACTCCTCTATCAGGGAGACAGACGGTCGATCTGCCACTGTCCCTGCTCATCAAGGCTGTAGCTGAAACGATCATGCAGGCGATTCTCACGGCCCTGCCAGAATTCAAATCGGGTTGGAATGAGGCGGTAACCACCCCAGAATTCCGGATGCGGCAGATCACCTTCCGGATACTGCGCGGTCAGATCCGCCACGGCCTGCTCCAGTTGATCACGATTGCTGACCACAGAGCTCTGATGGGAGGCAGCAGCACTCAGACGGCTACCCAGTGGGCGCTCATTAAAGTACTTTTCACCCTGTTCTGCAGAGAGCTTTTCCACCCGACCCTGAATCCGGATCTGACGCTCCAGACCGTACCAGTAGAACATCAGTTCAGCCTGTGGATTCTCCGCCAGCTCCTGGCCTTTCTGACTGCGATAATCGGTGTACCAGGCAAAACCCTCTTCGCCAAAGTGCTTCAGTAATACGATACGGGCGGACGGCATACCGCTTTTGCTCGCGGTCGCCAGGGTCATAGAGGTGGCATCATCCGGGCTGTATTCAGTCGCAGTTTTCATCCACTGGGCAAACTGCTGCAAAGGATCAGCAGCCAGCTCGGCACGACGCAGGGGTTGCGCCACATATTCGCGGCGCAGGGCTTTCAGATCGCCCTGATCAGATTGGCTCATAGAACGCTTACTCGGTAATAAATCGATTTCAGGAGATATATTAACCCGGCATCCAGATACCTACCATTCAGGATAAACTCAAAAGTGCATATCAAGGCACAGCTTGAAAGTAATAGTGGTTCTATTGGTAAATAGCTGTAACGCAGAAGTGCGGTTTTGAGTTTATCCCTAACATTCTGTTTTTAAAAAGAAAGGTCGCCCTTTGCTTGCCCTCGAACGGTGTTATCAGCGTTTGAAGGAGAATGACTACTCCTGCACACTGATGCCTTGTCGATAACAAGCAAAGGACGACTGAATGGCAGGTATCTGGGTGCCGGGTTAATAATACTTCACTATGCGCTGAACATCACTGTGGTATCCACCGCCAAACAGCAACAGATGGTTAAGATAGTGGTAAAGGTTGTAGATGTCTGCTCGCTTTCGCCACCCGGACTCCAGGGGCTGAACGCTCTGATAGGCACGATAGAAGCGCTCAGAGAAACCGCCAAACATCAGCGTCATCGCCAGATCCGCTTCCCCCCAGCCAAAATACACCGCCGGATCGATCAGCGCAGGCTTGCCGTTAGCATCACTGGTAACATTCCCGCTCCAGAGATCACCATGCAGCAGAGCCGGTGGCTGCTCAGGTATCAACTCCGGCAACTTCTGAGATACCCGTTCCAGCTGTCTGAGTTCACCGGTGCTCAGTAATCCTGCCTTGTGGCAGCGTATCCCCAGGGCCATAAGCCGCTGCTCTGCAAAGAAACTATAGCCATCCCTCTGCCAGTCATTAGGCTGAGCGGTACCACCACAGTAAGTGGTCTGCCCGAAACCAAAGCGGTCCGACCGGCACTGATGTTGTCGCGCCAGTCCCTCTCCGAGGATCTCATCGAAATCAGCACACTTGGGGGCCTGTGCCAGAAACTCCATCAGCAGGCACTCATCATCACTGTAAAGCACCTCTGGTACCACCAACGCCTGAGTATCAGCTAAAACCTGCAACCCCGCTGCTTCAGCACTGAATCCAGTACCACCGGTTTTCAGCACCCACTGCTGCTGTTGTCCATCTGCAGCGACTACACTGAGCGTTATAACCTGAGCGACACAACCACCGCTGAGCGGTGCGGTATGCTGTAACTGCCAGCCCTGCTCACGGATCCAGTTAACTATGGTCTGAGGGACTGAATCTGGCATACTCTGTGTCCTCTGAGAATGATTGTTGAAAGCCGCGATGGAAACTGCACCCGAGCACGTAATTGCCTGTCATGAATGCGATCTGTTACTGCATGATATGACCTGCCAGCCAGGCCAGGATGTTATCTGCCCGCGCTGCCATGCCCGACTCTATACGGCTACCGTTAACGGTACCGAACGCTTACTGGCGCTGTCTACCGCCGGTCTGATTCTGTTTCTGCCTGCAAACCTGTTCCCAATCCTGACACTCGAAGTCCTCGGCCAGAGCCAGAGCCAGGCGATCATTAACTGCGCCATGAGTCTGTTCGAAGGTGGATTGTTTCTCTCCGCCCTGCTGATTCTGTTATTCGCCGTAGTGGTTCCCTTTATGCAGCTGATCACACTGTTCTATATCAGCAGCAGCCTGCACTTTCGCTGGCAGGGCCGCCTGTTACGTCAGGCGATGCACAGTTATCAACAAATGCGTGGCTGGGGCATGCTGGAGATATTCCTGCTTGGGGTGCTGGTATCCATCATCAAGCTGAAAGACCTGGCGGAACTGGATATTGGTCTGGGACTCTATAGTCTGGCCGGGCTGATACTGATCACGACCCTCAGCAGTATTATGTATAACCCCCATCAGCTATGGCATCAGATCGATCTGCACCGGAACCAGAGTGACCATCATGGCTGAACCACCGGTATATCAATCCGCCCGTAGCGCCGGACTTATTGTCTGTGGCGACTGTAATAAACTGCATCCGGCGGCGATGGAGGGAGAGCATTGTGATCGCTGTGGCGTCACGCTGCACAGTCGCCAGAAGAACTCTCTGAGCCGCAGCTGGGCGTGCCTGATCACCGCAATGATTCTGTTCCTGCCCGCCAATCTACTGCCCATTATGACGTTTAAAGTATTTGGCCGGGGTGAACCCAGTACCATCCTCGGTGGTATTCTGCAGCTGCTGGATCAGAATATGCTGTTCATCGCCCTGGTAGTGCTGACTGCGAGTATTGTGGTTCCGGTGATGAAGATTATCGCGCTGCTGATTCTGCTTGCTACGGTACAGTTTGGTCTGCAAACCAATCTGCGACAGAAAACCATTATGTACCGTGTTGTTGAATGGATCGGACGCTGGTCGATGCTGGATATTTTTGTGATCGGGGTTCTGGTCGCACTGGTACAGCTGGGCAATATTGCGCATATCGAGGGCAACCACGGCGCTACCGCGTTCGGTGCGGTTGTGATACTGACTATGTTTGCAGCCATCAATTTCGATACCCGGTTAATATGGGACAATGGTACGGATGACAAAAGCGACGGAGAAAAGGATTCGGAATGAGCAATAGCAACGCAGATGCCCAGCCTGTCAGCCCGGTGATCAAACGTCATCGCGGCCCATCTGTTGTCTGGCTGCTGCCCTTTCTGGCACTGCTGATCTCCGGCTGGCTGGTGTTCAAGAGCTATCAGGACGCCGGCATTATGATCGAAGTCCAATTCGACACCGCTGAAGGCCTGGAAGCTGGCGTTACCAAGGTCATCTACCGCGGTCTTCCGACTGGCATCGTCAAAAGCCTGCATCTGAATGAAGATCTGAAAAGCGTTACAGCGCTGATTGAGATGGAAAAAGAGGCGGCTGAAATCCTCCGGGAAGGTACTCGTTTCTGGCTGGTTAAGCCACAGATATCCCTGAGTGGCGTTAAAGGACTGGAAACACTGTTTTCCGGTTATTACGTTGAGATTCAGCCCGGCCAGGGCGACACAACCACAGAATTCACCGCCGATAATGAACCACCACCGCCGCTGAAAGACAAACGGGGGCTGTACCTCACACTGCTTGCGGATACGGCACAATCGATTCAACGGGGCGCGGCCGTATTCTACCGCCAGATAGAGGTGGGCGAAGTGATCAACTTTGGTCTGTCAGACCGCTCGGATCAGATCCGTATCGAGCTGTTTATCGACCCCGCCTACAGCCATCTGATCAGCAATAACACCCGCTTCTGGAACGCCAGCGGTATCAGTCTGAAAGCCGATCTCAGCGGTCTGGAGCTGCGCTTTGGCTCACTCGCAGCGATCATCGCCGGAGGCATCAGTTTCTACACACCGCCAGATGACAACAGCGGGCTTGATCCGGATAAACCCTTCCAGCTGTATCCTGACTATGAGGCTGCGGAGGACGGCATCGCCGTGTATGTGAAGTTCCCTGCCCGTACTCCGCTGGTCGAGGGCACCCGCGTTATCAGTGAAGGTATTCAGATAGGCCGGGTACAGCAACTCAGCCTGAGCAGTGATCTGCGCACACTGGACGCGCGTCTGCTGATCGACCCAAGGGCTAAACCCTTACTGCGCAGTGGCAGTCAGTTCTGGCTGCCACAGCCGGATATATCCCTGAATAAACTGCAGAAAATCGGCGACCTGATTAAGGGCGCTTCTATCGAGCTACAGCCTGGCCAGGGCAGCCCTCAGTTTGAATTCACAGCCCTGAACACACCACCAGCCCGCCGCCCCGGACTGCCTGGTTTTGATATCCAGCTGGAAGCGGAGCAACTGGGTTCGGTGAGCTATGGTTCACCCATCCTGTATCGTCAGATACCGGTCGGCGAAGTGCGCGGCTACGAACTGAGTGAGAGTAATGACAAAGTCATCATTCATGCCACCGTTCGCGATGAACACGCCGACCTGATTCGACATAACAGCCGTTTCTGGGAACAGAGCGGGCTGAACCTGCAGGCCGGTGTCGACGGAGTGGAGTTTAACAGCGCGTCTCTGAGCACCATCATTGATGGTGGCATCAGCTTCTTTACGCCGGATACTCAGGAACAGAAAACCGTTTCCGAGAATCACCGTTTCCACCTGTTCCGTAACTTCGACAATGCCAGCAAGCAGGGTCGGCTGCTGTACAAAGAAAACGCCGGTAAGCTACCTATCCGGGTGCGAGCCCCGGCCCTTGGTTCTCTCACCGTTGGCGCACCGGTGCTGTATAAACAACTTCAGGTTGGCAAGGTCAGTCACTATGCGCTGGATAAACAGCAGGATGAGATGGTGATCCATCTGCTGATCGACAAAGCCTATCGCCATCTGGTCACTGACCAGAGCCGCTTCTGGAACAGCAGCGGTATCGATGCCAGCCTCAGTCGCCAGGGGGTCAGAATTAACACCGAATCACTTCAGACGCTGATTCGCGGCGGGGTCTCCTTCGCCAATCTGGAAGCCCGGGGTAAGCAGGCAAACGCCCGTGCTCAGTACATCCTGCATCCCTCCGAAGCCAAAGCCCTGCAGCAGGGACCTGACATCCGTGTGATCTTCCCCGCAGGCCCGGATATCGCGCCCGGTGCCAAAATCCGCTACAAAGGCCTTGAGATGGGCGAAGTAACCGATGTGCGTCTGCTCGACAGCGATGGTGCCATCGAGACAGCAATCGCGCTGAATAAAGAAGGCGCGCTGCTGGCGAAGCAGGGCACCCGCTTCTGGATCGCTGCACCGAAATTTAATCTGTCCGGTGTGGACTACCCCGAAACCTTGCTGATCGGTAATCATATCGAAGCCCTGCCGGGTCCGGGCAAGCCAGAATATCAATTCACCGGACTGCTTGAGCGCCCCGGTGATCTGCAGTTACCCGGCCTGAATATCATTCTGGAAACCCAACAGCTGGGAGCACTCAAGCGCAACAGCATTATCTACTTCAGGGGGATGCCTGTTGGCCACGTGGTGGGCTTTGAACTCACCCAGGACAGCCAGACAGTGCAACTGTTTACCAACATAAAACCTCGCTACCGACGCCTTGTGACGCCTGACAGCCAGTTCTGGAATATCAGCGGTATTGATGCCGAATTCGGTCTTTTCAGTGGTGCCCGGGTAGAAACCACCAATCTGGAAAGCTTCGTACAGGGCGGTATCGCCTTCAGCACTCCGGATCTGAGTAAGTCGAATGTCGGCTCAGGCTATCGCTTTACCCTGTCGGAAAAAGAGCCCCGGCAATAAGGACATAGGTTAAGGAATTGTGTTCATGATTTACCGTTTATGCGCCTCTCTGTTACTCGTTGCCCTGCTCAGCGGATGCGCCACAAATTCGCCCTCGGGCTTTAAGCTGAGCAATCTGGCCAAGACAGAGATCGATTCCGTCACCGATATGCATATCAGGGAAGTACGCAAACTGAGCCAGGAGTTGATGGTTAAGCTGTATAAACGCAACCCACGGGAACTGGCTAAAGCGCCACCGGGCACGACACTGGAAAAGCGTATTGAACAGCTCTTCAGTAATACCCGCGCAGCAGGCTTCCGGGAGCTGAATAATCAGGACGGCGTGGCCGCAATGCCGCTGGCGTTTGATGAGAATTACCAGGGCGACCGCGTATTTGCCCTGATGGCCGGCATCAGCGGTATGCTGCACGCATCCTACAATCATAAGTATGAGCTGTTCATTCTGGACGAGCTGGATCAGCAGAAGCTCTACAACAGCGCCCGCAATCTGGAAGCGATCGCCTGGCAGCTGAACAACCGACGGGATACTGGCAACGATCTGTATATTCTCAGCAACGGAACCACCAACGGTATCCGCAATCTCAGCTACGAGAGAATCTTCGGCAAGCTGATCTCGCTGCAGGACATGATGGCCATGCTGATCGCCGACAGTACCAATCGCACCATCACCAAGGTAGTCCATAGCGCCGCGTCAATGACGCTATTGCCGATTTAAGAAACAGGGAATGCTCGTGGCCTGTGGCTCGATAAGATTCGTGGGAAATAAGAT
>JAOXSA010000343.1 GCA_025800245.1 Amphritea sp. | reverse complement strand
TGTTAATTGAATATGCGGTCAATATGGAAACTCCTCAAACCTCTTGCCCCTTAGCACTCGAAGCCCGTTCCATATTATCTGAATCCACATACAACTCATCAGTCGTTCTGATGCTGCCATGGCCCAGGTCAGCCTGTACGTGGGCCAGTTCACGGCCCGCAGCAACTTCCATTGATGCGCCGGTATGGCGCAGCCAGTGGGTTGTGGCGGCGCGGAGTTCTGAGGCTTCTACTTCAAACCCATCTTTTAAGAGCGATTCGCAGCTTTCTGTGAAGGCGTATTCAACGATATTACGCAGCTGGCGGCTGCCGATACCCCGGTTGCGCACTCTGGATTCGATTACCGGTTCGGACGAATCCTTAGAGGGAAGGGGGGATAAGCCTCTGTGTTCCCTGTAGCGTTTCAGGAACTGCAGGTATTCGTTGGATATCGAGACATCCCGCTCTTTAGAGCCTTTGCCGTAGGTGCGATACCACCAGTTGCCTTCGTGATCGCGATGATAATGGGACATCACAGGTAGCCAGTTAGGGCGTTCAGATAGCTCCGATATACGTAGCTTAAGGGATTTGAGGGTCGCGATGACAAACAGGGTGCGTTCATGCAGTGGGTCGGCATCAGCCATGGCTATCGCTGTATTGAGCAGGTATTCCCATTGCAGCTCTGACAGGCGTTTAGCAGTATTGATGCCGGTTTCCTGTCGCAGATAGGGGCAGTTCTTCTTTACGATCGGAATATGGTTACCCGGCGCGTAGTCTTCGGCCATCAGGTAATTAAAGTAAACGCTGAGATTGGAGAAAAGACCCTGCCAGGATTTAGTGTTTAGTCGCCCTTTACCTGCGCCAGCCACACGGAAAGGGCGCCAGCGTTCATTGGGCTCGCGCATACCGTTAACTGTCAGGAAGCGTCTTTCGGTGTTATCCGCCTGCCAGCTTGGATCCGGTTTAGCGACAAAGTCGGTGTACTCCTCAAGGTCGCGCCGGCGCAGCTCTACGATGGATCTGCGCTTGATCAGCCAGGACCACAGCAACAGGCGTTCTGCATCGCCCCGGAACTTATCGTAGGTATCCTGGCTTTTCTTGCTGTAGCTGGTGAGAAAGTCTTTGGTGTAGCGATAATCATCGAGTGCACCTTCAACATTAAGCCCCAGAAGAAATTCTTCGACAGCCGGTGACTGATCAGGGAAGACGGCATTTCTAGGAATCTGATTGAAGAACTTAGCGGAATCGAACAGCGGTAAGCCGGGAAAAGGATTCGTCGACACAGATAGCAGACCTTGGGTAATTACAGGATATTAAGCGAGTATAAGATCTGACTCATTTGATTACCAGTAGTGTCTACTACTGGAAATGGAGTATATAGGTTTTCGTGGCCTTTCTATGGCGCATGCTCTGGCTTTTATCAGCCTGGATGGCCTGACTGATGTTTCGTAATTCAGACAGCTGGTAAGAATCTCTGTTGCTTCCGAATCGATCGTGCCTGCTTGGTCTGCTGTCGAATGCAGATCTGTATTGAGATTCTCTTGTAGAGAATTTAACACGCCTAATTTGAGCTTCGCAGACGCCTGTCAGCTTTCTAGATTCATTTAATCCGTAGAAGAATCTTGCAGCGCTCTGCAGAGAGCTGAAATCCTTTTTGTGAATGTCAGGTACGAACAGTAAGCGCTTAAAGCCTGAGTGAAGTGAGCATTGTTAAAATTGGTGCGCGCATTACTGACTGGATGATTGTGTCGAAGAAAGCAGAGTAAGGAATTGAGTCAGGCAGACGTAAACACAATTCGAAGGACAGCAAGCTCAGAATAGAGAGTTCAGGATCGAAAGTTAAGGAAGGAGTTATGGATTTGAAGCCTGACCCGGATCGATGGGTTTCATTTTTGCTCAGTCAGCGTGGTGAGCATAATCGTGATCCTGGAATGTCGAATCAGATAAAGAGATCTTTGATCAGAAATCGGAGCCAAATCTGACGGCCAACCATAATCGTGCGCTACGTGCATGGAGTGACACATTACCCACGAAACGGAATTCTTCGCGATTCTCCGCACGGTTTCCTCTTAGCTTTATCGCCTCTTATCAGTAGAAGAAAGGCAGGGACCACGCCTTTGGCCCAGTGTAGCAATTACTAATACTTATATTTAACATAATATACATTATGCGAATCAGTGTATTTGGCAGAATCTACGCCATATGGCGCTTATGCAGACTGTGATGACTTACTAAAGAATTTTATTCAGGCACAAAAAAGCAGCCTTCAGGCTGCTCTATTGATAGTGAAAATGTTCTCAGGAATGCATGACTGGATCATCCGGAGAGTCGTAACTGCAGATCTGAAATGGTGATACAGGGACAAGTTCCCGGGTCTGGTAAGACTGGACAATAAGTTCCTGGGCGCCAGATACCGAGTCAATTTTTGCCAGTACCTGATAAGGCGCGCCTCTGCAAAGTAAGCGTCGATTATCCCTATAGTAATCTGCATCCAGATAGATCTGATCGCCGAC
>JAOXSA010000320.1 GCA_025800245.1 Amphritea sp. | reverse complement strand
GTGGATCAGGACATTATCGAAGCAGCCAACGCCTTCGGTATGACCGCCCGCCAGAAACTGCTGAGTGTTGAGCTGCCACTGGCCCTGCCAAACATTATGGCTGGTGTTAACCAGACCATCATGATGTCGCTGGCGATGGTGGTTATCGCATCTCTGGTATCCGCTCCGGGCCTTGGAGTACTGGTACTGCGCGGTATTAACAACCTTGAACTGGGCGTAGGTCTGGTATCCGGCTTCTGTATCGTGATTCTGGCGATCCTGCTTGACCGTGTCAGTAAAGCAACCCTGGCCCGGGTTGATGTTTCACAAGATTCCTGAGGTGCACTATGACTACCAATGTAAAAGTATCTATCAATAATCTGTATAAGATTTTCGGCCCTGAGCCACAAGCCGCTCTGGCACATGCAAAGAACGGTGTGGATAAACCCTCGTTGCTGGAAGAGCACGGCCACGTACTCGGGCTGAAAGATATCAATATCGACATGCAGGACGGCGAGATCACGGTAATCATGGGGCTATCCGGCTCCGGTAAATCGACCCTGATCCGCCACTTTAACCGCCTGATCGAACCCACCGACGGTCAGATAC
>JAOXSA010000076.1 GCA_025800245.1 Amphritea sp. | reverse complement strand
CCCTGTGCCAGGTCTAATTTACTGAAGACCCTGGCTTGGCCCAGGCGATCTAGAAGCTGATCTATCCGCGGCAGCGGATAGCGATCTTTGATCGTCTGTTTATTTAGTGCTCTGTAGTCCACGCACATCCTCCATCGGCCGTCCTTCTTGGGCACGAATAAAACCGGTGCCCCGTACGGACTGCACGATGGTTGGATGAAGCCTTGATCCAGGAGATCTTTAATTTGCTCCTCTAGCTCGTCCTGCTCAGCAGGACCCAACCGGTATGGTGGCCGGTAGGAAGGCTTACTTCCGGGCTCGATTTGAATAGAATGTTCAACCGCCCTTTCGGGTGGGATGCCCCTCGGAAGTTGCTCAGGGAAAACATCTCGGTACTCCTGGATAATTCTTTCCAGTTTTCCCCGGTGATGTACAGGAACACTATCAAGAACTTGTTGTTCTCGTTGGGCCACTGAAATAATATCTTTCTTAGGCCCGATTTGTTTATTAATTGACCGCTTATTTATTTCTGTACGTCCGTGGGCTGCAGCAAACTGTGCCACACGGGAAGGAGTTCGTTTGGTCCTTTGACGTATACGTACAACCTCATCTGTTTTTCGCACAATAGCTAAGTAGACAGGACTGTCTGCCTTAGCTAGTTTCTG
>JAOXSA010000099.1 GCA_025800245.1 Amphritea sp. | reverse complement strand
ATAATCAGGCGTTATGTAAGACATCAGGAAAAGGTTGAAAAAGAGATGGAACGAAGCCAACTGAACCTGCTATAGAAGTCAGCCCCCTTCGAGGGGGCTTCATCAAAGCCACCTTCTTTAGAAGGTGGATTTTTACTTCTGAACCTTAGTAGCGTGAAATTGTAATTAGTACTAAAGGAGTAATTTTTCGCTGCCAAGGAACCATATCTGAGACTCGTGAGCGCTGGCTACTATTGAGCTGTAGATCAATCAATCTGTTATGTCACTCGACTGAAAAATAACGAGAAAAGAGGCACGTCAAAAATGATTTATGCAAAGCCAGGAACAGAAGGTTCTGTTGTTTCATTCAAACCGCGTTACGGTAACTTTATTAACGGTGAATGGGTCGCACCGGTTAAAGGGCAATACTTTACAAATACAACACCGGTGACTGGCGAGGCGATCTGTGAGATTCCCCGTTCCAGCGCTGAAGATATTGAACTGGCACTGGATGCGGCTCACGCAGCCAAAGATGCCTGGGGTAAAGCCTCTGTTGCAGAGCGTTCCGGTGTACTGCTGAAAATCGCAGACCGCATCGAAGAAAATCTGGAAAAACTGGCGATTGCCGAAACCTGGGATAACGGTAAAGCGGTACGTGAAACTCTGGCTGCTGATATTCCACTGGCGGTTGATCACTTCCGTTATTTTGCTGGTTGTATCCGTTCTCAGGAAGGCTCCATCGGTGAGATTGACGAGACCACCGTTGCATACCACTTCCATGAGCCGCTGGGGGTTGTTGGTCAGATCATTCCATGGAACTTCCCGATTCTGATGGCCGCTTGGAAACTGGCGCCAGCGCTGGCAGCCGGTAACTGTGTGGTTCTGAAACCTGCTGAGCAGACACCGTCTTCTATTCTGCTGTTACTGGAGTGCATCCAGGATGTACTGCCAGCGGGTGTCCTGAACGTGGTTAACGGTTTTGGTGCAGAAGCGGGTCAGGCGCTGGCAACCAGCACCCGTATCGCTAAGATCGCATTCACCGGTTCTACGCCAGTCGGTTCGCACATTATGAAGTGCGCAGCGGACAACATTATCCCGTCGACCACTGAGCTGGGTGGTAAGTCGCCTAACGTCTATTTCAGCGATGTGATGGATCAGGACGATGATTTCGTCAGCAAGGCGGTTGAAGGTGCGGTGCTGGCTTACTTTAACCAGGGTGAAGTATGTACCTGTCCATCCCGTCTGTTGGTACAGGAAGATATCGCTGATGCCTTCATTGAGAAGGTGATTGAGCGTGCCAAGCAGATCAAGCGTGGTAACCCGCTGGATACTGAAACAATGGTGGGGGCTCAGGCGTCCCAGGAACAGTATGACAAGATTCTGGGTTACATGGATATCGGTCGTGAAGAAGGTGCCGAGATCCTGATGGGCGGCGGTATTCAGCAGCTGGAAGGTGATCTGGGCAGTGGCTATTACATTGAGCCGACGCTGATCAAAGGCGATAACAGCATGCGTGTATTCCAGGAAGAGATTTTTGGCCCGGTTGTCTCCGTAACTACTTTCAAGGACGAAGCAGAAGCGCTGGCGATTGCGAACGATACTGAGTTTGGCCTGGGGGCCGGTGTATGGACCCGTGATACCAATACTGCTTACCGTATGGGGCGTGGTATTCAGGCCGGTCGTGTATGGATGAACTGCTACCACCTGTATCCTGCACACGCAGCATTTGGCGGTTACAAGAAATCCGGTGTCGGTCGTGAAACCCATAAGATGGTGCTGGAGCACTATCAGCAGACCAAGAATATGCTGGTTAGCTACAGTGCTAATCCGCTGGGCTTCTTCTAAGGGATTCGCTTATAGCTGGTTTTATTAAACCAGAATTTAAAAAGCCACTCGATTGAGTGGCTTTTTTTTGGGCGATTTAACCGGACTTTATCAGGCCTGCTGTTGCAGGGCTGCAATACGATTATCCAACGGCGGGTGAGACGCCAGTGCTGCCATCAGACCGCTTTTCATATGGCTGCTGATGCCGAAAGCGGTCAGGGTCTCAGGCATCTGATCCGGTACTTCATATTCGGCTTTCAGGCGCTGCAGGGCACCGATCATCGCATAATTACCTGCAAGCTTAGCGCCCATATCATCAGCCCGGTATTCACGACGACGGGAGAACCAGGCGACAATCATTGAAGCGAAGAAGGCCAGTACCATTTCAGCAACGATGGTTGCGATAAAGTAGCCAATACCATGGCCCTGTTCATTTTTCAGGATCACCCGGTCAACGAAGTGGCCGATAATGCGGGCAAAGAACATTACGAAGGTGTTAACAACGCCTTGTATCAGCGTCAGTGTGACCATGTCGCCGTTGGCTACGTGACCAATTTCATGGGCCAGTACCGCACGGATCTCTTCACGGCGGAAGCGCTGCAGCAAACCGATGCTGACGGCGACCAGAGCGTCATTCCGGTTCCAGCCGGTAGCGAAAGCGTTGGCTTGCTGTGCCGGGAAGATCCCTACTTCTGGCATACCGATGCCAGCCTCATTAGACAGATCCTGGACAGTATCCAGCAGCCACTGCTCATCTGCGTTACGGGCCTGAGTGATGATCTCGGTCCCGGTAGAACGCTTAGCCATGTACTTTGACATAAACAGAGAAATGAATGAGCCACCAAAGCCGAACACGGCACAGATCACCATCAGATCGCCATAGTTCAGGTGTACACCATTTGCATCAAGGCTGCTAAAGCCCAGCATGCTTAAAACAATGCTGAGTAGTATCAATACTGCAATATTGGTTAATAAGAAAAGGCCGATTCGCATCATGATTGTTTTTGCTCTCAGTGGTTTTGACTTCTCTTTAGATTGGGGTTCGGGGAATGAGTTTCAAGTGCAGCAACAAATGCTGGCTCCCCCAACACGGGATCACTATAATCCCACGACTTTACACAGCGATGACGTGAACCACCGATGCAGGAACTACTCACTACCGTTAAGCAACAGCTCGCACAGGCCAATGGCCAAGTTCGACGCTTATTCCATGGCCGTGGCCGGTGCTATCCCGGTTACGAGCAGCTTATTATCGACTGGTTGCCGCCAGTGGCGATTATTCGTTTGTTTCAGCCTTTTTCCGATGAGGTGATTGAACCGCTGGTGAGTTACTTTGATGCATTGCCGGAAGGTGAGCGGCCTGAGGTTATGGTTATTCAGCACCGCTATCGTCGTGAAGACAGCATTGAGATGCGCTGGAACTCGATCAGTCTGGCGGAGTCAGATGCCTTAACCGTTACTGAGCTGGGACTCAGTTATGCCGTGAGGCCGCTGAAGAACCAGAATAGCGGCTTGTTCCTCGATATGCGTGAAGGGCGACGCTGGGTAAAGGATCACAGTGAAAGCCGTAAGGTGCTGAACCTGTTTGCCTACACCTGCGGTTTTTCGGTTGCGGCGGTTGCTGGCGGGGCGGATAAGGTGGTGAACCTGGATATGAGTCGTGGCGCGCTGAATACCGGGCGGGAAAATCATCGACTCAATCAGCATCCGCTGGAACGGGTTCGGTTTCTGGGACACGATCTGTTCCGCTCCTGGGGCAAGCTGAAGAAAGAGGGGCCTTACGATCTGATTATTATTGATCCGCCCAGCTTTCAGAGAGGCAGTTTTGTCGCCACTAGCGACTACCGGAAAGTCCTGCGAAAGTTGCCGGATCTCGCTACAGAGGGGGCAGATGTGCTGTTATGCCTGAATTCTCCCCAACTTGAGAGCCAATTCCTGCATGAGTTAGTGCAAGAAAACTGTCCAGAGTTTAGTTTTATAGAACGTATTGATAATCCGGAGGACTTTCCGGATAGTGATCCCGAGCAGGCCCTGAAGGTTCTGCTATACCGACGTCAGCAACAATAAGCTGATGCGAGCGTTGCAATAGAAAGCAGCCACTCATAAGTGAAGTGCAGAAGTAGGAAAAAGAAAAATAATGGAGTTGATCTGTCTGGATCTGGAAGCCAGTGGTCTGGGCCCGTCTTCCTATCCAATTGAAGTGGCATGGAAGAATGCCCTGGATAATACCTCGGATAATTTTCTCATTAACCCTGACTCGGTTGAGGGCTGGGAATACTGGGATGATTTTGCCGAAGAGATCCACGGCATTGAACGCAGCAAGCTGACGGTCAAAGGTGTCACTGCCGAAGACGCATGTACACGTCTGAACCAACAGCTGGACGGTAAGCAGGTGCTCAGTGATGCCTGGGAATTTGATCACTTCTGGCTGACCCGGTTGTATCAGGCCGCCAACATGGAAATGACATTTACACTGGTTGGACTGGAAGCGGTGTTGGGAGGTGAAGAACTGGTGCAGTATCGCTTTGTCAGTAAATCGCAATTACGTCGCCATCGGGCGATGAATGATGTTGACCATATCCTGCAGGCGATTCGCGCCGTGAAAGCGATCGACTAAGTAATATTGATCATGATACAAATACAAAAATGGCAGCTTTCGCTGCCATTTTTCGTTTGTGCTCAGAGATCAGGCCAGACCGTCCAGACCAGACTCTACCTGCAGCGCTTCTTCCGATTCTGCCGCAATACTGTTTGGCAGACCGGCAAGTTCAGCTTCTGAACGAGGGAAGTTTGCAATAACCTCTTCCAGAGCGACCTTATTACGGATGCATGCGTTGATGTAGCAGGCCAGGTTAATTACTGCGCTGGTAGCTTCTGGCTCTTCAGCTTCCAGTGGACGCTTATGGTTGCGTACTGCAATACCCAGCTCTGCCGGGAACTGCCAGTGGTCCAGCAGCGCCTGGCCAGCCTCAGGCGTGGTAAAGTTCAGGCGTTCCATCTCTGCTTCAGAGCGGCTGCAACCTGATTCTTCTACGCGAGTCTGAATTGCCTGCGCCAGCATCGGCTTGGCAATGTGCAGCAGCAGGCGGCCGATGTTGTGGATCAGGCCTGCCGTGAAAGCAACATCCGGGTCAACCCGGTCGGTTTTTTCGGCATACCATTTAGCCAGAGAAGCAACCCGGAAAGATTCAGACCAGAACTTCTTCAGATCCAGGCCTTCAACTTCGGTTACAGAGCCGGCGATACCTGATGCAATAACCAGCGTTTTCAGCTGCACCATGCCCAGCATCACAACGGCTTCATCGATAGAAGAAACCTTACGGCTCAGACCAAAATGGGCCGAGTTAACCAGACGAAGGATTTTCAGTGACAGGGTCTGGTCCTTGGTCACTTTCTCGGCGATTGCGCCGTAATCTGCATTCGGATTGTTCAGCTGTTGAATCAGTTCACGAACTACATCGGGAACATTCGGTAGTTTACTTGTTTGTTGCAACAGTTCGCTGACTTCCATAACCGCTCCTTAGATCTATCAGACGATGCCAACGGGGATAGCTGCGGTTCAAACCGCTGTTTGGATTCCGTGGCGCTTGAGATATAGATTCCGCTGAACCGCGCTGGTTTGCAACAGTGTTAAAACTCAATATGGGGATATTAAAAAGCCCGTAACTCTGTACGGGCTTCTTGACAGGGGCTCAGATATACAGGGAGCTCAGATATTCAGAACGTGGCTTTCAATATGTCCACGCAGCTCTTCATACTGACCCATCTCTTCCGGCATAAAGTAAAACTTGTAGAAGTTGCGCTCTACAATACTGCCTTTGGTGTCTCCGATACGTTCTTTGGTGCTGGAGTAGCGATATGCCATCTGCAGATGAATGACACGGGTATGGGGTGCCACGGTGATCTCATGACCCTCAAGATCATAACGGGTTTTAGTCTCTTTAATGGTATAGAAAGAGATCTCTGCAGTGTGGTTCAGGTTGATCAGGAAATTGCTGGTCACCGGGACCATACGTTTCTTTTCCATGCCGTTGTGTTCCATGAAAATGCCGCAGTTTTTCTT
This sequence comes from Amphritea sp., assembly GCA_025800245.1. Taxonomy (GTDB): domain Bacteria; phylum Pseudomonadota; class Gammaproteobacteria; order Pseudomonadales; family Balneatricaceae; genus Amphritea. Next base: position 7,666 of record JAOXSA010000099.1, on the reverse strand, counting down.
GATCTTGATAAACATAGTCTGTCCGATAAAAGTTATGCTGATGAGTTCTGTTAATGGTAGTCGGTATTTATCCGACCGGGGCAGTATATGTCAGTTTTATAACAGTCTGATGACATAAAAAAAGCGGCTTATATAGCCGCTTTCCAGATCGTGATGATTACTCCTGAGAATAAGTCTTCAGGAATAATGCTATCCGTTCTATCGCATCCAGCAGCTCGTCTTCCCGGGGCAGGAATACCAGACGGAAGTGCTGGGTATCAGGCATATTGAAGCCGCTACCCTGTACAATCAGGACTTTCTGTTGCAGTAGCAGGTCCAGCGCCATCTTCTCATCGTTTTTGATCGGATGAACCTCAGGATCCAGTTTCGCAAACAGGTACATTGCGCCTTCCGGTTTAACACAGGAAACGCCCGGAATTTCGTTCATTTTCTGCCAGGCCAGGTCGCGCTGATCGTACAGGCGGCCGCCAGGCGCGATCAGTTCGTTGATGCTCTGATAGCCGCCCAGTGCGGTCTGAATTGCATGCTGTGAGGGTACGTTTGCGCACAGGCGCATGCTGGCCAGCATATCCAGTCCTTCGACATAGTCACGGGCATGGTGCTTAGGACCACTCAGAACCATCCAGCCGGAGCGGAAGCCCGCAGCGCGATAGGCTTTGGACAGGCCGTTAAACGTGATGCAGAATACTTCGTCACTGAGCGATGCCAGTGGAATATGGCGTGCTTCGTCATAGGTGATCTTGTCGTAGATCTCGTCGGCGAACAGGATCAGGTTGAACTCTTTTGCCAGCTCAACAATCTGTTTCAGAACCGCTTCCGGATAGACTGCACCGGTTGGGTTGTTCGGGTTGATAACTACGATACCGCGGGTGCGCTCGGTGATCTTACTGCGCATATCATCGATATCCGGTGCCCAGCCGTTGTCTTCGTCACAGCGGTAGTGGATCGGGTTGCCGCCGGATAAGCTGGCTGCAGCAGTCCACAGAGGGTAGTCCGGTGCCGGAATCAGCAGTTCGTCGTTATCATTCAGCAGGCCCTGAGTGGCCATAACGATCAGTTCGCTGACGCCATTGCCCAGATAGATGTCTTCGATACCAACATTGGGGATGCCTTTTTTCTGGCATTCCTGCATAACGGCTTTACGGGCAGAGAACAGACCTTTTGAATCGCAGTACCCCTGCGCAGAGGGTAGATTATAGATGACGTCCTGTACGATCTCTTCCGGGGCCTCAAAGCCGAATGGGGCGGGGTTGCCGATATTCAGCTTAATGATGCGTTGGCCCTCTTCTTCCAGGCGTTTGGCTTCCTGAAGAACGGGACCACGGATGTCGTAACAAACATTGATCAGCTTGTTGGATTTTCTGATAACAGACATGGAGAAATCCTGTAGTGGTGCCCCTGAATAAACTAAACTCTGTAACTGATGTCTTTTTTATAGCAAATACAAACAATTACGGAAGCAGCGAATAATACGCTCTTTCAATCGTAAAGCACAGTGACAGATGCTTTATTTTGTTTTAGGTGTCTGTATTGGAGTTTTTTGTGGAAAATTCAAAATATAAAGTGAAAAAGTCTGAATCAGAGTGGCGTGAGCAACTCACGCCTGAACAGTACTATGTCTGCCGTGAAAAAGGCACAGAAAGGCCGGGAACCGGTATTTATGACCAGCACTTTGAGCAGGGTGAGTATCATTGTGTCGCCTGCAATGAGCTGTTGTTCCGGTCAGAGACCAAGTTTGATGCCGGTTGTGGCTGGCCCAGCTTCAATGAGCCTGCGGTGAGTGAGAATATTGATGAGCACAGGGATACCAGCCATGGGATGATTCGCACCGAGGTAGTGTGCAGTAACTGTGGTGCTCATCTGGGGCATGTATTTCCGGATGGTCCTGCACCAACCGGTCTGCGTTACTGCATCAACTCAGTATCGTTGAATTTCAGTCCGGAACAGGAGTAAAAACAGGGATGAAGTCGTTCCAGTGGATCTATGAACATGTGGTGGCGCATAAATCCGGAGAGGATGTCGAAGCGTTGTTACCTTCGGTGAAAAGTGCAGAACAGCTGGCCCGGATGCCTGATGACCGGGTTCTGTCCGAGATGTCGTTGCGTATTTTTCGGGCCGGTCTTAAGCATTCGGTTGTGAACAGTAAGTGGCCCGCTTTCGAGCAGGCCTTCTTTGGTTTTGATCCGGAAAAGATCTGCCTGATGAGTGATGAGCAGTTGGAAAATCTGATGCAGAACGACCAGATTATCCGCCACTGGGGCAAGATAAAATCCGTGCGCAGTAATGCGCTGATGGTCACTGAACTGGGACGCCAGTCCGGCGGCTTCGCCAGATTCCTGGCTGACTGGCCGGTGGATGATATCGTCGGACTCTGGGCCTTGCTGAAGAAAGAGGGGCAGCAGTTGGGTGGTAAGTCAGGTGCTTATTTTCTGCGTCAGATCGGTAAAGACACGTTTATTATGACGGATGATGTCGTGGCGGCTTTGAAAGCTCAGGGGATTATCGATAAGGCGCCGACCGCTAAAAGAGATCTGCAGAAAGTGCAGGATGCATTTAATCAGTGGCAGGATGAATCTGGCCGGCCAATGGCGCATATCAGTCGGTTACTGTCCTATACAGTTGGCTGGTAAAAACGCTTGTATCTGTATGAAAAAAGGGCCTGATAATCAGGCCCTTTTTTATTCGGTAGGGTGTTGTAGGGTGTTAAGGGGTATTCAGAAAGCTGATCAGCTTAGGGTCGTTGAAGGCCCGGCTGATGGTCAGTAGCAGCAACTCATTAACGATCTTCTCGTTATCTTCCAGCGTTGGGGTTGTAGCGAACTGGTGTTCTTTTTCGGTGGTGTAATTGCCTGTGAATCGCTGGCCATATTTTTCCGCTGTCACCTGTATTGAAGCACTCAGTTCTACTGTCTGCAGTGCTTTCTGAGTTGCGGTATATTCCAGATCCTGAAGCGTTACGGATAAGCGGGCATCGCCGTCAGCGCTGACGGGGGTAGCTCCCAGTTTGACCAGTGCCACCCGGGCGGCATCGGTGAGTGCTTTGTTGGCAGGCAGTGGCAGGTTGACTTCAGCGCGGTCGCTGAACCGGCCTACACGGAAACCTATCAGGGCAGAGCTGCGCATATCCCGGCTGCTGACATCAACTTTGAGCGATTCAGGAAGCTGGTGATCAGGGTTAATAGTCGGGTGCAATGGCTGCACTGTCAGTTGATGCGGGTTAAAACCGCTACAGCCGGTCAGTAGCAGGGTGCCGGTCAGGCAAAGGGTTAGCAATCGACGCATGGGTTACTCCTGGTCTGGAATTGGCAGGGGTTCCAGCTGTTCAATGAATTCCTGTAATGAAGCTGCCAGTTTCATAATAGGTGGTTTGCCTGGCTGTTCCAGCCATATCTCACCGGTACTGTTGTCAACGCTGATAAACTGATCGCCGTCTGGTTCAGTGCAGGCGAAAAACAATGTTGGTGATTGTTTTTGTTTCTGCTTACTCAGAAGATGGCCGATGAGATTCCCCCGTAATCTTTCACCGTCCTCTTTATTCCACAGAAAGATCAGACTCAGATCGCCTTTTTCACAGCGGGCCGGCAGTGGGTCGGACCAGAAGCTACTGTACCAGCAGCGAACATCTTCGTGGATGTTAAAGCCCAGAGCTTCTTCCATCCGGTCGAACATTGCTGCGGTGCTGGTACCGTTCTGGTGTTGCGGTTGCCACTGAGCCTGATCATTGGAGCGTGTTGATTCCAGGTAGCAGGCAGACGGCCATTGTGAATCGTAGAATGTGACTGGCAGACGCTGGTTTTGTTCCAGCTGATTTTTGATTGACCGGTTTACGAAATCATCAATGGCAGTGATGAGGGACTGGGTCATATTGGTACTCGGGTTTACTAATCAGATTGAACCAGATTACTGTATCCCCCGGAATTTGGGTATCCCGCAGGACGTTTCTCAGAAACAGAATCCTGTAATCCTGATCGGATTACATTCTGATGAAAATAATTTGAGATAAACGTTTGACATGCCAAGTAAAATCCTTACAATTCGGCTCTCGATTTGAGGGCGTGTAGCTCAGTTGGGAGAGCGTCGCCCTTACAAGGCGAATGTCGGGAGTTCGAGCCTCTCCACGCCCACCAAATCGAAAAATGGAGCGGTAGTTCAGTTGGTTAGAATACCTGCCTGTCACGCAGGGGGTCGCGGGTTCGAGTCCCGTCCGTTCCGCCACTAATAAAGGCGCATCCTCATGGGGATGCGCTTTTTTTTATACGTACATACCTTAGAGGCCCAGAGGCAACATGCTTCAGAATATCCGAGATAACTCCCAGGGGATCGTCGCCAAGATTATTGTAGGCCTGATTGCGGTCACCTTTGCTCTGTTCGGGGTTGAATCCCTGGTCAGCCTGACCGGTGGAAGTAATGCGCCAGCGACAGTGAATGGCGTAGAAATCAGCGAACGGGAACTGATGCAGGGCGCGGATCTACAACGTCGCCAGCTGCTTAATCAGATGGGAGAGAATGCTGATCCAACATTGCTGGATGACAATCTGATCATGCAGGCAACGCTGGATAATCTGATTCAGCAGGAAGTACTGCTGCAGTCTGCCGAGAATCAGGGCATGACGATTTCTGATCAGCAGCTGGATCAGATGATCATCAACACCAGTGACTTTCAGGTTGATGGTCGTTTTGACAGAGAACAGTATCAGGCAGTGTTGCGTAATGCTGGCCTGACACCAATGATGTACAAAGATCTGCTGCGTAAAGAAAATCTGCAGCAGCAGGAACGTAACGGTTACATGCTGTCTGCATTCGCGCTGGATGGTGAAGCGGATCTTGTCATTCAGCTGGATCGTGAGACCCGTGATGTTGCTTATCTGCAGATCGGACTGGATGATTACCGTAAAACGGTACAGATCACCGATGCGGATGTTGCCGCTTATTACGATGAGCATATGGCAGAGTTTATGTCTGACGAACAGGTGGTTATCGAATACCTGCTGCTGAACAAGCTGGATCTGCTGGATCAGGTTGAGATCGACGAGGCAGAGCTGCGGACTCAGTTCGATCAGCGTCTGGCTACTTTCCAGTCTGAAGAGCAGCGTGAAGTCTCCCATATCATGGTAGAGGTTTCCGATGAGGTTTCTGATGAGCAGGCACTGGCTGAAGTTCAGGCTCTGGCGGAACAGCTGAACAATGGTGCAGATTTCGCGGAGCTGGCCAAAGCAGAATCGGATGATCCGGGCTCAGCTGATTTGGGTGGTGCTCTGGGTGTTTATCAGCAGGGTATGCTGGACGGTCCTTTTGAAGAGGCTGTTTACGGTCTGGCACTGAATGACGTGTCTGAGCCGGTTCGTACTGCTTTCGGTTACCATCTGATTAAACTGACAGCGCTGGAGAGCTCTGAACCACCAGTCTTCGAAGAGATTCGTGATCAGCTGGTTGCAGAGCAGACAGAAAATAAAGTTGAGCAGCTGTATGTTGAGAAGCTGGGCCAACTGGCGGATCTGACGTTCTCCTCCGGCGATCTTCAGGAGCCATCTGAAGAGCTGGGCATGGAGATTCTGACAGCGCCGGCATTTGGTCGCCAGGGCGGTGTCGATGAACTCACCAGCAACCCACGTGTACTGCGCAGCGCTTTCAATGAAGAGCTGATTCGTGATGGCATCAACAGTGACCCGATTGAACTGGATGCGGGTCGTACACTGGTATTGCGGGTTAAAGAGCATATTCGTCCACGTCAGCTGACGCAGGATGAAGTGGCTGAACAGATCACCGCAGTACTGACAACTGAGCGTGCAGCAGAAACCCTGAAGCGTGAACTGGATCAGCAGGTTGCTGACCTTAAAGGTGGTGCAGAGCGTGCTGCTGTGAATGGTGTTGAGTGGGTGAATGCCGGTACTATCGGCCGTGCTGATCGTCAGAATCCTGCTGAAGTTGTTGTGGAAGCATTCCGTATGCCTAAGCCGGAAGGTACCAGCAGTTATGATCTGATTACTCTGAACGATGGTAGTCAGGCGATTGTTGCTGTATCTGCGGTGGTTACACCTGATACCGCTGAGCTGCAGCCAGAAGAACGTAATGCCATGCGTTCACTGCTGGGGCAGCGTAGTGGTCAGTTTGACTATCAGGCTCTGATTGAAGCCCGTAAAGACGCTGCTGAGGTCGAGAAGCTGTAATTGTCAGTGGCGAGCTTAAGCTAACAAAAAGCCTGCGTATGCAGGCTTTTTTTGTGTCTGAACAAGTATCTGTACTCAGTTATTGAAGGCAGCAGCAAGCAGTTGGCGGGTATACTCTTCTCTGGGGGCAGAGAAGACTGATTCAGCTTTACCCTGTTCGATCACATCTCCGTGCTGAAGTACCAGCAGATCGTGGCTCAGGGCTTTCACAACGGCCAGATCATGGCTGATAAAGATATAGGTCAGCTGGTAGCGTTGCTGCAACTCACGCAACAGGTCGATGATCTGGCTCTGCACGGTGCGGTCCAGCGCGGAAGTTGGTTCGTCCAGAATCATCAGCTGAGGCTTCAGAATCAGGGCTCTGGCAATGGCGATGCGCTGTCGCTGGCCACCGGAGAACTCGTGAGGGTAGCGATGGCGATCTTCCGGATTCAGCCCGACTTCGCTGAGAACATCAATGATCATCTGTTCCCGCTCTTCAGGTGCGCCGATGCTATGTATTTCAAGTCCTTCACCGATGGATTCTGCCACCGACATCCTCGGGCTGAGACTGCCGTAAGGGTCCTGAAATACGATCTGCATCCGGCGTCTGAGAGGCGTCACTGCTTTTTGCGGCAGGGTTTCTATATTCATACCATCAAAGATAATCTGCCCCTCAGAGTTCAGCAGGCGCAGGATGGCAAGTCCCAGGGTGGTTTTGCCTGATCCGCTTTCACCAACAACGCCTAAGGTGCGACCGGGGTAGAGTTGGATATTGATAGGATTAACTGCCCGGATATGATCAACGGTACGTTTCAGCAGGCCGCGTTTAACCGGAAACCAGACTTTCAGCTGATCTACCTGTAACAGTGGCTCATTACTAACTGGTGATGCTGGCGGTTCGCCAGAAGGTTCGGCATCAAGAAGCTTGCGGGTATAGTCATGGGACGGCTCTGAGAACAGCTTCGTGGTGGCGTTGCTCTCTACCACATTGCCCTGATACATAACGCAGACATCATCACTGTAGCGTCGCACGATGTTCAGATCATGGGTAATCAGCAGGATGGCCATGCCCAGTTTTTCCTGAAGTTGCTTCAACAACTGCAGAATCTGTTCCTGAATGGTGACATCCAGCGCAGTGGTGGGTTCATCAGCTATCAGTAGCTCAGGATCGTTGGCCAGTGCCATGGCGATCATAACCCGCTGTCGTTGTCCTCCAGAGAGCTCGTGAGGGTAGCTGCTAAGGCGTTTTTCAGGTTCCTTGATGCCCACAAGCTCCAGTAGCTCAAGTGTTCGCTGTCGGGCGTCAGAGCCATTCATGCCTTTATGCAGTAACAGAGTTTCGCTGATCTGCTTCTGAATCGTGTGCAGGGGGTTAAGCGAGGTCATCGGTTCCTGAAAGATTACGCTTATCCGATCCCCTCTTAAGCTGCGCATCGCTTTCTCATCCCGGAGCAGCAGATCTTCACCCTGATAGAATATTTCTCCGGATGGGTGGCTGGCTTTAGGGTAGGGGAGCA
>JAOXSA010000289.1 GCA_025800245.1 Amphritea sp. | reverse complement strand
TTGTGGATTCTTCCCTTGTAGACATTCGAAGATCCGCCATATTCCGCCAGATCATACCATGTTGGCAGCCGCGCCATCGCAGTCCAGGGCGCGAACGCAGTCACGGTAGCCGGTGACAACGTTAAATAGTTCATTGACTTGGTCAACTGGCCTTTCCACAAACTGGCGTGAAGTGGGAGAAGACAGTCATTCCCTTGCTTTGCGACCACAGCAACGCGATCCTTACAGCTGCCATGTTACCTCCTCATCTGGTCTTCGTTTGATCATGCCACCCGTCAAAGTACAGGGTCTTCAGCTAAGCGCCTATGTGGTGTGGGTCACGCGTCGCCACTGTTTATCTCATCTGGAATCGCTCTGTCCAAGCTTCTTCTCTCATCGGAACACGTTACAGTGGTCGCGGAACCAGGGAATGACTGTCATCTCCCACTTCACGCCAGTTTGTGGAAAGGCCAGTTGACGAAGTCAATGAACTATTTAACGTTGTCACCGGTTACCGGGACTGCGTTCGCGCCCTGGACACCGATGGGCGGCCGCCAACATGGTATGATCTGGCGGAATAAGACGGCTCTTCGAATGCGTACAGGGAAGAATCCACAATCCACATTGATTTGTCTGCCAGCTAAACTCGGATGACCTCGTACTAAGAGAGATTTTTCATAAGTTGGACGGCAAAACCAGCGGACCGCTGCCATTCCTGGGACCATTAGATAAGGCGGCCAGCGGCTCAAGTAGTGAGATCACAAGTAAATCGCTGCAAGT
>JAOXSA010000286.1 GCA_025800245.1 Amphritea sp. | reverse complement strand
ATCGGTGAACACTTCGAGCCGGTGAATCATTGCCTGCTCGGCCTCAAGGGCAGCAGCATCGATGACCTGAAAACCATTTCCTCTCACCCTCAGGCGCTGGCACAGTGTGACGGTAATATCAAACAACTGGGACTGGAACCGATCGCTGGCCTTGATACTGCCGGTTCAGCCTTTGAACTGTCTCAGAACCCGGATCCGACCCATGCGGCCATCGCCTCCAGCCTTGCAGCAGAGCTGTATGATCTGGAGATCCTGCAGGAGAATTTTCAGGATGTGAACGGTAATACCACCCGCTTCCTGATTCTTTCCCGTGAACAGGGTGTTCCTGAAATGGAAGCTGATACCCCGTATATCACCTCTCTGATGTTCACTGTGCGCAATATTCCTGCGGCGCTGTATAAAGCGCTGGGTGGTTTTGCTACCAACGGTATCAACATGGTGAAACTGGAAAGTTATATGGGCAATGGCCTGACTAAAGGCAGTAGTTTCCACCTGGATGTTGAAGGCCATCCGGATGATCGTCTGATGCAGTATGCACTGAAGGAGCTGGACTTCTTCGCCAAAGAGGTCCGTAACCTAGGCACCTATAAAGCGCATCCATTCCGGGCTCAGAACCGTCCGCTGCCCGAGTAATTCAACACTCTGCAGATAAAAAAAACGGCGATCACCTCAGTGCTCGCCGTTTTTTATTGTTCGTTAGTTATCAGGCGCGGCCGATAAATTTGCGATCTTCAACGTTGACCTTAATACGGTCGCCGGTAGAGATGTGCTCAGGCACCTGAATGATCAGACCGGTGCTCAGAGTCGCAGGTTTGGTCCGCGCCGTTGCAGAACCGCCTTTAATGGACGGATCGGTCTCAGTGATATCCAGTTCAACAGTACCCGGCAGATCCAGCGCAACCGGTACATCATTCACCAACACCACATGGATACCCTGAGTATCTTCGGCAATGAATTGCAGTTCATCAGCGATGGTATCTTTGTTCAGGTTGTAAGAGGTGTAGTCCTCAGTATCCATAAATACGTACTCATCACCATCGGTGTAGGAGAACGTGGCTGCACGACGAACCAGGTCAGCCAGATTCAGCATATCGGAATCTTTAAAGGTTTCATCAATCTTGTGATTCGTCGCCGCATTGTACATACGCATACGGTACAGGCTGCCACCGGCACGTCCCTGGGGTACAGAACGCTCAATATCACGCACGATATACGCTTCACCGTTCATCTCAACGGCCATATTTTTCTTGATTTCGCTGGCTTTAGGCATCTTTATAACTCAAGGCTGGTTAGAAAATTAGCGATAGGATAGCACTTAGCTGGCAGCACGCAACGGATCAGTCAGGGATAATTAGCGATCCAGCACCAGATGCCGGCCTCTGGCCCGGGATACACAGGGACAGATAAGGCGCTCAATCTCTCTTTCATTATCCGACAAAGCCGCATCCCGGTGATCCGGTTCACCTGCCAACACCCGGGTAGCGCAACTTTTACAGTTGCCGGCCCGACAACCGAACGGTGCATCAATACCGGCATTCAGCATCGCCTCAAGCAGCGTCTGATCCGGCTCCACATGAAGAGTGATTCTCGAACGCCTGAGCTCCAGCTCAACGGGACCTGCTTCACAGTTCTCCGGTACTGCAAAGCGTTCAAAATGGATTCTCTCAGAGGCAATCGCCTGCTGTCGGGCAAGTGTGATTACGCTATCGATCAGACGCGCCGGACCACAGATGTAGAAATGAGACGTATCAGAAGCGGAGCTGAGAATATGCTCCAGATCCATCCGCTGTTGATCAGCGGAGCTGTAAAAACTGACATCGGCCCCCAGTAGGCGCCGTAATTCCTCAGTAAACGCCATTTCATCGTAACTGCGTCCGGCGTAGTGCAGATGAAGCTTCTGCCCTTTTACTCTCAGAGTGCGGCTCATCGACAGGATAGGTGTGATACCGATACCACCGGCAATCAGTATTACCCTTTGCTCATCATCATTCAGCTGAAAATGATTCTGCGGCGGACCGCAGTTAAGCTGCAGGCCAAGGGCAAACTGCTCATGCACAGCAACGGAACCTCCTGTGCCGGAGTCCTCCCTCAGCACCGCAATTTCATAATAGCCGGTCTGAGCCGGATCTGAGCAGATCGAGTAGTGCCGGATCACCTCCTCCCCGGAAGCTAACCTGACCGGCACCTGAAGATGACTACCCGCAGTAATTACCGGCAAAGCTGAACCGTCCACGGCCCTGAGTTCATAAGCTCTGACTCTTGGAGTCAGCTGTTTCATAGCCGTTATTACAAGTCTCAACGCTCCATTGCCAAGAACCGCTTTATTTTCAGAAGTATTCAATACATATACTCCCTGACCGAATTCATACACTTATTGGCACGATAGTCGATATTTCCAGCTCTGCCAGTACACCCGGCCTCTGCTTCGGGATTACCCCCCCTCCATTTGCATAGACCAGAGCCTGCCATTACACAGCCCGGTCGGATTACTTCCAGAACGGCAGTTTGCCTTCTCGCAGAGCATCGGCCCGACTCAGACCGATATCTTTCAACTGGTCAGGAGCGAGAGTCAGAAGCTGCCGGCGACTGCGATAGTTACGTTCCCACAGCTTCAGTTTGTGCAGCACAGCGCTGAAAAATCCCGCCTTACTTTCGCCTTCAACTTTAACTTTTCTTTTACATACATCAGATACCGATTCTTGCAAAGATACTCTATCAGTCAACACCGTATTCATAGCAACCACCCTCATTTATTGGCTTATGACTAATATTATTGATGCTTTGCCACAACACGACAAACGAGTTATCTTTCTATATAAGTAAGTATTTCTTAACTGTATGCAGAACTATGAATCGACTTCCACCATTGAAATCCCTCCAGGCTTTTCGGCATGCTGCGGAGCTGGGCAGCTTTAAAGCGGCTGCAGAACAGATGCACGTTACCCAGGCGGCAATCAGCCAGCAGATCAAAACTCTGGAAGCTCATCTGGGCATGCAGCTTTTTCACCGGGGGATCAGAGAGATTGAACTGACCTCAGAAGGACAACTATTGCTGCCCTATATCAGCCGCGGGTTTTCGGCACTGGAACAGGGGGTAACCCAGTTGATCGATGACCCTCATCCTGAACGCCTGACTCTGAGTACCGTCCCCTCTTTCGCCAGTCGCTGGCTGGTTCCCCGATTGGGGCAGTTTCAGGAACAGGTCCCAGAGATGAATATCCGTCTGACACCGGGGCTGAGGCTGGAATCTTTCGAGGACGGTGAGCTGGATCTGACGATCCGTTATGGCGAGGGTAATTATCCTGGGTTGAAGTCAGAGTTACTGTTCACTGACAGCCTGATTCCGGTATGCCATCCCTTACTGATTAACCAGCAGCAGCCGATTACAGAGCAGCTGGCAAAACTGCCACTACTGGCGGACTCCGGTCCGGATGTCAGTCAGGTCTGGCCCGAATTTATCAGCCTGATAGGGCTGCCAGCGGAACAGAACAACACCCGGTTAGCCGCAACTGATTCGAATATGCTGGTCGATGCCCTGCTGGCAGGACAGGGGCTATCGATTCTGCGCTTTAGCGTGGTGTATGAACTGATCGAACGGGGGCAGCTGATCTGTCCACTCCACCACCCGTTACGTACCAGTTACCGGTACTATCTGGTGGCACCGGAACACCATTTTAAGCGCCCGAAAGTACGCCAGTTCACGGACTGGATAAGACAAGAGATTAAAGAGATTGAGTGCAGCTGGGAACGCTTTAACGCCTCAGCTCCGGAATAACCGTTTGATAACCGGCATCAGGGAGTCGACGGTTTCCGCTACTGCAGCGTGATCCAGCGATGCCACTCCGGCGTCCGCCTGAGCTTCAGTAAATGACTTTGGAGTCAGAGCCGGGAGAAGGCTGCTCATATATCCGGTCAAAAATTCCGGGTGCGCCTGAAATGTCAGACCAAAGCCGTTATACCGAAGCATTGCTGCCGGGCAAAAATCCGATGCAGCCAGCAGTTCAGCCCCCTCCGGTAGTACAGAGACCTGATCCTGGTGGATCGCATTCATAGCGAACCGGGCACGGCCAAACAGCGCTTCACCGTTGCCTGTTGCCTGATAGCGGTGCAGCCCCAGCCCCCAGCCAACATCGGCTTTCTGCACCATGCCACCTAATGCCAGTGCGATGATCTGATGCCCGAAACAGATACCCAGCAGAGGCTGCTCCGCCTCCGCTATCTGACGGATCAGTGCTTTTAGCGGCCCGATCCATGGCAGATCTTCATATGCGCTGGCCGGCGATCCGGTAATCGCCCAGCCATCGCATTCACCCGGATCTTCCGGAAAATGTCCGTCACAGACATCATAGACAGGAAATTCACCAGTCAGACCACAGTTTTTCAGTAGCGTGATCGTCATATCGCAAAAGCTGCCGAACTCATCACGCAGCTCAGCTTCGTTATCACCGGTAACCAGAATGCCTATTTTCACTGAATGTCCTTACGCCCGTTTATACAGAAGCGCGTAGCATAAAGTTTTTCATCCAGTTAGCAACCTGAAGTGAATCCGTTGCAGCACCATCAGCACGCAGTGTATCCAGCCCGGCATCAGCAGTTTCATCAGGAATCACCGGTCCTTTTCGCAATGCCACCAGATCTGTTTCATAAGCCAGATTAAATTCCGGATGCGCCTGGAAAGTCAGGATATTGTCACCGTAAACCAGACCGGCAAACTCACAGAAATCAGACTCTGCAAAGATCCGGGCATTGTCTGGCTTCTCTGTTACCTGATAGCGGTGCATAGCACTGATAGTGAACTGTTCGGCACCATCGGTGATAAAGCTGTTATCACCGGTTAATTTATAGCTGTGCAGACCAACGCCCCATCCGCCCTGATAGGCTTCAACCTTCCCACCGAAAGCTTCAGCGATAATCTGGTGGCCAAAGCAGATACCCAGCATCGGCCGGCCAGTCTGATCGATATCCAGAATCAGCGCTTTGAGGCGCTGCATCCAGTCGGTGTTTTCGTCCACATTGAATTTCGAACCGGTAATAATCCAGCCTTCACACTGTTCAGCGTGCTCAGGAAACATACCATCGCGTACATCAAACACTTCATACTCAAACGCCACATCTGCCTGATTAAACAGCTGCACAAACATATCAGCGTAAGAGCCATACTGGCCAAGCAGCTCATCCGGAGTAATACCGGTTGCCAGAATACCTATTTTCATAACTCAAACCTTTTACAACGTAATCCAGTAAAAACTCATTCCTGAAACAACTCAATCCCAAAACAACAGCGCCCTCACAGGGAGGGCGCCTGCAGATCATCCATCGATTATTCCTGGCTGCCCAACAGTTTTGCCTGTCGGCGCATCTGGAACATCGCAGCAACCACACCAATCGCAACCACCAGAATCATCAGTGTCGCCAGCGCGTTAACCTCAGGTGAGACACCCAGCCGCACTTTCGAGAAGATAACCATCGGCAGCGTACTGTTACCCGGCCCGGATACGAAACTGGCAATAACCAGATCATCCAGTGACAGCGTAAACGACAGCAACCAACCCGAGATAATCGCCGGTGCGATCATCGGCAGTGTCACCAGGAAGAACAGTGATGAAGGTTTGGCCCCCAGATCCATCGCTGCCTCTTCCAGGGTTTCATCCAGCTGTGACAAGCGCGATTGCACGATCACCGCCACATACGCCATACAAAAGGTAACGTGAGCGATAATAATGGTGCCGGTACCACGACCAGACGGCCAGCCGAACATACCCTCCATCGCCACAAACAACAGCAGCAGAGACAGACCGGTAATAACTTCAGGCATCACCAGCGGTGCGGTAATCCAGCCTGACAGAATCATCTTACCCCGGAACGGTCCGAAACGGCTCAGGACATATCCGGCCATGGTGCCCATTACCACCGCCACACTGGCACTGATAAAGGCAATTTTAAGGCTCAGTAATGCGGCATCGATAATCTGCTCGTTACGGAACAGCTCACCGTACCACTTCAGAGACCAGCCACCCCAGACAGTCACCAGCTTGGATTTGTTAAAGCTGTATACAATCAGGGCGATCATCGGCGCGTACAGGAAAATAAATCCCATAGCCGCAGTAGTATTCAGAAATAGTGAACGACGTTTCATCAGACCGCCTCCTCTTTGCCCTGGCTATTACGGATTAACATGATCGGCAGCACCAGAACGATCAGCATCACAATGGCTACTGCGGAGGCCATCGGCCAGTCACGGTTGAGGAAGAACTCATCCCACAATACCCGGCCGATCATCAGAGTATCGGAACCGCCCAGCAACGCCGGAATTACAAACTCACCTACCGCCGGGATAAACACCAGTAAACAACCTGCGATAATACCCGGCAAAGCCATCGGTACAGTGATCAGGAAGAAGCTGATAGCCGGTTTCGCACCCAGGTCTTCCGCCGCTTCAAGCAGCGTCATATCCATTTTTTCCAGCGCGCTGTACAGTGGCAGCACCATGAAAGGCAGATAGGTATAAACGATACCGATATAGACAGCAAAGTCGGTCTGCAGCATGGTCAGCGGCTGATCGATAATACCCAGTCCCAACAGCGTTTCATTGACCAGACCGTTCTTCTTCAGGAACCCCATCCAGGCATACACCCGCAGCAGGAAAGAGGTCCAGAAAGGCAGAATCACCAGCGACAGCAACAGCGCACGGCGGGAAGGGCTGCTACGGGCGATCAGATAAGCGATCGGAAAGGCCACAATCAGGGTCAGAAATGTAGAGATCGAAGCAATTTTGACCGAGCTCAGATACGCATCAAGGTAGAAGGTATCCTCGAACAGGAACAGATAGTTTCCGAGGTTTATCTTGAGGTTAACGTAGGCCTCTTCGAGATCCCATTCCAGCAATGAAGTGTACGGCGGAACCGCAATTGCTGTTTCTGACAGGGAGATTTTGAATACCACCAGAAACGGAATAAAGAAGAAGATTGCCAGCCAGACTGAAGGCACCGCCAGTACGGCAAAGCGCCCCCAGTTTATACTCCGCAGAAAGTTATACTTTGCCAGGCGTGAACCGGAGCCATCCACCCAGGCAGAACCTGTCTGAATACTCATGCCGTCAGTACCACGCTGCTATCTACATCCCAGGACAGAAAGACTTCGTCATTCCAGGTCAGTCGCTCACCCATATCGCGGGCGAAATTCGGCTGGGTCACGCGAACCTCTTTACCGCTTTCAAGACGTACACGGAACACCGACAGACTGCCCATATAAGCGATCTCTTCGACGATACCCTTAATACAGTTTTCCTTCTGCCCCGGATTGGTCTTGCCGATCCGGATCTTCTCCGGACGCAGTGCCACATGCACCTTCTGATTCGGCGCGCAGCTGATACCGTGGTTCACATAAAGATGACCGCCCGCCTCTTTCGATTTGATGCGAACAAAGTCAGGTTCATCCTCAACCACTTTACCTTCGAACAGATTCACCGAACCGATAAACTCAGCAACGAAGCGGCTGTTCGGGTACTCATAGACATCATGCGGTTCTGCGGTCTGAACGATCACGCCGTGGTTCATTACCCCGATCCGGGTCGCCAGCGTCATCGCCTCTTCCTGGTCGTGGGTTACCACCACAAAGGTCACACCCAGCTCTTCCTGGATATTAATCAGCTCGAACTGAGTCTCTTCACGCAGTTTTTTATCCAGCGCACCCAGCGGCTCATCCAATAACAACAGCTTTGGTCGTTTTACCAGTGAACGCGCCAGAGCAACACGCTGACGCTGACCACCGGACAGCTGATGCGGTTTCCGTTTACCCAGATGCCCCAACTGAACCATATCCAGCATCTGCGCTACACGCTGTTTCACCTCTGAGCGGGCTACGCCTTCACGCTTCAGACCAAACGCGACGTTCTCTTCGACCGACAGGTGCGGGAACAATGCGTAAGACTGAAACATCATATTCACCGGACGTTTCCAGGGCTGAATACCAGCCATGTCGACACCGTCGATCAGAATACGACCGGAAGTCGGGGCTTCGAATCCTGCCAGCATTCGTAGCAGTGTACTCTTACCGGAACCGGATCCACCCAGAAGACAGAACAATTCGTTCTTGTAGATATCCAGCGAAATATTATCGACTGCGGTGAATTCACCAAACTTCTTGGTAACGTTCTCAATCCGCAGGAATGGTTCAGCACCGTCCTGTTTCCACAGGGGCAGACTAGTGTTAGCCACCGGCTCTGCACCATCCTGCTGATTGATCATTGGTGATGAAGTCATAGTAAACCCTCGATATTTATTCTTATGACGAGCTTATAATGTTCTTAGCAGAACTGTATAAATTATTCAGAAAGCCTTCGGTTGCAATGTCAGGTCTGACCTGTACCAGAATCAAAAGCTTGCTGTATAACTCACCGGGCGTGAGTCCGGTCCACCACCGGACTCATCCCGACCGGCATTAACGTCCGGTTTTAACTGAGGTCCAGGCGCGGGTCAGCTGACGATCGAACTTAGCGGTGTGCGCGTTCTGAGTGAACAGATTCGCTTTCACCTCGTCAGACGGATAGATACCCGGATTATTCAGCACTTCATCCAGCACCATCGGCTCTGCCGCTTTGTTCGCTACTGCGTAGTAAACAAAGTTAGAGATCGATGCAGCGCTTTCAGCTTTCAGAATGTAATCAATCAACTGATGAGCTTCAGCTTTGTGAGGTGCATCGGCAGGAATCGCCAGCAAGTCAAACCATACCAGAGTGCCCTCTTTTGGAATGGCATAACCGATGTTCACTCCCTGACCGGCTTCTTCGGCACGGCTCTGAGCCTGCAGAACATCACCGTTGTAACCCAGCGCTACGCAGGTCTCGCCGTTGGCCAGATCAGAAATATACTGAGAAGAGTTGAACTTACCGTAGCTTTCACGCACTGACTTCATCAGTGCAGTGGCTTTTTTAAGGTCGGCTTTTTTCTCGGAGTTAGGATCCAGTCCCAGATAGTTCAGCGCGATAGAGATCACTTCTGCCGGAGAATCCAGCACGGTAATACCGCAGTCTTTAAGCTTGGCAGCGATCTCTGGCTTGAAGATCAGATCCAGCGTGTTAACCGGCATATCGCCCAGACGCTGTTTCACCATATCAACGTTATAACCCAGACCAATAGTACCCCAGGCATATGGCACGTTATGCTTGTTACCTTCGTCGTGACGGGAAATCTTCTCTACCATCACAGTATCCAGATTACCGTAGTTACTCAGCTGACTGCGGTCGATCTCAGAATAGATACCGGCCTGTACCTGGCGCTCCAGGAAGGAGCCGGTTGGTACAACAACGTCATAACCGGAACCACCGGACATCAGTTTCGCTTCCAGCACCTCATTGGAGTCATAGACATCATAGTTAACCTTGATGCCGGTATCTTTAGTGAAGTTTTCCAGAATTTCAGGGCTGATGTAATCGGACCAGTTGTAGAAGTTTACAACTTTCTCTTCAGCAATGGCGGAGGTGGAAACTGCAACAGCCAGAGCAGCTGCGAGACCGAGTTTCTTTGGATTCATTGTTTTACTCCATTTAGGCGCTCGATGATGCCCCAGAGCACATCATCAGATTAAGCTTTGATCCGGATTCTGAGCCTTACATCAGTAAAATCAGAATCTGTACCGGACCACATCTTTTTGTTGTTATTTTCCTGGCTACCCTGCAATACAGAAGTAGCGCTATGGCCTTTCCTGACTCACTGAGTTGCTCGTTCAGTGAGTATCAAAAAATGTACGTTAACTCTCCCTGTCAGCTATATACCCCCCAGTAGGTATTGGGAGGTATATATTTAAAATCAATGAGTTACAGAATACCCAGATAGGATTCGTACTCGATATCAGAAATTCGTTCGCTGATTTTGCGCTGTTCCTGACGCTTGGCTGCGGCAAAAACTCGCACAAATTCTTCGCCCAGATAGGCTTTCAGTACATCACTGCCAGCAAACATCTCTGTGGACTGGTCCCACTTATTCGGCAGCACCATCTCCTGATTTGCTTCGGTGTAAGCGTCCCCTTCAATTGCTGCTGGCGGCATCAGCTTGTTCTCGATACCGTACAGCGCACCGGCCAGAATCGCCGCCAGCACCAGATACGGATTAGCATCCGCACCGGCAACACGGTGTTCGATACGACGGGCAACGCAGGGACTTTCCGGAATTCGGATCGCCACAGTCCGGTTCTCATAACCCCAGCTGGCAAAAGTCGGCGCATGGGCACCGGCCATAAAGCGGCGATAAGAGTTGAGGTGTGGTGCAAAAGTCAGCATGCTGTCGGCCATGGTATGCATCAGACCGGCAACCGCGTGCTTCAGGGTATCAGTCCCCTCTTCACCACCGTTGTCGAAAACATTGATACCCGCTTCATCCACCAGGCTGAAGTGCACGTGGAAGCCGTTACCGCTCTTGTCCGCATAAGGCTTAGCCATAAAGGTGGCTGAATAACCGTGCTTCCGGGAGATACCTTTAATAAGGCGTTTGAACAGAATCGCCTGATCACCCGCCGCCAGCGGATCCGCAACATGGTTCAGGTTAATCTCAAACTGACCGGGACCCAGCTCGGAGATGATCGTATCAGCAGGTACACCCTGAATCTCACAGGTCTCACGCACCTCAGTAAAGAAGGAAGACAGACCATCCATCTCATCAATGGAGTAGCAGTCGGTTTCGGTCAGGCGGCGCCC
>JAOXSA010000284.1 GCA_025800245.1 Amphritea sp. | reverse complement strand
GGCAACTCCCCGGATCCCTCGGACCCCAGAGCGGATTTCGAACGCAATTGGGGAACGAGGGGCACCCGAGGGATCCGGGGAGGAGCCTCTGCGAAGAGAAAAAGGGAGGCGTGGATTCGCTTTCAGAGTGAACAGACTGGTTTGGATCGATCACAGATCCCAGTAGTTCACGCTGGAGGCTTATCCCGCCCCCTTTATACGCCGGCGCATTGGGAGCCTGAATCACAGTTTTCTGATAGCGAGGTTGAGATCGTATCTGAGCAAGTGGTGGTGCCAGATACGAACGTTGAGGGTGCCTTTTCGTTGAGTGCTCCTGTGTCACGTGAGGCTGGAAGTTTGCGACCAAAGGTTTTGGCTTTGAAGCCAAAGAGTCGTTCATCGCCTGCAGTTGCACCATCACGAGCACCAGCACCAGCTCCTTCATCAGCACCAGTGCCGGAACCTGTGAATCCGCCATCTTCATCGTCATCAAGGCCAGCACCATCTCGAGCACCAGTGCCGGAACCTGCGAATCCGCCTTCATCATCTTCGTCGGGGCCACGTCCAGCAGTGAGGAAGTCAGCTGAGTTTCATTCATCGATTGAACTGTATCTTCCAAACGGCGAACAGTGGGACAAGCGGATTTCAGATTATCCAATTCGGCTTGCGGGCGAGCGGGTGGTTGCAGTTGATTGGCATCAGGTGAGTGACACGTTTCGTCACAACGCAAGGTCTTGTGACCGGATCAGCGATCGGTACGAGCTTCCTAAAGGTGCTCTTCGAGCTTGGAGTTCAGTGGATAGTTGGAAGCGCCCTGGGGACCTGCTGGTGGTGATTTCACATATCCACGAAAGCCAGTATAACAAAGACCAATTGCTGTGGACGATCTTTCAAAACCAGCCTGCTATTGACTTGGTCATCATAACAAAGGAACGTTGCGGAGTGGCTGGCAAGCTTTATGCTGTCGGAGCACTGAGTCCCTGGTCGACAACCTGCTGTTTGATCGACGGTTCTCTGGAAATCGCGCTAGAATTCGCCAGGTTTAACCAATACTGTAAGCAGAGTTGCCTTGAGTTCTTTCACATTCGTGTCCCTCGTAAGCCGACCGCCGAGGAGACGGGATTTG
>JAOXSA010000283.1 GCA_025800245.1 Amphritea sp. | reverse complement strand
TGTGGGAGATTAGGAGAATGGGCGCACATCTCATAATGGCTCGGGGCTGTACACCCCATTGATGAAGCCGGATATAAGCGTGCAACTCATCTTAAAGGTCGAAAATAGTTTGCAAAACAGAGGTGGGTCCATATAAGGGGCTTCCAGCCCCGATGGTTTAGCAAGGCATCATATAATCGCCGCGAGGGCGCGCCTCTCACAGAATCTTATTGAGCTACGAGCTACTCACTTATTCAAGACTATCCTGCAGATGATCAATCAGTGCCCGGACCCGGGCGGTCAGATGACGGCTGGGTGGGTATACGGCATACAGTGCCATCGAGTGGGTTTCCTGATTCTCAAACAGTAACTGCAGGCGGCCGTCATCGAGATAAGGCTGCACGGCATAGAGCGGTGAGCGGCAGATGCCGAGGCCGTTGGCAGCCATCTGAGCAATGGCTTTCGGGTTATTGGAATGAAACGCGCCATTCACTTTGACCGAATTAGTCTGACCATCGGTGTTGAACTGCCAGGTTGTCTGGCTTTCACTACTGCTGGTGCGTATCAGGCAGTTGTGACTGGCCAGCGCCTGCGGATCAGCAGGTGTGCCATGTTGTTCCAGGTAATCACCTGAAACAGCGACCACCAGGCGCATATCCATCAGCTTTCGGGCTATCAGACTGGAGTCATGCAAGGGGCCGAAGCGAATTGCCAGATCGACGCCTTCTTCGACAATGGCAATATTGTGATCGGATAGTTGCAGTTGCAGGACTACATTGGGGTGCTGTTGCTGGAAGCTGCTTAAAGCATCGACCAGGTGGGTACTGCCAAATCCGGTGGGTGCGGTGATACGGATCGTGCCCGCCAGCTCTGATGTTTTAAGCTGAATCAGGCCTTCCAGTTCATCGAACTGTTCAAGCAGTGCAATACAGCGTGTGAAGTAAGCTTCTCCGGTTTCCGTCAGGGTGACGCTGCGGGTGGTGCGGTGTAGCAATTGTGCGCCTAATCGTTCTTCCAGTTGGCGGACATATTTGCTGATGAGCTTGGTGCTCATTTCCAGCTGCCGGGCGCCTTCGGTGAATGAACGCTGGCGTGCTACCGCGATGAAGGCGCGCATGGTCTCGATGGTATCCATTATCTTTACCGGAATCTGATTAAGGGAGCAGATCTAATATTGTCTCCTATGTGTACATAATTATTCAATATTTTAGATTATTGTCTCTATATTGGTCTCTGCATAGACTGATCTCATCATCAATCAATGCTCCAGAAACTTGAGGCCATCACCATGCCAAACGCTATTGAAATCTATTCTTTTCCCCTGTCCGGTCATGCTCATCGTGTTGAGCTGTTCGCGAATATTGCCGCTATTGATCATCAGGTGATCAATGTGGATCTGGCCGGTGGCGAGCATAAAATGCCGGATTTTCTGGCCCTTAATCCTGCAGGTCAGGTACCGGTAATTAAGGATGGTGAAACCGTTGTTTCTGATTCCAATGCCATTCTGGTGTATCTGGCGCGTAAATACGCACCTGAATACCTGCCACAGGATCTGGTGCAGGAAGCTGAAGTTCAGAAATTTCTGACCCTGGCTGCCGGTGAAATTGCTTTTGGTCCGGCTGCCGCCAGACTGATCACCGTTTTTAATGCGCCACTGGATGAAGATTTTGCTAAAACGATTGCTGCCCGGGTACTGGGGAAACTGGAAAATCATCTGGAGGGACGCGACTATCTGGTAGGTGATTGTCTCACCGTTGCTGACGTGGCGATCTATAGCTATGTCGCTCATGCTCCGGAAGGCGGTATTTCACTGGAACCTTATCCGAATGTCCGGCGTTTGCTGCAGAATATCGAAGGTCAGTCCGGCTTTGTTGCGATGCCTGCCACCAAAGCGGGACTGTTAGCCTGAATCTTGTCGCGCTTCGAGTGCAGGCGATGACATCTGGTTAGTCCTCGCTTGCCGATTACCCCGTCTCTCTATTGATCTGAAAATGACTGAATACCCAGGAGGCCAGTAATGAACACTGAATTAAAGGTGCCGAACAATCGGTTTGCTGATCAGAGTCCGTTTCATGAAGGTGAGCGTATGTTGCATCAACATATCGGTATGTCAGCTGAAATTGAGGCGATGGGACGAAAAGTGATCCGGTCCTTCATGCCGGATCAGCACCGGGCGTTTTTTTCAGGATTGTCTTACGTGCTGGTCGGTAGTGTGGATGAGCAGGGCTGGCCGTGGGCGTCTGTTTTAGCGGGTGAATCAGGTTTTATAACATCCTCAACACCTACTGAACTGACCATTAATGCCCAGGTGCAGGCCGGAAACCCTATCTCACGGGGAATCATTCCGGATGCTCCGGTTGGGTTGTTAGGTATTGAGCTGGCAACGCGTCGTCGAAACCGGATGAATGCCAGAGTCAGTAACATCGAAGCGGACAGTTTTACGCTGGCGGTGGATCAGTCGATGGGAAACTGTCCGAGATATATACAGCCCCGGAATGTACAACAGGCAGATAATCCATCAGTTCCGCAACCACAGCTGGCGGAAGCTTTTACCACTCTGGATAGTGCCGCAGAGACGCTTATCGGCCAGGCGGATACGATGTTTGTCGCCAGTTATGCACAGCAACAGAATAACCCCGAAGTAGAAGGTGTTGATGTTTCACATCGCGGAGGTCAGCCCGGCTTTATAAGCATTGAAGGTAATGTCCTCATCATTCCCGATTATTCCGGAAATAATGTATTTATGACTCTGGGTAATTTTCTGATGGTGCCTAAAGCAGGTCTGCTTTTCATTGATTTTGAAACTGGAGATCTGTTGATGCTCACCGGGCGGGTCGGAATACTTTGGGACGACGATCCTGCCGTGCAGCTCTTTGCCGGTGCGAAGCGTGCCTGGCGCTTCGAACTCGATCACGGTGTAAAACTGACGGGCGCATTGCCCTTTACCTTCAGGATAGCTAGGTAAGCGTTTTTTCTGATGTGTGTATTCAGCAGAAAAACCGGATCGAAGCGTCAGAGCAGCTAACAGTTGCTACTCATTTGATCTGAGTCGGGGCAATCCGGGTGTTGAATCGCTATGGTGTCAGACTTCTTTAGGTTAAATCCGGAACAGGCTGGTTATGAAATACGATGTAGTGATCATTGGCGCGGGCCCGGCGGGGCTGAGTTTTGCACGTTCTCTGGCGGAAACGCCGTTGAAAGTGCTGCTGGTGGAGCGTTCCTCACTGGAAACCCTGCGTGAGCCGCCGGAGGATGGCCGGGAGATCGCGCTGACCCATCTGTCGCTGGAGATGATGAAAGCATCCGGTGCCTGGCAGCAACTGGCCGAGCAGGATATTTCACCGATCTGCGCGGCAAAGGTGCTGGACGGTGATTCCAGCTATACCCTGGATTTTGATAATCAGTCTGCAGATCTGGATGCGTTGGGCTATCTGGTACCGAATGACAAAATCCGTAAAGCCTATTTCGAAGTGGTTGAGGGGCTGGACAATGTCGAGTTGCTGACTGAAGTCTCAGTAGAAGATGTTGGCAGTACTACGGAGCAGGCCTGGGTACAGCTTTCCAACGGTGAGCGGGTGACCTGCGATCTGCTGGTATCGGCCGACAGCCGTTTCTCAGAAACCCGTCGTAAGATGGGCGTTCCGGCGTCGATGAAAGACTTTTCCCGTACTGCCATTGTGTGTCGGATGGAGCACAGCATTCCTCATAACCAGACAGCGTTCGAGTGTTTCCACTACGGTCGCACGCTGGCAATTCTGCCGATGACCGGCAACCTGTCATCCATTGTTGTAACAGTATCCAGTGCTGAAGCTGACAGCATCTATAACATGAGTGAAGAGGCCTTTGCGGCGGATATCGAACAGCGCCTGCAGGGTCAGCTTGGCTCGATGAAACTGTATGGTCGTCGCCATCTTTATCCGCTGGTGGCGGTACATGCCAATAAGTTTGTTGGCCGTCGCTTTGCTGTGATTGGCGATGCTGCGGTGGGTATGCATCCGGTTACTGCTCATGGCTTTAATCTGGGGCTACGCAGTCAGGAGACGCTGGCGAAAGAGATTAAGAGTGCGCTGGATCAGGGGCGGGATATCGGCTCCGTCAGTGTGCTGGAGCGATATCAGACCACCCATATGCGGGTAACCAAACCGATGTATATGGGAACGAATCTGGTAGTAGGGCTGTTCACTAATGACAATTTTGCGGCCAAAGTGGCTCGTAAAGCGACGCTGCGGATCGCCAATAACTTTGCGCCATTGAAGCAGGCCATTACCCGTAAACTGACAGAAAAGCGGATCGATATTCCATTCTTCCTGCCCGGATTGAAGTAGTGAGCGCTCACCCTGCTTGAGTCTGGCGCTGAGCAGGGTATGCTGGAACTGTTAAACGGAAGGAAGTCTGCTTTGAACAATCCACAGAACCCTGTGATCCGACAGCGTGATCAGCTGAGATTACTGCTGTTGCAGATTCGTGATGGTGCTCAGGTGCGTCGCGAAGAACACCAGAGCTTCGCTGAATACTGCGGTGTAGCGGATGCTCAGATTGAGATTCTGAACGTCTTTGATACCCCTGAGTTTCCAGAAACAGCGGCGGATGGTTATGATGCTCTGCTGGTCGGCGGTGCCAGTGAGGCGAATGTCCTCAAGCCCGATGAATATCCCTTTGTACTGGAGGCTCAAAAACTGATTCGTCATTGCGCAGAAACCGGTATGCCGGTGTTTGCGTCCTGTTTCGGGTTTCAATTGGCGGTGCTGGCCCTCGGTGGTGAGATTCTGCATAAGGATCAGGACTTTGAAATGGGAACCATGCCGATCAGCCTGACTGACAGTGCGCGGCAGGATCCTATCTATTGCGATACTCCGGATGGTTTTCAGGCGATCTCAGTGCATCGACAGTATGCCCGTGAGTTACCAGAGAGCTGTGAACTGTTAGCGTATACCGAGCAGTGTGCCCACAGTTTTCGTTTAAAAGATAAGCCGTTCTGGGCATTTCAGTTTCATCCTGAAGTGGACCGGGCAACGCTGGTTGAGCGGCTGACTTTTTACAAATCCCATTACACAGATGGTGATGGTCAACTGGACCGAGTGCTCAGCTCAGCGGTGGAAACACCGGAGTCGAACATTCTGGTGCGTAAGTTTGTCGATAGGGTTTTGCTGGGTGTGTCGCTCCCTGCGTAGCATTCCGGCGATTGTGTCAGTAGAATGTCGGCAATTTTATTAATTGAGCGGTGCAAACATATTTATGAATGAACCACAGGAACAAGGAAAGCCGGGCGATAAAAACGGCCAGCAGGAAAGTGTAAAGCCACGTAGCCGTGGTATTTATCTGTTGCCGAACCTGTTCACGACCGGTGCTCTGTTTTGCGGCTTCTATGCTGTTGTTGCGGGCATGAATGGTGTCTTCGACAGTGCAGCGATCGCTATTTTTGTAGCGATGGTACTGGATGGTCTGGACGGCCGGGTTGCGCGTCTGACCAATACCCAGAGTGCCTTTGGCGCGGAATATGATTCCCTCTCTGATATGGTCTCTTTTGGTGTGGCTCCGGCGCTGGTTACCTTCAGTTGGGCGCTCAGTGATGCTGGCAAATTCGGCTGGTTCTGTGCCTTTATCTATGTTGCCGGTGCGGCGTTGCGACTGGCGCGCTTCAATACTCAGATCGGCTCTGTGGATAAGCGTTATTTTATCGGTTTGCCAAGCCCTGCTGCAGCGGCTTCGGTGGCTGGTCTGGTCTGGGCCTGCGTCGAGTTTGATGTGGATGTCAGCAGCTTTATCTATGTCATCGCCGTATATGTCGCGCTGGTCGGTATTCTGATGGTCAGTAACGTGCTGTACTACAGCTTTAAGGATGTTGATCCGAAAGGCAAAATTCCTTTTATGATTCTGTTGGCAATTGTGCTGACAATCGGTGTGATCTCTATCAGCCCACCCATCTTCCTGTGGCTGCTGATTCTGGGCTATACCCTGTCTGGTCCGGTACTCTGGCTATTACGTAAACGTAAGAATATCGGTGTATAAAGCCCGCTAACACAGACAGACCGATCAGGAGGTGACCATGCTGATTAAACGGCCCAGTGCCATTCCCGGATCTGAGATTACTTCTGAATCGGTCTACCGACAACGGCGTCAGTTTCTGAAACATGGACTGGCGCTGGCTTCTGTGCCGCTGGTTGGATTCAGTGGCCATGCCCGCGCGGCGATGGATTACACTATCCCCGAAGATCTGCCCCGTTATGCCGGGCCGGACTGGCTGCAGTCGAAAATTGCGGCGGCGACACGCAATGTTGCACTTTCTACCGAAGAAGATCTGGCGCCTTACTACAACGTTATTACCCACAATAACTTTTACGAGTTTGGTACCGATAAACGCGACCCGGTGCGTAATGCACAACAGTTCCGTACCGACCCCTGGTCGGTTGAGATCAGTGGAGAAGTCGCTCGTCCGGGTAATTACAACCTTGAAGATATTCTTAAACCCCACGCACTGGAAGACCGGGTATACCGTCTGCGTTGTGTCGAAGCCTGGTCGATGGTTATTCCCTGGCTGGGCTTTCCGCTGGCCGATCTGATCAAACGTTTCGAACCTACCTCGAAAGCAAAGTATGTGCAGTTCACCACTTTGTTTGACACAAATCAGATGCCGGAGCAGAGCAGCGCGTTCACGACGATCCAGTGGCCCTATGTGGAAGGTCTGCGCATGGATGAGGCGATGAATCCGCTGACACTGTTGGCGGTGGGCGTTTATGGTAACGCTTTGCCACCGCAGAATGGCGCGCCATTACGTCTGGTGGTGCCCTGGAAATACGGTTTTAAGTCGATTAAGTCAATTGTGAAGATCCACTTCTCAGAGACGATGCCCCTGACCAGCTGGAATAAGACCGCTCCGGATGAATACGGATTTTTTGCCAATGTGAATCCTGAAGTCGATCATCCTCGCTGGTCACAGGCGACTGAGCGACGATTGCCTTCAACGCTGTTTAACCAGAACATCGTGGTGACTCAGCCATTTAACGGCTATGCCGATGAAGTTGCTCATCTGTATCAGGGAATGGATCTGAAGCGGTGGTTCTGAGCGGAGTAAAGCCGTTCAGCGTGATACGCTGGTGGACGCTGTTTCTGCTGTTACTGGTGCCTCTTCTGCTGCTGATCCGGGATATTATTGAAAATAACCTGGGTGCAGATCCTGCCCGCACGGTGGTGACTGAACTGGGATTCTGGGCGATGACCTGGCTGTGGCTGACACTGGCAGTAACGCCGCTGAGAAAACAGTTTAACTGGTCATGGCTGATGCGTTTCCGTCGTATGTTTGGCCTTTACGCATTCTTTTACGCCGCACTCCACCTGTTAGCCTTTACTGCCTTTCTGATTGAGTGGCGATTGGATCTGTTGGTACGTGAACTGACCAAGCGGCCGTACATCATTGTCGGCACAATAGCTTTACTGTTACTCCTCCCTCTGGCTGTCACTTCTACCCGTGCAATGCAGCGCAAGCTGGGTAAACGCTGGTTGCAGCTGCACCGTCTGATCTATCCCGCCAGCCTGCTGGTATTGCTGCATTTTATCTGGCAGATCCGCTCTGATTTCGGTCAGCACCTGTTTTTTGCATTACTGCTAGCCATAATGCTCGGCTATCGACTATACCTAAAGAAGCGAGGTTAATAGGAATCCGGTCATGGTGACGGGTTCTGAAATCGGTAGGAGGTGACCTATGTTACCTGAACGACTACCTGAACAACTTTTTGTTTTGCTTAGGTTTTTGTTCGGCCGTCTGCTCAGATTGTCGAATATGCTGTTTGCTGATCCACCGGAAGAACCGAGGCGGCGATTTAATATGCCAATGCCCTCTCTCTGGTTGAGTCTGCTGGCTTCAGCTGCTTTTCTGGTCGCTCTGATCGCGATGCTTTACTGGCTATTGATAACACTGGCGGGGTAGTGATAATGCTGCGTACTCAGGTCCGGATCGTATGTGCCTGAGACATGGATTCTGAATTTGAAACAAAACTTGCGCTTTCAGATCAGCTGCTATACTGGCTTATAACCAAGTGAATTACTGGGAATTTTTTAAAGTGTTTTTCGCCGCGAAATGACGACTGAGCTTTATTTCTGACACGGATTCAATGTCGGCTAGAGAATAATTAGATCCACTTGGGGCACCGCTGTTACGTTATCAACAGCAAGGAGGCCTGGAGATGAGTAGTTACAGAAGGGCCCTGCTGTATGCAGGGCTTTTTTTTGCGCCGCTTTTCTGTGTGCAACAGGCAAATGCGGACTGGCAGCTCAACCTGATTGAAGGGGCGACTGAGATCAGCCGCTCTGTCTACAGCCTGCACATGGTGATTTTTTACATCTGTGTAGCCATCGCTGTAGTGGTATTCGGTGTGATGTTCTGGTCGATTTTCTGGCACAGAAAATCCCGTGGTGCGAAGGCTGCTCATTTTCATGAGAGCACCTTCATCGAAGTGCTCTGGACGGTGATTCCGGTGATCATCCTGGTTTCCATGGCCGTACCCGCCAGTTCCACTCTGATTGATATGTACGATAAGAATAATTCTGAGTTGGATATTCAGATTACCGGCTATCAGTGGAAATGGCGCTATCAGTATCTCAACCACGATATCGACTTCTTCAGTAATCTTTCAACGCCAAGAGAGCAGATCAACAATGCTGAAACCAAAGGCGAAAACTATCTGCTTGAGGTGGATCAGCCGCTGGTGATTCCTGCCGGTAAAAAAGTACGCTTCCTGCTGACCTCTAATGATGTGATTCACTCCTGGTGGGTGCCGGCGCTGGCAGTGAAGAAGGATACTGTGCCGGGCTTTATCAATGAAGCCTGGACGCTGGTGGATGAGCCCGGTATCTATCGCGGCCAGTGCGCTGAATTGTGCGGACGGGATCACGGCTTTATGCCGATTGTGGTGGACGTCCGTTCTCAGGCTGATTTCGATCTGTGGCTGGCCGAACAGGCAAGCCTGAAAGTCGCAGCCCAGCAGTCCGCTGAAAAAGCCTGGACGCAGGAAGAGCTGTTTGCCAGAGGTGAAGAGGTCTACCAGACCAGTTGTCTGGCATGTCACCAGGCTAATGGCCAGGGGATTCCCGGTGTGTTCCCCGGACTGGTTGGCACTGAACTGATGCAGGGAGATCCGGCCGGACATATTGATGCGGTCGTCAATGGCCGTTCGGGTACCGCAATGCAGGCTTTTGGCGAGCAGCTGAGCGCCGTCGATCTGGCTGCAGTAATCACTTACGAACGTACCGCCTGGGGTAACCAGGGCGGCATGGTGACAGTACAGCAAATCCAGCAGCTGCTGGGTGGGGAGTAAGCCATGGCGAGTGTAGATCAGACTATGTCCGACGGACACCATGGACCAGCCCGGGGCATAACCCGTTGGCTATATACCACCAATCACAAAGATATCGGGACGCTCTATCTGCTCTTCAGTCTGCTGATGTTCTTCATTGGTGGCTGTATGGCGCTGACCATTCGTGCCGAGTTGTTCCAGCCGGGCCTGCAGATGGTGATGCCGGAATTCTTTAACCAGATGACCACGATGCATGGCCTGATTATGGTATTTGGTGCAGTAATGCCGGCCTTTGTGGGGCTGGCTAACTGGATGATTCCTATTATGGTGGGAGCTCCGGATATGGCGCTGCCCCGGATGAATAACTGGAGCTTCTGGATTCTGCCGTTTGCCTTCACGATGATGCTATCCACGCTGTTGATGGAAGGCGGTGGGCCGAATTTTGGCTGGACTTTCTACGCACCTTTATCGACAACTTATGCACCTCCCAGCGTTACCTTCTTTATTTTTGCTGTGCACATGATGGGGATCAGTTCGATCATGGGGGCAATTAATGTGATCGCGACCATTCTCAATATGCGTGCCCCTGGTATGAAGCTGATGCAGATGCCGCTGTTCGTCTGGACCTGGTTGATCACGGCGTTTCTGTTGATTGCTGTGATGCCGGTTCTGGCAGGTGTAGTGACCATGATGCTGATGGATATCCATTTTGGCACCAGCTTCTTTGATGCCGCCGGTGGTGGTGACCCGGTGCTGTTCCAGCATGTGTTCTGGTTCTTTGGTCATCCGGAAGTGTATATTATGATTCTGCCGGCCTTCGGAGTGGTATCTGAGATTATTCCTACCTTTGCCCGTAAGCGGCTATTCGGTTACGCGTCGATGGTTTATGCGACTGCCTCCATCGCCTTTCTCTCGTTTATTGTCTGGGCTCATCATATGTTTACGGTGGGTATGCCGCTGGCCGGTGAGCTGTTCTTTATGTTCACGACAATGCTGATCGCGGTACCGACCGGAGTGAAGGTCTTTAACTGGATCGCCACCATGTTCCGTGGTTCCATGACCTTTGAAACGCCGATGTTGTTTGCACTGGCCTTTGTAGTGCTATTTACCATAGGTGGTTTTTCCGGGCTGATGTTGTCGATCGCGCCGGCGGACTTCCAGTATCACGACACCTACTTTGTCGTGGCGCACTTCCACTATGTGTTGGTGCCGGGTTCAGTGTTCTCCATTATGGCCGCTGCATACTACTGGCTACCGAAGTGGACCGGTCATATGTACAACGAAAGCATGGGTAAGCTGCACTTCTGGCTGTCGTTTATCGGTGTGAATATCACTTTCTTCCCGATGCACTTCCTGGGGTTGGCAGGTATGCCACGGCGGATACCGGATTACGCCTTGCAGTTTGCTGATTTCAATATGGTCGCTACAGTCGGTGCCTTTATCTTCGGTTTTTCCCAGCTGTTGTTTGTCTATAACGTGGTTTGCTGTATCCGTTCCGGTAAGCAAGCGACTGATGAGGTATGGGAAGGTAGCCGGGGACTTGAGTGGCAGCTCAGTTCACCACCTCCTTATCACTCTTATAGTACGCCGCCGACGGCTGAACAGCTGAGCAAAGCGAGCCACTGAGGTGGGTTATGCAGCAATCACCGTCAAATCATCGTCCACTTCTGCTCCGTCTGACTCTGCTGACGGTGTTGATGTTTGGTTTTGGCTTTCTGTTGGTGCCTTTATACGATGTTTTCTGCCAGATCACCGGTCTGAACGGTAAGGTACTGAACACCGGGCCGGTGACCGAAGTGGGAGTAGATACTGAACGTCGTATCAGGGTGCAGTTTATCGCGGTTAATAATGAGGCGATGCCTTGGCAATTTGCGCCTGTCGAACGGGAGCTGACGGTTTATCCCGGCGAGATGAAGCATACTGCATACAGAGTTACCAATCCTTCGGTTCGGTTTATGGTCGGTCAGGCGGTTCCAAGCGTGGCACCTTCCGAAGCGGCGGAATATCTCCATAAAGTGAACTGCTTCTGTTTTGAAAATCAGCCTCTGCAGGCCGGTGAAACTAAAGATATGCCGCTACTGTTTACTGTTGATGCTGCGCTGCCAGAGCACATCTCTACAATTACGCTTTCTTACACACTGTTTGACATTACCCCGAAAGCCCAGCCTGCAGCGACCCGGTTGCCGAAAGATAGCAGGAGGATGTTATGAGTACCCAATCTCACAGTAGCTCGGAGTCTCAGAGTTATTATGTTCCCAGCCAGAGCCGCTGGCCCTTACTGGCATCAATCGCCCTGTTTCTGATCGCTTACGGTGCCGGTAGTCTGATGAATGCAATGTCTGCCAACAGCGGTGGAGGAGTGGGGCTGACGCTGTTATTGCTGGGAGCCCTGATCATGGGGCTGGTGCTGACCGGTTGGTTCGGGCATGTCATCGATGAAAGTCAGGCGGGTCTTTACTCTGATCAGATGGATCGCTCTTTTCGTTGGGGAATGAGCTGGTTCATTTTCTCTGAAGTGATGTTCTTTGCCGCTTTCTTCGGCACCCTGTTTTACGTGCGGACTCTTGCAGTGCCTTGGTTGGGCGGTGAAGGGGAAAAAGGTGTCTCTAATATGCTGTGGCAGAATTTTGAAGCCACCTGGCCGCTGATGCAGACGCCGGATATGGAGGCTTTTCCGGGGCCGGAAGGGCTGATTGATCCCTGGCATCTGCCGTTGCTGAATACGCTATTGCTGGTCAGTTCGAGTATCACCGTCACCATCGCTCACAAAGCCCTGAAGCAGAATCGTCGTCCGGCGGTCACGCTCTGGCTAACCATAACGGTATTGCTGGGGGCTGCGTTCCTGGTATTTCAGGTGATGGAGTATGTCGAAGCCTATAACGAGCTAGGGCTAACGCTACAGGCCGGTATCTATGGTGCCACCTTCTTTATTCTCACGGGTTTTCACGGCATGCATGTCACTCTGGGGGCATTTATGTTGCTGATTATTCTGCTCAGGGTGATGCGGGGACACTTTTCACCCCAGAGCCACTTTGGCTTTGAAGCGGTGTGCTGGTACTGGCATTTCGTTGACGTGGTCTGGATTGGTTTGTTTCTGTTTGTTTATATCCTGTGAATGTTATCCGCCAGAGACAGGAAAGGGCGTGCGTAATTGCAATTCACCGGAATAGAAGCCCAGTAATAGCAGCAGGATAAGCACCAGTGCTAACCCGACACGGATTGTCAGCGACCAGACCGTACGGCTAGAGCGGCTCTGATCCTTAAGCAGAAAATAGAGGCCGCTGAACAGGCTGATGATGATTGCGATAAAAAGCAGGGCTATCAGAAATCTGAGCATGACAATTCGCCGCAAGGAAACATGCTTATGAGTAAAGGACAGTCAGGAGCAAGAGGCAAGTGGAAGGTGCTGTTGTTTGCTGCATTGTTTGTTCCGGTATTGATCACGTTGGGATTCTGGCAGCTGCACCGTGCTGGTCTGAAAGAACAGCGACTCCAAGCCTGGGAAGCCGCGAAAGAGCAGCAGTTTCTGCCTGCATCAGATTTTGAAGATGGTGTGAAAGTCCGGTTAGCAGGGCAGTTTGATCCACAAATGATTTTTCTGCTGGATAACAGAACCCGAGAGGGGCGCGTGGGGTATGAGCTATTGGGGGTGTTCCGCCCTGAAGGAGAGTTGAGCTCGGTGCTGGTCAATCTGGGTTGGGTTGCAGCCGATCCTGACAGGCGTTATTTACCGGTGCTGGTAATGCCTGAGGGTGTTGTTGAGGTTAGTGGGCGTCTGATCAATCCGCAGGCAGTGATCGTGCTGAGAAAAGACATATGGGAATCAGGCTGGCCAAAACGCATTCAGCAGATTGATCTGGCCAGAATGACAGTCTATCAGACGCCACTTTTCGACGGTGTGATCAGAGTGTCTGAACCGATCATTGAGGACGTGATCCCAGGGTGGCCGGTGGTTACGATGACTCCTGAAAAGCATCTGGGGTATGCCGTGCAATGGTTCGGTCTGACTCTGGTTCTGATCACAGGCACTGTGTGGTTTCTGAGGCGAGGCAGGCCGGGGAGGAAATGATGGTGACAGATACGGGTTCAAGAGGCGTGTTCTGGCTGATATGGGGAATAGCGTTGATTCCTTTACTTATAGCGATGACGGCCTTTTTTTCTGGTTGGCGGCCTCCGGAGCAGGTGAATTATGGTCAGTTATATCCTGCCGGTACGACACTGGAATCCATGCAGCTTGAACAGCAGTTACCGACTGATGGACGTTGGCAACTGGTCCTGTTTCGTGCCGCAGAATGTGATGGACTGTGTGATCAATGGCAGAAACGCCTGCCCAATCTGCATGCGGCACTGGGCAAAGAGCGGGAGCGGCTGGTGGTACGTAGCCTGACGGCCGGTGATCAACGTATTGCAGTGGCAGATCCATTGGGCAATCTGGTGCTGTATTACGAGTTAAAACAATCTCCGCAGGCCATTCTTAAAGACCTGAAACGACTGATGAAACTGTCCAAGGTAGGTTGATATGACCCGATACTGGCCATCAGTAATCTGTAGAGTTGCAGTCGTGTTGGCGCTGCTGGTGATTCTGGTCGGGGGCTGGACCCGGATTATGGATGCGGGACTAGGATGCCCGGACTGGCCGGGTTGTTTTGGTCAGTTTACCGTGCCGGATACCGAAGAGCAGATCAGCAGGGCTGAACAACGCTTTGCCGGTGTGCAGGTGGATGTGCAGAAAGGCAGTATTGAGATGTTGCATCGCTACATGGCCAGCGCACTGGGGTTCCTGATTCTGATTCTGGCGCTGCTCGGATGGCAAAGACGTCACCAGCATGACTATCCATGGCGAGTGTCGATTGGCTTGCTGGTGTTGGTGATCGCTCAGGGTATGTTCGGTATGTGGACCGTCACACTGAAGCTGCATCCGTTAGTGGTTACCGGGCATCTGCTGGGTGGCTTATTGACGCTGACACTGCTGACTCATCTGGCAATAAGGTTGTCCGGATCGATTCAGAAGCAAGAAGTGAATCCTGGGTTGGAAAAGATTCAGAATCGTCAGAAGAAATTGATCAATCTCGCGCTGGTGGTGCTTTTTATGCAGATGATTCTGGGAGGCTGGACCAGTGCCAATTATGCAGGATGGGCTTGTAATCACTGGTTTAAGTGCGCCGATCAATCGGTTGAACTGGACTTTGCAGGAGGCTTCACGCCGTCACTGAATACTGAACAGAACTATCTGGGAGGTGTACTGCCGCATCCCGCCAGAGCTGCAATTCAGATGACTCATCGGCTTGGTGCTTTGGTTGTGACAGGTGTTTTGCTGTTTATGGCAGTCGCTTTGTGGCCCAGATCTGAGTTAAGAGCGGCACTACTTATTTCTCTTTCATTGTTGATGGCTCAGATATTACTGGGAGTTGCCAATGCTGTTGTGGGTGTACCGGTAGTTCTGGCAATTGCGCATCATGGTATAGCGGTTGCTCTGCTGTTGAGCCTGTTATGGCTCAAATACAGTGTCGGACATTTTCACGCTGAATCGGGGGTGGCTTATGCATAGTATTGAGAGTGGACTGACATCGGTACAGGAAACATGCCGGGCATATCTTGAACTGTGTAAGCCCCGGGTTGTTGCAGTGATGTTACTAACGGCTGTGGTCGGGATGTTTCTGGCGGCACCGGGGCTGCCGGATATTTATACTATTATCTGGGCAACGCTTGGCATTGGCTTAATGGCTGGTGGGGCAGCAGCGGTCAACCATGTGATGGATAGGCAGATTGATGCCCGAATGGCCAGAACCCATCGGCGGCCACTGCCTCAGGGCAAAGTCAGTGCGGCTCAGGCGCTGATTTTCGCCGGTCTGCTATCTATGGCTGGAATGATGATACTCACCCTGTTAGTCAATCAACTGACAGCATGGCTGACTCTGGCTGCTCTGGTCGGGTATGCGGTTATTTATACTGTGTTGCTCAAGCGGGCGACACCTTTGAACATCGTCATCGGTGGAATTGCCGGTGCTGCTCCTCCGCTACTGGGATGGGTTGCAATAACCGGTGCGGTTGAAGCTGATAGTCTGCTATTGGTGCTGATTATCTTTGCCTGGACGCCGCCTCATTTCTGGGCGCTGTGTATTCATAAGAAAGACGACTATGCCAGAGCGGGAATTCCGATGCTGCCGGTCACTCATGGTGAATCATATACCCGCCTGCAGATTCTGTTGTATAGCGTACTAATGGTCCTGACGACGTTGTTCCCCTTTATGACGGGAATGAGTGGATTGATCTATCTGGCAGGTATGACAGTCCTGAATATTCGTTTCATGCAGTGGGCGTGGCGTGTGTATCATGGAACAGATAGTCAGGCTCCGCTGGCCATGTTCTGGTTCAGTATTAAATATATTATGTGGCTTTTTGCGGTTTTATTACTCGATCATTACGGAATGCAACTACACTAAAGGTAAGTCGCTCTCAGGAAGAAGGGGGCAATCGAGTTAATCGTATGGAAGAAGGAGAACGATTAATCCTGAAACGCAATTAAGGCTGAGGGTGAACAGCAGCCTTAGGAGGTTAGATCTATGTTTATACAACATATGTGGGGTGTGCTGTATGACCCTAAGCATGAGTGGAAAGATATCAGAAAAGAACATTATTCCACTATGCACTGCTTTATGGCGCAGATCAGCATTCTGGCTGCAATTCCTGCGTTATCACTTTTCATCGGTACCACCCAGGTAGGCTGGAGTATAGCCGGTGGCGACTTTGTTAAACTCGCAACGGGAAGTGCATTGATGGCCGCTATCGCTTTTTATGTTGCGATGTGGGTGGCTGTCGGGTTTATCGCATACACGATTCACTGGATGGAAAAAACTTACGGTGGCAATGTAACCATGGATGAATGCATGGTACTGACTACCTTTACAGCAACGCCATTATTCCTGGCCGGGATTGTAGGTCTGTATCCGGTTCTTTGGCTAAACGTGATGGTAGGGTTGGTTGCACTGGGCTTTACAATCTATCTGCTTTATACCGGTGTACCAGAAATTATGCAGATACCTGAAGACCGGGCTTTCTTCTTTTCATCTTCAATTCTGACTGTAGGTCTGTGTGTGCTGGTGGGATTACTGGCCACTACTGTAATTCTGTGGAGTACATTTGTACCGCTGAGTTATGTGAGTTAGCAAAAACGCGTAGGCGTTTTTGAGTGGCGAGAGCGGCTGGCAAAGCCAGCCTCGCTAGTGGCTAGACCGGAAGCTGAAGCTTCCTTGCTAGAAACAGCAAAACATATAACCGCCGTCAGGCGGTTTTATGTTTTAAGGGCTTTGTTCTTTTTATGCTTGCAGAAAAGAACACTGGTCTCCCTTACGGCGCTCATTTCCACAGTACCTATATAGAAGGCTCTTTCCAGCCACCCGCCACTAGCAAGGAAGGCTTCGCCTTCCTGTCTAGCCACTCTTCTCCGCATCGGAGAAGAAAATATGACAATTTCGTAACT
>JAOXSA010000095.1 GCA_025800245.1 Amphritea sp. | reverse complement strand
ATAATCAGGCGTTATGTAAGACATCAGGAAAAGGTTGAAAAAGAGATGGAACGAAGCCAACTGAACCTGCTATAGAAGTCAGCCCCCTTCGAGGGGGCTTCATCAAAGCCACCTTCTTTAGAAGGTGGATTTTTACTTCTGCTGGTTAGCCCGTTAATCGCTTCTGAAAGGGTATTACGACAACGGGTCGTTATTCGGGTTATCGACTCGCTATGTTCTGGCAATCACGTCAGAAGCTTTGTTGATGTAAGAGTCGATCTGGTCAAAGTTCAGGTAGCGATAAACATCGGCGGCCATGCTGTCGATCTGAGTTGCGTATTCCATGTACTCTTCGACCGTTGGCAGTTTGCCTGTCAGCGCGGCAACAGCCGCCAGTTCCGCAGAGGAGAGGTAAACGTTAGCACCGTTGCCCAGTCGGTTAGGGAAATTGCGGGTAGAGGTGGATACAACCGTTGCTTTATCCGCGACCCGTGCCTGGTTACCCATACACAGAGAACAACCGGGCATCTCCATACGTGCGCCGGCTCGTCCGAAGATGTTGTAGTAACCTTCTTCGGTCAGCTGTGCTGCATCCATCTTTGTCGGAGGCGCAATCCACATGCGTGTCGGCAGGGTAGTACCGGCAGCATCAAGTAGTTTGCCAGCCGCACGGAAGTGGCCGATGTTGGTCATACAGGAGCCAATGAAGACTTCATCGATCGTATCGCCAGCCACCTCTGACAGCAATTTAACGTCATCCGGATCGTTCGGGCAGGCCAGAATGGGCTCTTTAACATCGGCCAGATCTATGTCGATGACAGCCGCGTATTCGGCATCGGCATCACCCTCCATCAGCTCAGGGTTAGCCAGCCACTCTTCCATGCCTCTGATGCGGCGTTCGATAGTCCTTACATCGCTATAACCTTCTGCGATCATCCATTTCAGCATGGTGATATTAGAGTTGAGGTATTCACGGATTGGTTCTTCGTTCAGTTTGATAGAGCAGGCCGCAGCGGAACGCTCTGCAGCCGAGTCAGACAGTTCGAATGCCTGCTCAACCTTCAGGTTCGGCAGACCTTCGATTTCCAGGATGCGGCCAGAGAAGATGTTTTTCTTACCGGCTTTCGCAACTGTCAGCAGACCCTGTTTGATGGCGTAGTAGGGGATAGCATTAACCAGATCACGCAGAGTAACACCTGGTTGTAGCTCGTCGCCTCTGAAGCGGACCAGGACCGATTCAGGCATATCCAGAGGCATCACGCCGGTTGCGGCTGCAAATGCTACCAGGCCTGAGCCTGCGGGAAAAGAAATGCCGATTGGGAAGCGGGTGTGAGAGTCACCACCGGTACCCACTGTGTCAGGGAGCAGCATACGGTTGAGCCAGGAATGGATTACACCGTCACCGGGGCGCAGGGAAACACCACCACGGTTCATGATGAAATCGGGCAGTGTATGGTGGGTCTGAACGTCAACGGGTTTAGGATAAGCCGCAGTGTGACAGAAAGACTGCATTGTCAGATCAGCGGAGAAACCCAGGCAGGCAAGATCTTTCAGTTCGTCACGGGTCATTGGTCCGGTAGTGTCCTGAGAGCCAACCGTTGTTATTCTTGGTTCGCAGTAGGTGCCTGGGCGTACACCTTTTACACCGCATGCTCTGCCTACCATTTTTTGCGCCAGGGAGTAGCCCTTGCCGGTGTCAGCCGGTTGCTCTGGCTTACGGAACAGGTCAGATGGTCCAAGCCCGAGAGCTTCACGGGCTCGATCAGTCAGGCCGCGACCGATAATCAGGGGGATACGGCCACCGGCGCGAACTTCATCCAGCAGCACCGGTGTCTTCAGAATGAACTGGCACAGGGTTTCATCGGTTTCGGCATTAACAGCTCTGCCTTCATACGGGTATACGTCGATAACATCACCCATATTCATCCTGGACACATCCATCTCGATCGGCAGAGCCCCGGCGTCTTCCATGGTGTTAAAAAAGATGGGCGCGATTTTGCCGCCGAAGCAGTAACCGCCAGCGCGCTTATTCGGTACGTTCGGGATGTTATCGCCGAAGAACCACAAAACTGAGTTTGTTGCTGATTTGCGGGAAGAGCCGGTGCCGACAACATCACCCACGTATGCAACAGGGTGGCCCTTGGCCTTTACTTCCTCAATCTGTCTCAATGGGCCAACAGCACCCGGGTTAACAGGTTCGATACCTTCGCGCTGCATCTTCAGCATAGCGTTAGCGTGTAGGGGGATATCCGGGCGAGTGAATGCATCAGGGGCGGGAGACAGGTCATCGGTGTTGGTTTCTCCCGGCACCCTGAACACGGTCACAGTGATCTTTTCAGCCAGTTCAGGTCTGCTGGTGAACCATTCTGCGTCAGCCCAGGATTGCAGAACCTGCTTAGCGGCCTTATTCCCGGCGTCGGCCTTGTCTTTAACATCATGGAACGCGTCAAACATTAACAGTGTGTGAGACAGTGCTTTTACAGCCGCTGGGGCCAGAGTGTTGTCATCCAGTGCAGCGATCAATGGTTCGATGTTGTAACCGCCCAGCATGGTGCCCAGCAGCTCCACAGCTTTTACTTTGTCGATCAGTGGTGATTCAGCTTCACCTCTGGTGATAGCTGCGAGGAAGCCTGCTTTTACATAAGCGGCCTGATCAACTCCGGCAGGAATACGATTTTCCAGTAGATCCAGGATGAACTTTTCTTCGCCAGCGGGTGGATTCTTCAGGAGCTCTACCAGCGCTGCAGTCTGATCAGCATCCAGAGGTTTCGCCGGTACTCCTTCCCGGGCTCGTTCATCTTCATGTTTACGGTAAGCTTCAAGCACGGTATGGCCCTCTTCTGTTATCTCTGTCAGGCGCATTAAGGTTGGTGCAGGAAGGCCTGGCAGGTGGTCGGTCTGTTGTCCGACTGATCTGGTCCTGGCACATAAATTTTAGCTTCAGGAGCCGCTAACGCTAATAATTGTTGGCAACTGTCCGATCTGTTTTATGTGTGGAGGCTACTGGGGTAGGGGAAAGCGAAGGTTGTGCCAGCCCGGTGGTGTTCGGTTAACCGCATGATGCAGGTCAAGTTTTGGTGAATATCCCAAACTGGGGATTTCTACTTCGGTTACACTCTTCGCCGTGCTAATTTTAAAGTTTATCTTTACTTAAACATACGTTTATATAATATCGTCTGTTATCGATCTGCAGGTTCGACGATATTTCAGGGACGAATCTGGCAGGATGCAACCTTAATTTATTGAGGACAGGCTTGTGAATTCACCGATATGGGCGGCGGTTTCCGGTTGGGAGCTGAACGCTGAGCTTGAAGGTCTGAACGCGCTTAATATAGAGACGCTGTTCACTGCTCTGGAAGGAAAAGGGCTGATCTATGACGGCCCCCATAAGTCTGTTCTGCTTCATCACTTTGGCAGGCTGGTTGCTTCGCAGCCGGACAATCTGCGTTGCCACGTGCAACGGGTTTATCTGTCTATCCTCTGTCACGACGGTGACGAACTTACCGGTGCTTTGTTAGATCTTTTCCTGGTGTTGGAAAAGCGCGGTCTGGCGTTGCGTCAGCGTCTGGTTGAGCAGGGCTCTCCTCTGTTGCGGGAAAATGATCTGGGTTTGCTTCAGCAAGCGCTTGAGGCTGATGAGGTCGGTCCATTACTGCAACTTCATAAGCAACGTTCTGTGTTGTGTAACGGTAACTTTTCACTGCAGCCCCTGTCGGGCATCTAATCATGTAACTTCAGGATGGGGGCTTAGTTGTGGGGGTATCTCATATCAAACTGAATAAGCGTGCAGCTCAGAGCATTCTCCGGGTCGCCGTTGCCGGCTTTGAAAATCAATCGCGCGGAGCAATCGATCTGTTCTTTATGCAGCATCAGAAACAGTTTGCTCTGATGGCGCCGGAACAGGCGGATGTGTTGCTGGTGGATATGGAACATCCGGCAACCCGTCCGGTGTTGGAACAGTTTCAGGGTATCAGGCCGATTGTTGCTGTCACTGCGACAGAGAAGCAGTTTGATGGTCTGATCACTTTGCGTAAGCCGCTGGATGGCAAGCGCATGGTGAAGGCGATCAGAGACGCGTATGAACAGTTTGTGCCGCCGGGTGAAACCGCCGAGGCAGAAAATTCGGTCAGCACTGAGGGCGAGAAAGCGTTTCAGGAATATCAGAAGCGCATCGCTGCCGGTCGTCAGGCGATGACGGAATATCACAATGCTGCGGCGATGCGTGATAATCAGTCTGCTGCTGTTAAAGAGCGTTTTCCTGCAGAAACCAGCAACCGTGATGAAGAGATCGAAGAGATTGAACTTGAGCCAGTCGACAGTCAGCCTGAGTTGCCGGTTGTTGAGATAAAGGCGAAGGTTAAACCACGGGTAGCAACCCCTGAATCAGCCAAAGTAAAACCGCAGACCAAAAAGGTGCAGGAAAAGAAACCGCAGGATGTTAAAGCCCGGTTGTCCTACCAGATGGTTTATGAGTGCTGCGGTAACGCTCCCGATGTTGATATGTATGATCCGGATCAGCGCCGCAGGATGTTCTTTAAAGAAGATTCCACGCTGCTGGCAATCATGCAGGAAGTTATCGCGGAGGGTGAAAGCCAGCAGGTACCGGTTGAAATTACCGGTTTGCCGGGAACGCTGGCCTATCTGCCGGCGACGCAACAGATTCTGTTTGATTTCAGTGAAGACCTGTTTATTCCACTGGCACTGACTCGCTTCGGCTATCAGGAGCTGACTCTGCGCGTACGTACTGATCTTGATGCAGATAAGCCCCGCATCGGTAGCGGCAAAGTGATGTTTGTTGATTGCGATGAGCTGATCTGGAAGCTGGCGCTCTGGACTTCAAAAGGGCGTCTGAATAAAGCGCTCGATCCGGAGAAACCACACCGGCTTGGGCATGATCTCGATTTTGATCGCCTGTTGGCAATCCCTCATGCCTCAACGATTAACAGTCTGTGGAGTCGCCACAGTTTGTCGGCACTTGAAGTGGTTAAGGTATTAAAGATAAATCAGCGCTATGTGTTCTCCTTTATGACGGCGGCACATGCACTGGGAGCATTTAAGTAGACAGTGCAGGAATACAAAGCCTCACAGTTATTACGGATGATGAAGTGTTAGCCCGGGGATCGGGCTGCTGTAATCATATATTTTCTGAAGTATATCCGGAGAGAAGTACGTGGGAGATTATAATCAGGACTCAATACGCTATATCGCAATCACCCCCAGTGGGGCGTATTTTGCGACGCTGAATCCAACACCGGACGATGCGCGGGCGTTATTGCTGCAACTATTATCGACAGAATTCGATCTTCTTTACTCTCTGGAACTGGTATCTGAGCTGGCTGACCTGGATGAAACTCAGGCCATGGGGTTATTTCAGCAACTGCTGGACCGTGGCTTTGTAGCGCTGACAGAGGCACCGCCAGAAATCAGAAAAGGGCCATTGGAAGATATCCTACCGGGCCTGTTAAAGCAGCTCTCTGATAGTGGCAAAGCGTTGCTGGCCGATGATCAGGGTTTCTGCTTGTCCTCAACCGGTTATAGCGCCGAACAATCTGAAACACTGGCCGCGCTGGCTGCGGATCTGATCTCACTACAGGAACGGCATAAGCGGGTTATCAGTGGTGATCTTGGTCTGGCAGGTGATTCCTGGGGCATTATGAATGCTGTTGGTCAGAGTCAGATCGGTTGTTGGGTGATTCATATGGGACATCAGCGTTTCTGTCTGGTGATCTCTGATATGCCGAAGTTAAATCAGCAAGCGTTTGCCGAAATTCTGAGCTGTCTGGCACGACGCTATCTGGAATATTAATTATAAAGGTTATAAATATGCTCCCGGTCCGGGAGCAGCATAAGGAAGGAGTTGTTTATGCGTTCTGAGATGCTTACCTCAATTCTGAGTGATCTCAATGGTACATCGGCTGACATCGAAGCCTCCGCAGTGATTTCTACGGATGGTCTGATGATTGCGGCACTGTTGCCATCCGGTATGGATGAAGACCGTGTAGGTGCCATGAGTGCTGCAATGCTGTCTTTAGGTGAGCGCACCGCTAAGGAGCTGGCGCGGGGTGATCTTGAACAGGTACTTGTTAAGGGTGACGAAGGTTATATCCTGATGACGCATGCGAATCAGGATTCTGTGCTGACGGTGGTTGCGAAGCCAAACGCTCGTCTGGGTCTGATCTTCCTGGATGTTAAGCGTGCTGCTGAAGCGATCGGTAAGATTCTCTGAGTTATTTTCCGTTTCTGGCTGTGGTTGATGCAGTCTGCGGGAAATTAAGGCAGGTTAAATGTCAGAATTAGATACAGGTGAGATCCGTACCGTCGAAATTAAATACTTCGACGGTACGTCTCGTGTAGCGGAAATTGTTGACCGGGAAGTACCATACCCGGATGGCAAATTGATTGTATCCCGAACCGATCCGGAAGGGATTATCACCCATGCCAATCAGGCGTTTATCGATATGTCCGGTTATTCCGAAGAGGAACTGATCGGTACAAATCATTACATTCTCCGACACCCGGATATGCCGGCGGTCGCTTTCAAAGGACTGTGGGATACCATTGAGCAGGGCACTAAGTGGCATGGATATGTCAAAAACCTGCGTAAGGATGGTTCCTACTACTGGGTTAAAGCCACGGTGATTCCCAACATCCGTAACGGTAAGCTGGTGGGATATACCTCGGTGCGACGCAAGCCTTCGCGCAGCAAAATAGCTGAAAGTGAAGCGCTGTATGCAACCTTGCTGGCTGAGGAGTAACATCTATGACTTTCAATCTGACGGTCAGCCCTGATTTTGCGCCTGACCATATCTCCGGCTGGTATTTTTTTAATACCTGGCTGCAACGTCAACTGGATACCGGGATCCATCTTGAGCTATATGATAGCTTCGATGAGCAGCGTAATGATATTCAGGCGGACAAGTTCGATCTGATCTACGCTAATCCCTATGATGCGTCGATGCTGGTTCGAGAGTTGGGATTTCAGGCTATTGCCCGACCGGCGAATAAGGCCGATGAAACTGTTATCGCTGTGAATGCTGAATCGGCATTTCAGACGGTGGAGGATCTGTTGCCGGGCAGTCGAATTGCAACTACAGATGATCCGGATGTTCATACGATGGGCATGATCATGCTGGAATCTGCAGATCTCGATAAAGGTAATACTGAGATCAGCGAATACGCCAGTTATGTGGTGGTGGCCAAGAATCTTCTGAATAATAGTGCAGATGCAGGCTTCTTTCTGAAAGAGGCTTATGATGAGTTGTCAGAACTGATTCGCTCAAAGATGCGTGTTCTGGTCAGTAGCCAGATCAGCGTAGTCCATCACACCTTACTGGTTGGTCCGAGAATGGCTGATCATATTCCGGCAATTCAGGCGGCTCTGCTGACTATGCATGAGAATGATAAAGGTCAGGGAGTGTTGGAAAGCATGGGCTTCAGTAGCTGGGAGCCTATGGATTCTGAGCAGACAGAGTTTATGATTGATCTGATCGATACGCTGATTGATTAGCCTTGCTGTTTTCATAAAAAAACGCGCCTTCTGGCGCGTTTTTTTTGTCTTTCAGGCATGGCTATCTTTTTTTTACTACCAAAGTCTATACGCTTTCGGGTCTAGTGTTC
The DNA here is from genome assembly GCA_025800245.1 of Amphritea sp. Taxonomy (GTDB): domain Bacteria; phylum Pseudomonadota; class Gammaproteobacteria; order Pseudomonadales; family Balneatricaceae; genus Amphritea. The sequence continues at coordinate 949 of JAOXSA010000095.1, read as the reverse complement.
TATGCTCTGGTTTCATATAACTTTTTATAATTGAGTTGAGTCAGCCGGATAGGTTCGTCCGACGGCTGTAACCCGTTACAAGATAGGTCAGGTTAGTGCCCTGAGAGGCAGGGCGTTAACCTGACTATATTTTGAGGGTTAATCATGCAAACCATTGTAATTGTAGGAGGAGGGGCCGGTGGTCTTGAGCTGGCAACGCAGTTAGGACACAAGCTGGGCAAAAAGAATAAGGCCAGAGTGATTCTGGTCGATAGGAATCGCACCCATATCTGGAAGCCGTTGCTGCATGAAGTGGCAACGGGATCGCTGGATATCAATACTGATGGAGTGGTGTACCGGGCTCATGCGGCCTCGCACTTTTATCAGTTTCAGCTGGGCACGATGGTTGATCTGGATCTTATCGGAAAGCGAATCCGGCTGCAGGCGCTACTGGATGAGCAGGGCCGTGAGGTGTTACCTGAGCGGGATCTGGCGTTTGATACTCTGGTCATGGCAGTTGGCAGTGTCAGTAATGATTTCGGCACGCCTGGGGTTGCTGAGCACAGCTTCTTCCTTGACTCGCACAAACAGGCGGAGCGATTTCATCAGGCGTTGCTGAATCAGTTTCTGAAGATTAATCAGCAGTCCAGAGACTCGGTGCTTAAGCTGGCCATTGTTGGCGGTGGCGCAACCGGTGTTGAACTGGCTGCCGAGCTCAATCATGTTGCAGATCTTCTGAAAGTGTACGGCATGCCCGAGATGTCGGCGGATCGGCTCAGGATTGAATTGATTGAAGCCGGACCACGAATCCTGCCGGCATTGCCAGACAGGATCGCGTTTGCAGCCCGACAGGAACTGCGTCGGTTGGGTGTCAATATTCGCGAGCAACAGCGGGTTACCGGCGCTGATGAGCAGGGCTTCCTTGCTAATGAGGGTGAGCGGATCGAAGCTGATCTGATGGTCTGGGCAG
>JAOXSA010000274.1 GCA_025800245.1 Amphritea sp. | reverse complement strand
GGCAATACCCACCCGCTGCTGCTCACCGCCGGACAGTACCACCGGATTCAGTTTCTCTTTACTCAGCAAGCCGACTTTATCCAGTGCCGCACGGGCACGGCGGGCAGCATCGGCCGGATCATAGCCGCAGATACGCAGTGGCAGTGCGATATTTTCGAAAACCGAACGGTCGAATAACAGCTGGTGATTCTGAAATACCACGCCAATACGGCGTCGGTGATAGGGAATTTCACGGTCTGGCAGGGCCGCCAGATCCTGATCGCCGACCAGTACCCGGCCATTGGAGGGCCGTTCCATCAGCATAATCAGTTTCAGCAGGGTACTCTTACCGGCTCCGGAATGACCGGTCAGAAACGCCATTTCGCCACGGCGCATATTGAACTCAACCTGGTTCAGCGCTTCGTAGCCATTTTCGTAACGCTTGGTGACATTGTTAAAGCTGATCACCGGCTGTCCCCCGAATTAATTCCTGACCGACCCTACTATACCCGATATCACTGGCTCCGATATCACTGGCCCCAATACTGATAGCCCCGATACCGCTGCTTCTGTCTGACGCCCCTACTGCCAGGCTCAGTCAAACAGTGCGGAGACAAACTCCTTCGCTTTGAATGGACGCAGGTCATCGACCTGCTCACCGACACCGATATAACGGATCGGCAGACCCAGCTGCTTGGCAATGGCGAAGATAATACCGCCTTTCGCAGTACC
>JAOXSA010000261.1 GCA_025800245.1 Amphritea sp. | reverse complement strand
TAAATCGATACCAATGATGCTAACCTTACTCATGTATGGACCCTCTCTTTTAGATGCCGAACCAGGCTTAATGCGTTAAGCATGGCACAAAGGAGGTGGGTCCATCTTATTTCCCACAGGAAATAGCAGAAATTATTGTGGCTGGAGTTCCATCACACAGCCCTTTCTACAGGCTGCATGATTACCTCCCTGCCCGGTTCAGGGTTTTCCGGAACCAACCTTGCCAGTACCAGTGATACTGCACCCATCGCTGCACCGGTCAGGAATACTGCGGCCGGTGAAGCTATCCACAACAAACCATAAGCGGCTGGCAAGACAACGGCGGCAATATGGTTAATCGAGAAAGCCACACCCGCTGTTGCAGCCATATCTTTCGGATCGGCTATTTTCTGCAGATAAGTCTTCTGCGCGATTGCCATGGAAAACAGCAGATGATCGATAATATACAGCGCCACCGCGACCCAGGGATCAGAGACAAAGGCGTAAGCGGCGAATACGATAATCAGACCGATATACTCGATGGTCAGGGCTTTACGTTCACCCCAGTGACCGATCAGCTTGCCGATCTTCGGCGCGAACAGCATATTCAGCAAGCCGTTCGCCAGAAACATAATCGAGATTTCAGCGGCGGAGAAGCCGAACTTTTCCACCATCAGGAAGCCGGCAAACACCACAAAGATCTGACGTCGGGCGCCGCCCATAAAAGTCAGCGCGTAGTACAGCCAGTAACGGCGGCGCAGTATTAACTTTTTATGCTGCTCGACCTTTTCCGGCATCTTCTTAAACGCCAGCCAGCAATACAGAGTGATCGCTACGGTAATGCCACCACCGATCAGGTAAACCACTTCCATCGCCAGACCGGCAATATCCAGTGCCAGCCAGACCATGGCGAATGCCACCAGACTGGAGAACGAACCGATCGCCAGCATCTGACCTAAACGATGTGCAGATTCTTTTTTGTCAAACCACTGCAGCGACAGCGACTGGTTCATGGTTTCGTAGTAATGGAAGCCGATCGACATCAGTACAGTGGTGCAGTACAAGCCAACCTCA
>JAOXSA010000257.1 GCA_025800245.1 Amphritea sp. | reverse complement strand
TCGTGTCGATGGGCGTGATGTTTATCATGAACGGTCTGGTGCGTTTTATCATCGGCCCGAATGATCAACGCTTTGCCGATGGTGAGCGGTTCATCATTTCTGTGCGTGAATTCAAACAGTTGACCGGCCTGTCTGAAGGTCTGGCCATCCGTACCACCCAAGGCATCACCGTTGTCACGGCGATCATCGTGGTGGCGCTGTTGTTCTGGTTCCTGAACCGCACCCGTACTGGTAAATCCATGCGTGCGTATTCCGATAACGAGGATCTGGCGCTGCTTTCTGGCATCAACCCTGAACGTGTGGTTCTGTACACGTGGCTGATCGTTGCGGCGCTGGCCACGGTGGCGGGCACGCTTTACGGTCTGGATAAGACGTTCAAACCCTTCACCTATTTCCAGCTGCTGTTGCCCATCTTTGCTGCCGCAATCGTGGGTGGTCTTGGCAACCCGCTGGGCGCCATCGCAGGTGGCTTTGTCATCGCGTTCTCTGAGGTGACGATCACCTACGCGTGGAAAAAGGTGCTGAAGTATCTGCTGCCGGAAAATCTGGAACCCTCCAGCCTGATGCAGTTGATTTCTACCGACTATAAATTCGCTGTCAGCTTCGCGATCCTGGTGATCGTCCTGCTGTTCAAGCCGACCGGTCTGTTCAAAGGAAAATCGGTATGAGCGAGACAACCAAAAACATCGGGCTGTTTGCCCTTGTCGCCTGTCTGTTTGTGCTGACAGGTTTCATGCAGAGCTGGA
>JAOXSA010000224.1 GCA_025800245.1 Amphritea sp. | reverse complement strand
ACGTTAAATAGTTCATTGACTTCGTCAACTAGCCTTTCCACAAACAGGCGTGAAGTGGGAGAAGAGTCATTCCCTGGTTCTGTGACCACAGCAACGTGTTCCTTACAGCTGCCATGTCGCCTCCTCAGCCGGTGTTCGTTTGATCATGCCGCCCGTCAAAGCACAGGGTCTTCAGCTTAGCGCCTATGTGGTGTCGGTCACGCGTCGCCAATGTTTATCTCATCTGAAATCGCTCTGCCCAAGCTTCTTTTCTCATCGGAAGCTCATCTGCCCATCGGGCAGTGCCGCAACTTATGTCGCAAACGGTTTCCAAATGGATTCGGTCGCGTGGACGGACAGCGGTAAGGCAAAGCTGATGCTCGATCAGAAAAAAGTTCGGGAGAACGATGCCGGATGAGACAAACAGTGGCGACGCGGGACCAACATCACATAAACGCTGAGCTGAGCTGAAGACCCTGTACTTTGATGAGCGGTATGATAGAGCGAACACCGGCTGAGGAGGCGACATGGCAGCTGTAAGGAACACGTTACTGTGGTCGCGGAACCAGGGAATGAATGTCTTCTCCCACTTCACGACAGTTTGTGGAAAGGCCATTTGACTAAGTCATTGAACTAATTAACGTTGTCACCGGTTACCGTGACTGCGTTCGCGCCCTGGACTCCGATGGGCGGCTGCCAACATGGTATGATCTGGCGGAATAAGACGGCTCTTCGAATG
>JAOXSA010000210.1 GCA_025800245.1 Amphritea sp. | reverse complement strand
CATCGCCGGACCGATCGATTTCGGATCCGACATGTTGGACAGCATCTGTACCAGACCAACCAGTGTACCGATCATTCCCATCGCCGGGCCTACATCGCCCATCGCTTTGAAAATATCGATACCGAATTCGTGACGTTCAGTTGTCAAGCTCTTCTCCTTGTTCAGGAGCGCCTTGACTACCTCAGGATCGTGACCATCCACCAGCAGCTGAATACCGCGCTGCATAAAGTCACTGCTCACCTCTTTATCTTCCAGTGACAGCAGACCGCCCTTCCGCGCCGCATCAGCCAGATCAACGGTTTCAGCAATGATGTCTTCAGCTTTGATTGATTTAAACTTGAAGGCCTTACCGGCCACCTTAGCGATAGCCAGGAAGTGAGCCAGCGGGAATTTCATCAGTACAACAAAAATACTGCCACCCAGAACGATCAGCAAGGACGGTACGTTGACGAAGACACCGACATCGCCTCCGGTCACCATCGCAGCAACAACAATACCAAAGGCCCCTAAAAGCCCGACGAGCGTCGCTAAATCCACCTTATACTCCCCACTCCATCAACAAGTAGCCGCTACATAACCCGAAACCGTAGCGCTGTAAGAACCTGTTATCGCCGAATCCCCAATAAACATTAGGCTGATCATACCAAAAAATTACTCGGGTTCACCTATATCCCTTTGTTTAGAGTACAATTCAGGTCTCAGATTGACCATCGCCCATTCACCGGGCGGGCCAGTCCGATTTCAAACAGTTGTTAGCCAGTAGAAATAGCCACCGGAAGTTCTGATGCCAGCCAAGAAAAAAGCCCCTGATTTTGAAGCCTCCCTCGCACAGCTGGAAACCATGGTAGAACAGCTCGAAAAAGGCGAGCTTTCTCTGGATGAGTCGCTGCAGACCTTCGAGCAGGGCGTTAAGCTGACCCGCGAATGTCAGACCATCCTGGCTCAGGCTGAGCAAAAGGTGCAGATGCTGATCCAGCAGAACGGTGAGGTAAAAGAAGTACCGTTTGAGATGCCGGAGGAATAACAGGTGTCGGGCAAAGCACTGCTGCAACAGTACCAACAGCGGGTAGAAGCGCTGCTGGAAACAGAGATCAATACCACCAGCCATGCGGAGAAAGTCCGTGCGGCGATGCAGTACTCATTGCTCAATGGCGGTAAGCGTGTGCGTCCGGTACTGGTATATATGGCCAATCAACTGCTGCAGGGCGATCTCAGCAATGCCGATGCCGCCGCCAGCGCCATTGAGTGCATTCACAGCTACTCGCTGGTGCATGATGATCTGCCCGCCATGGACGACGACGATCTGCGTCGTGGCAAACCTACCTGTCATATCCAGTTTGACGAAGCGACCGCCATTCTTGCTGGCGACGGCCTGCAGGCGCTGGCATTCGATCTGCTCAGCCGCCCAACCACTATCGCCCCTGCAATTCAGCTACAGATGATTCAGTCCCTGGCCCGCAACAGCAGCCATCAGGGCATGGTAGGCGGTCAGTCCATTGATCTGTCCAACGAAGGCAAGCGTATCCCTGTTGAAACCCTTGAACTGATGCACCGCCATAAAACCGGCGCGCTGATCAATTGCAGTATCGAGATGGGTGCCCTGTCCAGTGAGCAGGCCAGCACCGAAGACCTGACCCGACTGGCCCATTACTCTGATGCAATTGGTCTGGCATTTCAGGTAAAGGACGATATTCTGGATATTGAAGCGGATACCGAAACTCTGGGTAAACCTCAGGGCTCCGATCTGGCACTGGAGAAGTCCACCTATCCGTCCCTGCTGGGTCTGGATGGCGCGAAACACAAACTGGCGCAGCTGAATCAGCAGGCGCAGGACAATCTGGCCAGCTTCGGCGACCGCGCTGAGCCTTTACGCTGGCTGGCCAACTATATCGTTGAGCGCCAGTACTGAAAGCCGGTCACAACGGCTGTTATTAAATTAGTCTGGACACCATGTTTTACTCGATTCCCGAACAACGCCCGCAGACCGCCCTGCTGGACAGCATTAACAGCCCGGCCGATCTGCGCCAGCTGCCTTCCGATCAGCTACCGCAACTGGCTGCTGAACTGCGCGCGTTCCTGTTATACTCTGTCGGGCAGACCGGCGGTCATTTCGGCGCGGGCCTGGGTGTTACAGAGTTGACCATCGCGCTGCACTATCTGCTGAATACCCCGGATGATCACCTGATCTGGGATGTCGGGCATCAGAGTTATCCCCATAAGATACTCACCGGCCGTCGCGAAGCATTGCTGAGTATCCGACAGAAGGACGGACTGGCGCCTTTCCCGCGGATCAGTGAAAGCAAATACGATGATTTTGGGACTGGTCATTCCAGCACCTCTATCAGCGCGGCACTGGGTATGGCGCTGGCCGACCGTCTGCAAGGCCTGCCTCACAAAACTGTCGCCGTTATCGGTGACGGCGCGATGACCGCGGGCATGGCATTCGAAGCACTGAACCATGCCGCCCATACCAGCGCCGACATGCTGGTTATCCTCAACGATAACGATATGTCGATCTCCCACAACGAGGGCGGTCTGGCCACCTACCTTGCCAGGAACCTTAAAGATAAGCTGGATGCCACCACCGCTGCGCTGTTTGAAGCACTGGATTTCCACTACACCGGACCGGTGGACGGGCACAACTTCGACCAATTGCTGCCGGCGCTCGAAAAAGCACTGAATACACCGGGACCTCAGTTTCTGCATATCACTACCCTGAAAGGAAAAGGCTACGCGCCAGCAGAGAAAGACCCGGTGGGCTACCACGCCATCACCAAGATCGAGCCGATTGACCAACCGGCGCCCACAAAGAGCAGCCCTAAGTTTGCCAATATCTTCGGTCGCTGGATCTGTCAGCAGGCAGAACAGGATAGCCGTTTAACGGCCATTACCCCGGCAATGAGCGAAGGCTCTGACCTGATCGCCTTTTCCAAACGTTTCAGTGAGCGCTTTTTTGATGTAGCGATCGCTGAGCAGCATTCCGTCACTCTGGCCGCAGGTATGGCTTACCGCGGTATGAAGCCGGTTGTGGCGATCTATTCCACCTTCCTGCAGCGGGCATATGATCAGCTGATCCACGATGTCGCCATTCAGGGGCTGGATGTGCTGTTTGCGATCGATCGTGCCGGCCTGGTCGGCGAAGACGGTGCTACCCACGCCGGTTGTTATGACATCAGCTACCTGCGCTGTATTCCGGATATGGTCATCATGACCCCGGCCGACGAGCAGGAACTGATGCAGCTGCTGCAAACCGGCTATGAATACAGTGGACCTGCTGCTGTGCGTTACCCCCGGGGCAGCGGTACCGGCATTGATGCAGAGCCTGCCGAAGCATTGCCTATCGGCAAAAGCCGCCTGATACAACAGGGACAGCACGCTGCACTGCTGAACTTCGGCCCACTCTTCCCCGCCGCAGAAGCTGCTGCAGAGCAGCTAAATCTGACTCTGGTGGATATGCGTTTCGTGAAGCCACTGGATACCGTCCAGATTGACAACCTTTGCAACGACCATGAATTGCTGATCACACTGGAAGACCACTCGATCAAAGGTGGTGCAGGCGCTGCAGTAAGTGAGTACCTGCATACATCGGGTAAGACGACTGAACTTCTGACGCTGGGTATTCCAGACTGTTGGATTGAGCATGCGACCCGAAGCGAGCAACTTACCGAATGCGGACTGGATGCTGAGGGCATCATACAGGCAATAAAAAAGCGACTGGCATAACCGGTCGCTTTCTCTTATCTCTCTTATTTGCTCAGCAAGAAAATCAGCTCTGATCCTCTGAATCCTGGAAGTGATGTTCGGTCATCATATGGCCCAGCTTACCCATCTTGGTTGCCAGGTAGTGTTCGTTGTGGCGGTTCTTACCAACCTGAAGCGGTACGCGCTTAGACACTTTCAGACCATACTTCTCCAACGCCTTAACCTTACGCGGGTTATTGGTCATCAGATTCACGCTTTGTACGCCCAGATGCTCGAGCATAGTCTGACACATGCTGTAGTCGCGCATATCCGCTTCGAAGCCAAGCTTCTCATTCGCTTCAACAGTGTCAGCACCACCATCCTGCAGGTGGTACGCTTTGATCTTGTTCAACAGACCGATACCGCGGCCTTCCTGACGCAGGTACAGCAGTACACCAGCACCTTCTTCAGTAATACGCTTCAATGCTTCCTGCAGCTGAAAACCACAATCACATCGCAGCGAGAACAGCGCATCGCCGGTCAGGCACTCGGAGTGAATACGCGCCAGCGCTGGCGTGTCTGAATTCAGTTCACCATAGGTCAGAGCCACATGCTCTTTACCGGTCGTCAGATCTTCAAACCCGACCATGGTAAAGACTCCCCAAGGAGTCGGCAGCTTGGATGATGCAACGTACTTAACTGACACTGATGGATTCCTTCAGAAAACGAGGCGGCTATTCTACCAGCCATAAAAGGCTGCATATACCCCTGAAATGGGGGCATACATCAATTATAAAAGGGGTGTGAGGATATTTCTTTTAATCGGGTAATTCAATGTCTGCCTGACGCGGTAACATGACTTCTACCGACAATCCGCCTAATTCTTCGGAAGCGCCCAGAACAAAACGCCCCTGATACTGACTGACAATCTCGCTGATAATGCTCATTCCGAGCCCGTGCCCGGTGGTCGACTCATCCAGTCGCTCACCCCGGTTCATCAGTCGCGCCCGCTCTGCTTCCGGTACGCCGGGGCCGTCATCCTCTACCACCAGCATCAGGCAGTTTTCATCCATCTCCGCGACGATATGAATCTGCCCCTGCGCCCATTTACTGGCGTTATCCAGCAGGTTTCCCAGCAGTTCCACCAGGTCATCCCGTTCGCCGGGAAAATAGGTACTGGCTGTTACATCAATGCGGAAGGACAGAGCCTTCTCACGGTAGATCGCTTTCAGAGTGCGAACCAGTTTCTCAAGCTCTTCTTCAATATAGATTCGCTGCCCTGGCAAAGCAGCGCCGGCGATACGGGCACGGGTCAGCTCACGCTCAATCATCTCCCGAAGACGTGCTGACTGTTCCTGAATGTCCTTACCCTGTACTACTTCTGCTTCCAGCAGAGTATCCACGTGCCGGTCAATCACGGTCAGAGGGGTTTTCGCAGCATGGGCCAGATTGCCCACCGCATTACGGGAACGCTGCAGACGCAGCTCCATATTCTGCACCAGATAGTTTATCTCGGTAACCAGCGGCTCCACTTCGGCGGTAGTCACGGTGGATAACTGGCGGATCTTACCGGTTTTGAGCCGGGTGATATCGCCTTTCACCTCTTTGAGAGACTGCAGACCGTGGCGGATAATATAGATCTGTAATGTCAGAAGAATGATCAGACCGGCCAGGCCGAGTCCGGCGGCGAGCCAGCCCAGCTGACTGAGGGATTCCTCAATGCTGCTGATATCCTCTGCCAGCACCACCTGAATCTCCCGCCCCTGCTTCATGAAGGTTTTGGAGTACACCAGGGTGGGTTTGTTGTTCTGCTCGATCAGGCGGATGTTTTCCTGACCAATATCCTGCCCCTCATCGTGAGGAATACGGCCATCCCAGAGAGAGCGGGAGAAAAACCATTTTTCATCCACAGCCACCTGGAAATAGTGACCGGACATCGGCTGCTGATAAACCGAGGAGGTATTATCGACATTGACCCGCCAGCCACTGCCAATATCCATTTCAACCGAACGCAGTACGGTATAAGCATCACTGGTCAGACGGGAGGCGACAAAATCATAAGCCATCTGGCGCAGAAACCAGCTCTGACCAAACCAGAACAGCATAAACAGGATCAGTGTAACGACAACGAAATTAACGTTCAGTCGTGACTGGATCGATCTCAACGGGACTCTCCGAATACGTAGCCCTGGCCACGCTTGGTCTTGATATTGTCGTGACCGATCTTCTTACGCAGCATCTTGATGTAGGCTTCCACCACGTTACTGTCATTTTCTGCGCCGTCATCATACATATGCTCAACCAGTTGCAGCTTCGACAGTACTCTGCCCGGGTTATGCATCATATAACGCAACAAACGGAACTCTGTGCCGGTCAGAGCGATCTCCTCACCATCACGCACAACGGACTGGGTATTTTCATCCAGAGTCAGGCCAGACGCTTCAAGCTGAGAACTGATCTGCTGATTCGCGCGGCGCAATAACGCGGTCATCCGCGCCAGCAGCTCTTCGGTATGGAAGGGTTTAGGCAGGTAATCGTCGGCACCGGCATCGAAACCATCAACCCGTTCCTGCCAGGCACTTCGAGCGGTCAGCACCAGTACCGGAATGTTATTTTTCTGGGAGCGCCAGTTGCGCAGTACATCAAGACCAGAACGATCCGGCAGACCCAGATCCAGCACCACCAGATCATAGATATCTTCCTTGCCCATGATCTCGCCATCGATACCGTTGACGGCCAGATCCACCGCATAGCCATGTTTCGCCAGCGTTGTTTTTAATTCCGGCCCCAGTGCAGGATCATCCTCAACCAGCAGAATACGCATTCCAGTCCTCTTTGCGATCAGTTTTGAGTCTTTACAACAGGTTCAGCCACCGCCCCGGTACGGGCGTCAACAAACAACATTTTCACCATACCATCGCTACCTGCTATCTCCATTTCATATATATAGGAGTCGTCCTGCTGTAGCAAACGGGTCTCAAGAATTTTGCCGTCTGATAAAGACGAAACCAGTTCCATGAGTTCACTCATAGACAGAATCTCGCCAGCTTCGACCAGTGCCCGACAGGCATCATAGTCCAGTGATCTGGTATCACCGGCACCGGCGTTACCCATGCTCAGCATGGCTGTCAGTACTAACGCAGCGGTTAATTTCATACTCTCTCCCAGCAGCCCCATCACTGCAATTGGTACACGGGTAAAGCCCCGCATCCATTTATCGCGCCCCTCTCAACGCGTTTATGCTTCAGCACCTGAAATGGCCAGCGGTTACTCTCTGCTATGACATTTCATTATACAGAATAGTTTTTTACAACAACCATCGTGGTGCTGCCCGGTTATACTTTCCACTCCTGAACCTTACCGCCAGAGATCAAGGCAGAGAGCGGGATAATGAGAGCCTAACAGTGCTTGCTGAAATTAAACTGAAAGCTGAGAAAAACTGATGCGAGTGTGTATGAGGAATAGCAGAATAACGCGATCAGATAAAGTAGAGTGCCAGCAGTTGCATCACCGCCAGCGCCATCAGACCGGCCAGCAGATCGTCCAGCATAATGCCGAACCCACCGTGCACTTTCTTATCTGCCCAGCTGATCGGCCAGGGTTTGGCGATATCAAAAATACGGAACAGCACAAAACCGATCACAATCCACAGCCACCCTGCCGGAGCGGCGAACATAGTAACCCAGTATCCGACAAACTCATCCCAGACGATGCCGCCGTGATCATGGACACCCATATCTTCCGAGGTTTTACCGCACAGATAGATACCCACGACAAAAGTCACCACCAGCACCAACAGGTACCAGTGCAGCGCTAAAGGCTGCAGTAGCAGAAACAGCGGTATTGCCGCCAGCGTGCCGAAGGTTCCCGGTGCTTTGGGTGCAGCACCACTGCCCAGCCCAAAGGCCAGAAAATGAATCGGATTCTTCCATACTGATGACGGTGCACGATTCATAAACAGGTGTAATCCTTCTGTCAGCTAGCCGGGAAAATGATTGTAGCCCTGCGGCTCAACCGCAGAAACATGGCCGTCATCCACCAGCAGGATGCCCGGCTCGGCAGAGATCTGGCCAATACAGGTGACCGCTACATTATGCTCACGCAATGCCCAGTTGAGTTTAGGTTCAAGCATTGCGGGCACGGTAAAGCAGAGTTCAAAATCTTCGCCGCCGCGTAACGCCCAGTCCCGTGAGGTTTTCTCACCTGCCCAGTGATGCAGCGCTTCGGAGATCGGCAGTTCATCCAGATTGATCATCGCACCGACACCGCTACCCTGCAGGATATGATCCAGATCGGCCAACAGACCGTCGGAGACATCAATAGCAGATGTGGCAAACTCAGCGATGATCTGACCAGTATCCAACCTTGGCTCGGGCTCAAAAAAGCGCTGATGCAGGTAGTGGTGGTTATAGCCTGTGGACTGCGGCTGCTGAATCGACTCGAGGCCACCACGGGAATCACCGAGCGTACCGGTGACAAAGATCCGGTCACCGGGCTTAGCGCCATCGCGACGCAGGGCTTTGCCTCTGTGACACCAGCCATGCACCTGAATCGATATTGTCAGTGGCCCCCGGGTCGTATCTCCACCCACCAGCTGCACACCGTAGCGTTTTGCCATATCAGCCAGGGCAGCAGAGAAGCTCTGCAGCCAGTCAGAGTTAGATTCAGGCAGTGTCAGTGCCAGGGTAAAAAACGCCGGCTGCGCTCCCATCGCGGCCAGATCACTGAGTGCTGCCCCCATAATCCGGGTGGCAATCTGTGCCGGTGCGGTACCCGGGAGAAAATGGGTTCCTTCCACCATGGTGTCGATAGAGATCACCAGCTCGCGCTCAGAAGGCGGAGCAATGATGGCGCAATCATCACCAACGCCCAGGCGAACAGAGCCGCTACCGTCACGACCGATGGCCGCAAAGTAGTTTCTGATCAGCTCAAATTCACCCACTGCGCTCATGAAGTAATCACGAAATTATTTGCCGCGCTTGGCGTTAACCTCGTTCATACGAACCCGTGCTGCCAGCTTATCCAGTATGCCGTTGACATACTTGTGACTTTCGGTGGCACCAAAGGTTTTCGCCAGATCCACACTCTCGTTGATAACCACTTTGTAAGGCACAACAATACGGTGAATCAGCTCGAAGCTGCCGATACGCAGTACGGCACGCTCGATCGGGTCCAGATCATCCAGATTACGATCCAGGAATGGCTCATAAGCCTTGTCCAGATCGTTAGCATTGGCCGGCACACCGTGCAGCAATTCGCTGAACAGCGGCAGGTCGGTGCCGGACATATCGTTGTCCATGCGGAACTGCAACTCAATGTCGGTCACTGAGTTGCCGGACATATGCCACTGGTACAGCGCCTGCAGCGCGAAGCTGCGGGCGGAACGGCGCATATCGGTCAGTGATGGTTTCTTCTGCTTCTTGGCAGGTTTATCGCTCATTAACCTTAGCCCTCAAGCTGGCGCAGCAGGCTGACCATCTCCAGTGCAGACAGTGCTGCTTCAGCACCTTTGTTGCCCGCTTTCGTACCGGAACGCTCGATCGCCTGTTCGATTGAGTTTACTGTCAGAATACCGTTTGCTACCGGTACGTTGTGCTCCAGAGAAACCTGAGCCACACCTTTAGAGCTCTCACCGGATACATATTCAAAGTGCGGCGTACCACCACGGATAACAGCACCCAGGGCGATGATTGCATCATCTTTCTTCTGTTCAGCAATACGCTGAACCGCCAGAGGGATCTCGAACGCACCCGGTACACGGATTACGCGGATCTTTTCTTCTGCAACACCGTGACGCTTCAGGGTATCGATAGCGCCTTCCAGCAGGCTCTCTACCACAAAGCTGTTGAAACGACCGACAACGATCGCGTACTGACCCTGACCGGTCAGGAAATCACCTTCAATGTACTGAACTGACATATTCTTTACTCTTCACAAGGAATGTATTCGACAATCTCCAGATCGAAACCGGAGATCGCATTAAATTTCATCGGCGAACTGAGCAGACGCATCTTACCCACGCCAAGATCCCGCAGGATCTGAGAACCGGTACCTACTGTCAGGTAAGAACCGGAAGAACTGATATTGTGCTGACGGATTTTCTGGCTGATGTTGAGCATCTGATCCAGTGCATCGCCCAGGTCGATACGGGTACCGCTATCCAGCAGCAGAACCACACCGGAGCCTTCTTCCGCCACTTTCTGCAACGCCCGGCGCACGGTCCACTTCAGCGTCTCGCCCTGAGACGCACCGATCACATCACGCAGTACTTCGCTGCGCAGGTGCACTCGCACTGGCGTCGGCTTCTCTTCACTGATATCACCCAGCGTCAGTGCCATGTGGGTGCAGTTCTGAATTTCGTCACGGTAAGTCACAAAATTAAAGTCGCCAAACTCAGTTGGCAGCTTACCTTCCTGATCACGCACCACGGTATGCTCGTTGGTGGTACGGTAGTGGATCAGATCCGCAATAGTACCGATCTTCAGGTCGTGTTTTTTAGCAAACTCTTCCAGATCCGGACGACGGGCCATGGTGCCATCTTCGTTCATGATCTCAACGATCACAGAGGCTGGTGTCATACCGGCCAGGCGAGCCAGATCACAACCGGCTTCAGTGTGTCCGGCACGGCTCAGAACACCACCCGGTTGCGCCATCAGCGGGAAAATATGGCCCGGCTGGACAATATCTTCAGGCTTGGCATCGCCACGCACGGCAACACGTACGGTGTGCGCGCGATCCGCTGCAGAAATACCGGTGGTCACACCTTCTGCCGCTTCGATGGACATTGTGAAGTTGGTGGAGAACTGTGCACCATTGCTCTGTACCATCAACGGCAGATTCAGCTGTTCACAACGCTCACGGGTCAGCGTCAGGCAGATCAGACCGCGGGCATGGGTCGCCATGAAGTTAATATCTTCAGCGCGCACCATCTCAGCTGCAATCACCAGATCGCCTTCGTTCTCGCGGTCTTCATCATCCATCAGGATAACCATCTTACCCTGGCGAATATCTTCAATAATTTCCTGCGGTGTATTCAGGTCCATGTAATGTAAAACCTCGTCTGGTCAGCCGGTCTTGCTGCACCGGCCAACGGTAACCGTTTAGCGGCGATTTAAAAATCCGGCAGCGGCCAGTGTTGCCATGCTGACACCGGATTCTGCCTCAGGTTGTTGTTCAAAGCTGAGTAGTCGCTCCATATAGCGGGCGATGATATCAACTTCCAGATGTACTTTTCGACCCGCCTGATAGCGGTCGATAATGGTTTCCTGCGCAGTATGTGGAACAATGTTCAACTCAAATACTGCACCTTCTACCGCATTCACCGTCAGGCTGGTGCCATCGACTGTGATGGAGCCTTTACCGGCGATGTAATGAGCGATCTGCTTCGGCGCCTGGACAGTGAAACGGATCGAGCGGGCATCCTCTTCACGCTTGAGAATTTCTCCCAGACCATCCACATGACCAGTCACAATATGACCACCGAAACGGGTGGTCGGCATCATCGCCTTTTCCAGATTGACCTTCTCACCGGTCTGCAGCTCCGGAAAACGGGTATGCGCCAGAGTTTCACGGGACACATCAGCCCAGAAACCATCACCCGGCAGTTCCACCGCAGTCAGGCACACACCGTTAACGGCAATACTGTCACCCAGTTTCACATCGCCAAGGTCCAGCTCGCCGGTACGGATATACAAACGCAGGTCGCCCTGCACCTGTTCTACCGCAGCAATGGTACCAACCGCTTCAATAATCCCGGTAAACATCAGTCTTCACTCTTATAAACAGGTTGCAGCGTCAGTTTCAGATCGCTACCCACCATTCGCTGATCCAGCAGTTTCAGTTCGATCTGCTGACTCATTTTATCCAGCGGCAAACGGAACATCGGCAGCCCTTCGCTGCCCATCAGTTTCATCGCCTGGTAGATCACCAGCTCATCCACCAGCTGCGCTTCGATAAACGCACCGGCCAGCGTCGCGCCAGTTTCCACCAATAATTCATTCACACCACGCTGCCCCAGAGCATCCAGTAGTGCTGGCAGGTCAATGCCTTGGTCATTGCCGTCCTGCTGCAACCACTCAACATTGTCCAGACCATCCACAAAGGCTGGTTGCGGCTGGCAACTGACGATCAGCGTTTGCCCCGGCAGTGTAAGCATTTTAGCCTGTTCAGGCATCCGGCCTGCGCTATCCAGCACGACACGTAGCGGCTGACGCGCGACAATCTTCTCGGCGTTCGCCAGATTCAGCTCCGCAGCCCTCAGATTCAGGGACGAATCATCTTTCAGTATGGAGCCGACACCGGTCACTATCGCTGAACTGCGCGCTCGCAGTCGCTGCACATCCTGCCGGGCTAATGGCCCTGTGATCCACTGGCTTTCACCGGAGGCCATCGCTGTGCGGCCATCCAGACTGGTTGCCATCTTAATCCGTACAAATGGCCGCCCGGTTTCCATCCGTTTGATAAAGCCCGGATTCAATTCTCGAGCCTGCGGTTCCATTAAACCACTGCGCACTTTAATACCGGCGGCTTCCAGTTTACGAATGCCGTTACCTGATACCTGAGGATTGGGGTCAACCATGCCAATTACAACCTCAGACACCTGCGCTTTTATCAAAGCATCGGCGCAGGGCGGCGTTTTACCGAAATGACTGCAGGGCTCCAGCGTGACATAGGCGGTACAATCTTTGGCTTCAGAGCCGGCAGCCCGCAGCGCATTCACCTCTGCATGACCTTCACCCGCTTTCTGGTGATAACCTTCAGCAACAATCCGATCACCTTTTACCAGCACACACCCTACGCGAGGGTTTGGCTCAGTGGTGTACAGGCCGCGCCAGGCCAACTCTATAGCCCGAGCCATGTATGTATGATCGGCGGCGCTCCAGCTCATCAGGAATCGGCCTCTTTCTGCTCGGAAAGGCGGTCGATCTCCTCTTTGAATTCATTGATGTCCTGGAAGCTGCGATACACTGATGCGAAACGGACATAAGCGACCTGATCCAGCTTACGCAGTTCCAGCATTACCTCTTCACCCACAGTTCGGGAAGGCAGCTCACGCTCACCGGTAGCACGCAGGCGCTGTTTGATACGGCTGACGCAGGCTTCAATATCTTCGACACTGACCGGGCGCTTTTCTACCGCCCGTTGAATACCGGCGCGAAGCTTATCTTCATCATAAGGCTGGCGGGAGCCATCGGCTTTGATCAGGCGCGGCATCAATAATTCAGCCGCTTCATAGGTGGTATAACGCTCATGACAGGCGGTACATTCACGCCGACGACGAATCTGCTGACCTTCTGCAACCAGACGGGAATCCACCACCTTGGTTTCGTGAGCATTACAGAATGGACAGTGCATAGATCATCCTCAAAAGAGCGTTTCGGGCCATTTCCGGCCAGCTAAATACAGCATTATATAAACGACCAAGGCGCACAACCCAAACGGGAGTGCGCCCTGTAAAACGGAATACTGTGGCAGGGCATTCAACCCTGCGATTCCCTATTGTACCGGTTTACTTGTAAACCGGGAAGCGAGCACAGATATCCAGTACCTGTTGCTTAACGCGGTTGATAACATCTTCATCGTTGATGTTATCCAGTACGTCGCAGATCCAGTGAGTCAGTTGCTCAGCTTCTGCCTCGCCGAAACCACGGCGGGTAATTGCTGGCGTACCGATTCGCAGACCGGAAGTCACGAACGGAGAACGCGGATCATTCGGTACCGAGTTCTTGTTCACGGTGATGTTGGCACGACCCAGCGCCGCATCAGCATCTTTACCGGTGTACTCTTTATCGATCAGATCCACCAGGAACAGGTGATCATCAGTACCGTCGGATACAATATTGATACCACGGGCCTTGAATGTTTCCGCCATTACCTGTGCATTCTTAACAACCTGCACCTGATAAGCTTTCCAGTCTTCCTGCAGTGCTTCTTTGAAGCACACCGCTTTTGCCGCGATGATGTGCATCAGCGGGCCACCCTGAGACTCAGGGAATACGGCGAAGTTCAGTTTCTTCTGCAGCTCTTCATCAGCATTGGCAGAGATGATCAGACCACCACGTGGACCGCCCAGAGTCTTGTGAGTGGTTGTGGTGACAACATCTGCGTATGGCAGCGGTGTCGGGTATACGCCCGCCGCAACCAGACCGGCCACGTGCGCCATATCGACAAACAGGTAAGCACCGACTTTATCAGCGATATCACGGAAACGCTTCCAGTCAACGATACGAGAGTACGCAGAGAAACCCGCCACGATCATTTTCGGCTTGTGCTCTTCGGCCAGACGCTCAACTTCGTCATAGTCGATCTCACCGGTTTCAGCATTCAGACCGTACTGAACCGCTTTATAGATACGGCCGGAGAAGCTTACCGCAGCACCATGGGTCAGGTGACCACCGTGAGCCAGGCTCATACCCAGCACAGTATCGCCCGGCTGGCACAGCGCCATGTAAACCGCGGCATTAGCCTGTGAACCGGAGTGCGGCTGAACGTTGGCATAGGTTGCACCGAACAGCTCTTTGGCGCGATCGATCGCCAGTTGTTCAACGATATCGACGTACTCACAACCGCCGTAATAACGTTTCTCCGGGTAGCCTTCCGCGTATTTGTTGGTCAGCTCAGAACCCTGAGCCTCCATCACGCGTGGGCTGGTGTAGTTTTCAGACGCGATCAGCTCGATATGCTCTTCCTGACGGCGGGCTTCAGCCTGCATCGCAGCATACAGTTCCTGATCGAAGTCGGCGATAGTCATCTCTTTGCTAAACATTAGCGGTCCCCAAGATTGAGATAAACACCGGACCATGCGACTTTCTGACAGAGCCTTTTCGTGCAGAAAAAAGCCCCAGAAAAGCCCCACGGGCCTTGAAAAAGGCGTGCATTATAGACGATTTGGATAACAAAACGCACTTGAAAGTGAATCACTTCGGCGAGAGTTTCGCTCATTTTCAGTCCGGTTCTGACATTTTCTCCTGCCAGAACCGGGCTATGTCAGCTTTTTCAATCAATATCGATCGTCATCTGCTCTTTTGCTGCTTCTTCCCGCTTCGG
>JAOXSA010000192.1 GCA_025800245.1 Amphritea sp. | reverse complement strand
CTTGTAGAAGTGGGGCGCGGGTTCTGGGAGCGGGCCATCCGCCGTCTCTTGTGTTGCTGATAGAAACGCTTCCGCAGGCTCATGGATCTTTCGGTAGATATTACGGCACAGTACACGAGCTGATGTCCCAACCCAGTCAGCAGGCAATAGCTTTTCAGGAAGGCGGGGGTCTTTAAGCAGCAAGCGGCGGTAGTGATGGATCATTAAAATACGCAGTTGGAAACACTGCTCAGGGTCTAGTTCGATTTCGCCCTCTAGTGCCCTTAGCAGTGGTCTGAAACGGTCAAGAAAGGCTTGATAGCCCTGAGAAAGCTCTTCAAGGTTCCAGCATTCGTGCACAAGCTGTTTCAGCGGAGCTGAGGTGAGGTTCTCGATGAGCGAGGCTTTCATATGAATGATATCGTTGCTAACACACAGTTCCTGCAACGTTTCGTTGATCTCAGCCATATCGGCCATCGGGTGAGCCATCACACCGGGTGCGATGTTGCCAAAACCTTGCCACTCCAGCTCTTTTTTCAGCACTTTGCGCAGTTCGTTATCGAGCTGGGTGTTGATGAGTAGATCCCACTTACCTTGCCACTCGGGGTAG
>JAOXSA010000181.1 GCA_025800245.1 Amphritea sp. | reverse complement strand
GATTGGACCTGTAGCGAGGCACGCCCTCGTGCCGAAAAATCGTGTTAATCGGCACGAGGGCGTGCCTCGCTACCCGAAAAAGCATAAAAAAATCCGATACTGAAGACAGCATCGGATTTTCTATCAAGCCCTGCTTTAGCTCAAATGCTTAAGTGAACAGCATTGCGACAAAGCTGGCCTTTTTCTGAACGAAACAGATCAGGCAATTCTGAACCGACCTACCATTTCCTGTAGCTGATGCGCCGCACCAGAAAGCTGTTGAACAGACTGATTATTCTCTTTAGCAAGACTGGCTGACATCTCTGACTGACCTGCAATTTCAATAATAGTCTGATTCAGGTTCTCACAAACCTGACTTTGCTCCTCAGCAGCCGTTGCAATCACCACATTCATCTCCTGAATAGTATTGACATGCCCGGTAACTTTTCTCAACTCTGCAACACCGGCTTCAGACTGTGAGACAGCTTTGTCGCTGCGTTTGAAACTCTTCTGCATAGTCTGAACCGCCTCAGCAGAAGCCTTTTTCAGTTTCTCTATACTTTCATGAACTTCCAGCGTACTGCTCTGAGTACGTGTAGCCAGGGTTCGAACCTCATCCGCTACAACCGCAAAGCCACGCCCCTGCTCACCCGCCCGGGCAGCCTCAATCGCAGCATTCAGCGCCAGCAGGTTGGTCTGCTCAGCGATCTCCTGAATAACACCAACGATAGAAATGATGTCATGAACATTGCTCTCCAAAGCGGAAATAGCCTCATTGGAGCTACCCATATCCTGTGCCAGTTGCTGAATACCATCAGTCAGATCAACTACGGTGTTTTCAGCTGAGTCAATATTATCTTTAGATTCAGTCGCGGAGTTCGCCGCTTCAGATGTATTCTGAGCTATATCATGCGCCGTGGAGGACATCTCCGTCATTGCAGACGCTGAATGTTCAATCTCTTTCTGCTGTTTGCGAAGCAAGTCATCAATCTGCTCCATTTTTGAGGTAATCCCTTGCGACTGATCATTTACCTGTCGGGACAATGAAGCCACATCCACGATCATCTGTTGCAATGATAAAATAAAAGCGTTAAACCGCTTCGCTAACACCGCTAACTCATGATCACCCTCTACCTGTAAGCGCGCCGTCAGATCGCCTTCACCATTAGCCAATGACGCCATCGAGCCGGAAATCGTATTAATTGGTAACATGATGGAGCGCTTGATTATGGTTGAGAACACAATCGCAGCTACCAACAGAAGAAGAGCAACAATACCAGAAATGAGCAGTACAGAATTAACACTGTTTTTTGCTGTATTGTCCAGAGCATCGATTATCTGATTAACATCATCAAGATAGAAGCCAGTGCCGATCATTAAATCCCATCGCGGATAGTAAGTAGAATAAGAGAGCTTAAGTTCTGGCGTCTCCTGCCCAGGTTTTGGATAACGATAACTGACATAACCACCACCGTTTTTACCGGTAGAAATAAGCTCACGGATCAGATATACACCATCAGAATCCTGCAAATTCCAGTGATTATCTCCAACACCCTTACCTGTACCACCAAGAAACAGCCTTACACCATCCCCGGTATAACCAAAGAAATATCCACTTTCTCCGTATTTAAGCCCTTTAAAAACGCTCATAGCCTCTTCAAGCGTCCCCCCATGATCATAAATATGCTGCACGGAAGTCTGCGCCAGCTCCATATAGGATTTAAGCTCTTCTTTCTTATTCTCCATCAGACTTTCACGGGTATTCTTAGCCTGCATATCGGCAAGCTGAGCGTTCTTGTAAGATGTGAATATAAGCAGAAAGATTGCCAGAAGGGTAACAGGAGCAACGCCCATGATGGTCAGTCGCTTGCTGATTGATAAGTTCATTCCAACTCCGCACTTTTTAAGTGGTTGCTTCGTTTTTTATTGCTAAGGCCCTATCATTCTTTTGTCTTCCATGAAACATAAGGTAATTCAACACCACCCTCTACCAAACAGCAATCAGCCTTATACTCATTTCGGGGGGTGCATCACCATATTTATAACAATCCAAACATAAAAAAAGCGACCACACGGGTCGCTTTTCTTGTTCTGAATCAAAGAGTTGACCAAAAAATTACTCTTTTATGTCAAAAGATCAGATATCGATAACATCAAACTCAACAGCTGGATTCACATCCGCCTCGTAGTCAACACCATCCACACCAAAGCCGAACAGCTTCAGGAACTCATCTTTATATAGCTGATAATCCGTCACATCGAACAGGTTTTCAGAGGTCACCTGAGGCCACAGATCGCGACACTTCTGTTGAATATCTTCACGCAGTTCCCAGTCGTCCATCCGCATACGGTTGCTGTCATCAATCTGACCACTATCACCCGCTATAGCCGTTTTAAACAAACGGTAAACCTGCTCCATACAGCCTTCGTGCACGTTCGCTTCACGCATAATTTTGAAGACCATAGACAGATACAGCGGCATCACCGGAATAGCTGAACTAGCCTGAGTCACAACAGACTTCAGCACAGCAACATTTGCACTACCACCTCTGGCTGACAGTTTTTCATTCAGCTCAGATGCTGCGCGGTCAACGTCTTTCTTCGCCTGGCCCAGAGCACCATCCCAGTAGATTGGCCAGGTGATATCAGTACCGATATAGCTGTAAGCAACGGTCTTGCAACCTTCAGCCAGCACGCCCGCATCATCCAGAGCGTTGATCCACAGTTCCCAGTCCTGACCGCCCATCACAGTGACAGTATCAGCAACTTCCTGCTCCGTTGCTGGCTCAACTTCAGCCTCGATAATGACGTTCTTGTTGGTGTCGATCGCCGTAGAACGGTAAGTCTCACCGATCGGCTTCAGGCAGGAACGGATAACTTCACCGGTCTCTGGCAACTTACGCACCGGAGAAGCCAGGGAATAAACCACCAGATCAATCTCGCCCAGATCCTCTTTAATCAGATCGATAGTCTTCTGCTTAGCTTCGTTAGAGAAAGCATCACCATTCAGGCTCTTTGCATACAGGCCTGCTTCCTGAGCCTTCTTATCGAACGCTGCAGCATTGTACCAACCTGCAGTACCGGTCTTACGCTCAGTACCCGGCTTTTCGAAAAACACACCGATTGTCGCCGCACCGCACCCGAATGCCGCAGAGATACGGGAAGACATACCGTATCCGCTGGAAGAACCAATCACCAGAACACGCTTAGGACCGTTCTCGATCACACCCTGAGCCTTGGTATAGTCGATCTGCTCCTGAATATTGTTCTCGCAACCGGTTGGATGAGTTGTAGTACAGATAAAACCGCGAATTTTCGGTGTAATAATCATTCTATTTCCACTTTGCTGATCTGACCGCCCACTGCAAAACTGTTTTTCAGTGCAGAAAGCGGTGCTGGAATGAGTGTCCAAAACAGCGCACTAAGATACCTTATTCTGGCTTTAATCGGAATCTCTGAGGCCATAAAAAAGGCCCGGATACTCAGAGAATACCGGGCCAGAGATATGAAGGGAGGGCAATCACCCCTCACATACGAAGCTCATTTATATAAGCTCAGTTACAGATCGCGATCAGAGTTTGCCGTCCAGTTCAGGCACAGCCTCGAACAGATCAGCAACCAGACCATAGTCAGCAACCTGGAAGATAGGTGCTTCTTCGTCTTTGTTGATCGCAACGATGATCTTGGAATCTTTCATACCTGCCAGGTGCTGGATTGCACCAGAGATACCGACAGCGATGTACAGTTCCGGCGCAACAATCTTACCGGTCTGGCCTACCTGCATATCATTCGGTACGAAGCCCGCATCCACTGCCGCACGGGACGCGCCTACAGCAGCACCCAGCTTATCAGCAACAGATTCCAGCAGAGCAAAGTTTTCACCGTTACCCATACCACGACCACCGGAGATAATGATGCCAGCAGATGTCAGTTCAGGACGATCACTCTTAGCCATCTCCTCGCCAACGAAGCTGGAAATCTCAGCATCGTGAGTAGAACCAACTGCCTCGATAGCAGCAGAGCCACCTTCCGCAGCCGCCGGATCAAATGCCGTACCACGAACAGTGATAACTTTAATCGCATCCAGAGATTTTACGGTCGCGATAGCGTTGCCCGCATAGATTGGACGAGCAAAGGTATCTTCGCTGTCGACACGGATGATGTCAGAAATCTGTGCCACATCCAGCAGCGCAGCAACGCGTGGCATGACGTTTTTACCAGCTGTAGTTGCCGGACAAACAACGTGGCTGTAATCACGGCCCAGCTCAGCAATCAGCAGAGACATATTTTCTGCCAGTTGATGCTCATAAGCTGCATTATCAGCCATCAGAACCTTAGCAACACCCGTAACCGCTGCCGCCTGATCTGCAGCCGCCTGACAACCGGAACCGGCTACCAGTACATGAATATCACCGCCCATCTGGGTAGCAGCTGTTACCGCATTCAGGGTAGCCGCCTTGAGGGACTGATTATCGTGTTCAGCAATAATTAAAATAGCCATCAGTTCGCCCCCTTAGATTACTTTTGCTTCGTTTTTCAGCTTGTCTACCAGCTCCTCAACAGAAGCTACCTTAATACCAGCCTGACGCTCTGCAGGAGGCTCAACACTCAGTACCTGAGTATGCGCTTTCACCTCAACGCCCAGATCTTCAGGGGTCTTGGTATCCAGTGGCTTACGCTTCGCCTTCATGATGTTTGGCAGAGAAGCATAACGCGGCTCATTCAGACGCAGATCGGTAGTGACGATCGCTGGCATATTCAGCTCAACCGTCTGCAGACCACCGTCAACCTCACGGGTTACCTTAGCCTTATCACCTTCGATCTTAACTTCAGATGCAAAAGTACCCTGAGCCATATTAGTCAGCGCCGCCAGCATCTGGCCAGTCTGGTTGTTATCGCTATCGATAGCCTGCTTACCCATGATAACCAGACCCGGCTGTTCCTCTTCGACAACCTTCGCCAGCAGTTTGGCTACCGTCAGAGACTCAAGGTTCTCGTCAGACTGAACCAGAATACCCCGGTCCGCACCCAGCGCCAGCGCTGTACGGATCTGTTCCTGTGCCGCCTGCGGCCCCAGAGATACCACAACAATCTCAGAAGCCACACCGGCTTCCTTCAGTCTTACAGCTTCCTCTACGGCGATCTCACAGAACGGGTTCATCGCCATTTTTACATTACTCAGATCAACGTCACTGTTATCAGACTTAACACGTACTTTAACGTTGTAATCGATAACACGTTTGACAGTTACCAGCACTTTCATCTGTCTACCGCCTTCTCTTCATTATTATTGGGGCCAGCCCCGTGTGAATATATAATCGTCCCGCATAAAAATCAGGGCATTCCCGTATTCTACACAGACAGCAAGAATAAGCAATAACCCTTATATACCAATTAAACTTGATTTTTACACCTGTTATTTATTAGGGTATTCACCTATCAAAATAACAATGAACAATACCACCAACTCAGCAACTTACCTTATGTAATCGCTGGATACTATCGCGGTAGCGAATATATTTATCAAAAAATCTGCCGCTCGCTGGAGAGAATTGTGACAAGAGAAGCAATGGAATTTGACGTGGTGATCGTCGGGGCTGGCCCTGCCGGTCTGTCCACCGCCTGCCGTCTGATGCAGCAGGCCAATGACGCAGGCCAGGAACTGATGGTCTGTGTGGTCGAAAAAGCCGCCGAGGTGGGCGGCCATATCCTGTCCGGTGCCGTGGTGGAACCCCGCGCCCTGAACGAACTGTTCCCGGACTGGAAAGATCAGGGTGCTCCCCTGATCACTGAAGTCACCGAAGATCAGATCTACCTGCTCAAAGATGGCCAGAAAGCCAGCAAGATCCCGAACGGACTGGTGCCGAAAACCATGCACAACCATGGCAACTATATCGCCAGTGTGGGTAACCTGTGCCGCTGGTTAGCTGAACAGGCGGAGCAACTGGGTGTGGAAATCTTCCCGGGCTTCCCGGCTTCTCACATCATCTACGGTGATGATGGTCGTGTTGCCGGTGTCGGTACCGGCGATATGGGCCTGGATGAAAACGGTGAGCAGAAAGAGACTTATATGCCGGGTATGGATCTGCTGGCGAAATACACCATCTTTACCGAAGGCTGCCGCGGCCATCTGGGTAAAGAGCTGATCAGCAAGTTCGAACTGGATAAAGACGCTGATGCTCAGCACTACGGTATCGGTATTAAGGAGTTGTGGGACATCGATCCAGCCAAACATCAGCCGGGTCTGGTACTGCACGGTGCCGGCTGGCCGCTGACTGAAGGTGGTGCCAGCGGTGGTTTCTTCCTCTACCACGCCGAAGACAACCAGGTGGTTGTGGGGCTGATTACCGACCTCAACTACGATAACCCGCACCTGAGCCCGTTCGACGAGTTCC
The DNA here is from genome assembly GCA_025800245.1 of Amphritea sp. Lineage (GTDB taxonomy): Bacteria > Pseudomonadota > Gammaproteobacteria > Pseudomonadales > Balneatricaceae > Amphritea. The sequence goes on along the minus strand of JAOXSA010000181.1, from coordinate 12,370 downwards.
AGCGTATGAAGCATCACCCACTGATCGCAGACGTACTGGAAGGCGGTAAGCGTGTCTCCTACGGTGCCCGCGCCATCACTAAAGGCGGCTTCAACGCCCTGCCGAAGATGAGCATGCCCGGTGCACTGCTGCTGGGTTGCGACGCCGGTACCCTGAACTTCTCCAAGATCAAGGGCACCCACACCGCCATGAAGTCCGGCATGATTGCCGCTGAAACTCTGTTTGCCGCGTTTACAGCTGAAGACGAGGGTGGTAATGACCTGACCGCCTACGGCGAAAACTTCAAAAATTCCTGGGTGTATGAAGAGCTGTACCGCAGCCGCAACTTCGGCCCGGCGCTGCACAAATACGGCACCATGATCGGCGGCGCGCTGAACTTTATTGATCAGAACCTCTTCAGCCTGCCGTTCACCATCCGGGACAATCATGAAGACTACGCCCAGATGAAACCGGCCAGCGAGTGTAAAGCGATCGACTATCCGAAACCGGATGGCGTGCTGAGCTTTGACAAGCCCTCTTCGGTGTTCCTGTCCAACACCAACCACGAAGAAAGCCAGCCGTGTCACCTGAAACTGACCGACAGCAGCATCCCGCTGAGCCAGAACCTGCCGAAGTTCAACGAACCGGCCCAGCGCTTCTGCCCGGCGGGTGTGTATGAAGTACTGACTGATGAGAACGGCGAACAGCAGTTCCAGATCAACAGCCAGAACTGCGTGCACTGTAAAACCTGTGATATCAAAGACCCGGCCCAGAACATTACCTGGGTAACGCCGGAAGGCGGCGGTGGTCCGAACTATCCCAACATGTAAAAGAAACGGGGCTTAAGCCCCGTTTTTTTATGTTGGGATAGAGACCGCAAAGCAAGCTTTGCTAGCGAGTGGCGGGAACGTGACTTTGTCACTTGCTGGAAAAGCAGGGTGGAGCTTATGTAGGAGGGGCTTCCAGCCGCGATTATCCAGAACAGGTGCGGTATTAATTTCATCGCGGCTGGAAGCCCCTCCTACAAGTTCAATCTACTAATAATCTTTCGCAGGCTTTTTCTAGCAAGCATTGCTTGCAATGCGTTCGAGCGAGGAAGGCTCTGCCTTCCGGTCCAGCCACGATTTCCATACCCCCAAATCGGCACGAGGGCGTGCCTCGCTACATATCTCTTTACGGAACTTCTCTTATCTTTTTCGAGCCACGGGTCACGAGCCACGATTCCCATACCTCCTGGATCGGCACGGGGACGTGCCTCGCTACATTTCTTTTTACGGCACTTCTCTTATCTTTTTCCAGCAAGCTAAGCTCTGCTTAGCGTTCGAGCGAGGAAGGCTTTGCCTTCCGGTCTAGCCACGATCTCCTGCTCCCTTAATCGGCACGGGGGCGTGCCTCACTACATATCCTTTTATGGCACGACTCTTATCTTTTCCGCATCTACACAGATCAATCTATTCCCAACTTTCTGAGCAGCCTGGCTATTGCATCGGTATAGTGGATGTTTCCAGGGGACGGATTGACATTAACCTGCCGATGAGAGATCCATGTCGAACACGTCAATGCCTGACGAGAGCAAGGCGTTAGCCCTGGCCCCACTGATTACACCTTTTGCCTTTACGGCTTTTGCATATTTTTCCGGTGTTTCCGGCTTCAGTCTTGATCGGGGATTGCTGACCTTTATCGGTCTGTTTCTGGCGGTGGCCGTGGCCAGTATTCCGGTGGCCTATCTGTATATGTTTTTTATCGGATATCGTTTCTACCGCCTGTTAGTAAAGAAGAACCGGGTTAACTTCTGGACCCTGACACTGGGTGGTGTATTTGTGGCGGATATCCCAATGCTGTTGATATGGCCTTTCAGTGGTTCTGCAGAGGCGGATGGCATCAGTTTTTATACCACTTTCCAGATGTTTTCATTTGTGGGGTTAATGGTGGGACTGAATTTCTGGTATTTGCTAAAGCGTAGCTCGTAGCTCAATAAAGGCGTTAGCCTTTAAGGTGCGTTATAACGCACCCTGCATTCTGATTATCTCTCCTCGACCCTGTATCGCCGGCTTTTTCCAGCAAGCATTGCTTGCAATGCGTTCGAGCGAGGAAGGCTTTGCCTTCCGGTCCAGCCACGATATCTTGCTCCATTAATCGGCTCGGGGACGTGCCTCGCTAGGTATGCTTTTATGGCACTTCTCTTTCGTGACGGGCGCGCCCTCGTGGCGATTGAGTGGCATCGTTCCTACTTTATACCACCTGGGAGGCTTACGCTTCCGGCGTACGCTTCTCCAGCGCCAGATAGTTTTCGATCCCTTTGATTTGATCTTCCGGATGGTGGTTTACATACAGGACTGAGGTTTCGGTACCGGCGCAGATCTTCTCGATCAGGGCCAGGACCAGTTGTCGGTTCATATCATCCAGGCCCAGGCAGGGCTCATCCAGAATCAGCAGCGGAGGGTGTTTCACCATCGCCCGGGCAATAAGCAGCAGACGCTGGTCACCGTAAGAAAGCTTATTGAATGGGGTATCAGCCCGGTCGCTCATGCCCAGCAGCTTCAGCCACTCATCGGCGATCTGCTTCTGTTTCTCTGTGGCTTTGGTGTACAGGCCGATGCTGTCGTAGAAGCCGGAGATAATGACGTTTCTCAGGCCGGTACCGACTTTGTATTCCCACTGCAGGGCGGTGGATACGTAGCCGATAAACTGCTTGATCTGCCAGATGCTTTCGCCGTTGCCGCGCTGGAAACCAAACACGAAAATATCGTTTACATAGCACTGCGGGTGGTCGCCGGTGATCAGGGAGAGCAGGCCGGTCTTGCCGCTGCCGTTCGGGCCACTCAGTTGCCAGTGCTGGTTGGGCTCAATGGTCCAGTCCAGAGAGTCGATGATACGGTGGCCATCATAAGTGATGTTGATCTTGTTCAGACGCACCAGTGGCTGGGTTGGATCAAGGCGCGGAATATCATTTTCAGGGTCCGCCGCCGGCACTTCCAGGTCCGTGGTTTTCAGGTGCAGCAGTTGATAAAGCTCGTTATAGGCCTGCTCATCATTGCGGTCGACCTGCAGTTGCAAGCGGCCTTGATCGACATAGGCGATATGTGTGACAAAGTCCGGGAATTCGTCGAAGCGGTTCAGCACCATAACCATCGGGACTGTTTCAACCAGTCCAGCCAGGTATTGTTGCAGCATCTCCAGGGTATGGGCGTCCAGACCGTCAAACGGTTCGTCCAGAACCAGCAACTCCGGTTCACTGGCCAGCGCACGGATCAGCATCACCTTGCGGGATTCACCGGTGGAGAGCTTACGGAAAGAGCGATCAACCAGACTGTCCAGTTTGAACATGGTGACCAGTTGTTCAACCAACTCGGGGTTACGGCCATCCTCGTTGAGGATTTCACGCACCGGGGTACCTTCAGAGATAACATCCATAATATCGGCGTCATCTTTCTTGCGTTCCCGTTCGATCAGTTCCGCCTGAGCTTCGAAAGAGACCAGCCCGACCCGGGCAGGCACACCGTCGATAGTGCCTGATACCTGCTCGCCAGCACTGGCCAGAACAGCGGCTAATGCAGACTTACCGGAACCGTTGGCACCGGTTATGACCCAGTGTTGACTGTCATCCAGCTGCCAGTTGATATCATCCAGTTGAAAGCGGTCGTCGAAATTAACGGTCAGGTTGTCCAGGCGAATATTCATGAGGATCCGTAGCGTTGGGTTGAGTTTGAAAAAAGAGTTAAAAAAAAGGCCAGGCGATTAAGCCCAGCCTTTTTTCAGTAGAAGGAATCGTAATTAAACGATCTTCTTCATGTCAGACATGTGGCCACGCAGCTCTGTACCGATCGCTTCAACCGGGTGAGCACGCAGTGCAGCGTTCACTTCGATCAGGCGAGCGTTGTCTACGCCGTTGTCTTCCAGATCCAGGCCTTTACCGATAACGTCGGTGTCGATGCCCTTCATGAAGTCTTGCAGCAGTGGCAGACACGCGTGGTTGTACAGGTAGCAACCGTATTCAGCAGTATCGGAGATAGTTGCGTTCATCTCGTACAGCTTCTTACGTGCGATAGTGTTAGCGATCAGCGGCGTTTCGTGCAGTGACTCGTAGTATGCAGAATCAGCGATGATGCCCGCAGCAGTCATCGTTTCGAATGCCAGCTCAACACCTGCTTTAACCATTGCAACCATCAGGATGCCATTGTCGAAGTATTCCTGCTCGGAGATTTCTACATCGCCAGCCGGAGTCTTTTCGAATGCTGTTTCAGCAGTTTCTGCACGCCAGCCCAGCAGGTTCTTATCATCGTTAGCCCAGTCTTCCATCATTACGCGGGAGAAAGTGCCATTCATGATGTCGTCCTGGTGCTTGTTGTACAGCGGACGCATGATATCTTTTAGCTCTTCAGCCAGATCGAATGCTTTGATCTTAGCCGGGTTAGACAGACGGTCCAGCATGTTAGTTACGCCGCCGTATTTCAGAGCTTCAGTGATAGTTTCCCAACCGTACTGGATCAGCTTGGATGCGTAACCAGCGTCGATACCCTTCTCAATCATCTTGTCGAAGCACAGCAGGGAACCGGTCTGCAGCATACCGCACAGGATAGTCTGCTCACCCATCAGGTCAGATTTTACTTCAGCGATGAAAGAGGACATCAGAACGCCCGCTTTGTGACCGCCGGTACCAGCCGCGTATGCCTTAGCCAGAGCCAGACCTTCGCCTTTAGGGTCGTTGTCTTCGTGAACAGCGATCAGTGTAGGTACACCGAAGCCACGCACGTATTCGTTACGTACTTCAGAACCCGGGCACTTAGGTGCAACCATGATGACAGTCAGGTCGTCACGGATCTGCATACCTTCTTCAACGATGTTGAAACCGTGAGAGTAAGACAGGCAAGCGCCTTCTTTCATCAGCGGCATTACAGCGTTAACAACAGGAGTGTGCTGCTTGTCCGGAGTCAGGTTCAGTACAACGTCAGCTGTTGGGATCAGTTCTTCGTAAGTACCTACAACGAAACCGTTTTCAGTCGCGCTTTTCCAGGACTGACGCTTTTCAGCGATTGCCGCTTCACGCAGAGCGTAAGATACGTCACAACCGGAGTCACGCAGGTTCATACCCTGTGCCAGACCCTGAGCACCACAGCCGATAACGACCATTTTCTTGCCTTTCAGAGCTTCTACGCCGTCAGAGAATTCAGAAATGTCCATGAAGCGGCATTTAGCCAGTTGCTCAAGCTGCTCGCGCAGAGGCAGAGTGTTGAAGTAGTTATTTGACATCTTAGATGGTTCCGTTAACTAAAGTTCGTAAAAAGTACTTTATTGAAGGGGGTGATAAAGTACTCAGTTAAGGTATTCCGTTAAATCCTGTAACCGCTAAAAGGACAGTTACCGGGCAGATTTTTTATCACTCTGTTCGTTTGGACAGAGCAGCTTAAAATATCTATGGCGCATCATACAGAAGGCCGGCCCAAAATCTAATAGCTGTACTGTATAGAAAAACTATTCTTTCGTATATTGATATATTGTCATCACTGTATTGCAAAAAATGAAATTATAAGCGCGGCGTTGCCAGAACCTATCGCAAGCAATGGATAGCGTCCTAATCAGGTTGGGTTTTTAAAATGATAAGTATTGGGTCCCGGATGAATGCTCTGCCATTTATGAAGCCTGCGATGCAAGGTGCCGGGTTAATAATGACTTGAGCCCATAATAAGCAGCAGTTCCCTGAAGCAGTTTTGCTCGGATTGCGGTAGATTTAGATGGTGCGGGTGAAGATGAGACTCCTGATTGAAAGGGATCTTGGCTGATACCTCAGAGTCTATGATTGTTGTGCAGCAGGAAAAACGATGGAAACAGTGATTACTGATAGTGTGCTGAAGAAGCTTGCAGGCCACGGGGCATTTGAGCGCGGGGTTGAATATTTTAATGATGGACGTGTTAAGGGAATCGATCAGCAAAAGGATACTTACTTTGCGACAATTCTGGGCACAGAAGAGTATGAGGTCCAGCTAAGCGTAGGAAGCAGGGGAGTTGATGGATTTTGTTCGTGCCCTGCATCCGAAGGGGTCGATTTCTGCAAGCACTGTGTTGCTGTTGCTTTGGTGATCAGGAGTGAACAATTGCAGATTGAGCAGCAGGGGAATAACGCAGATAAAAAGCAGCGGCAGCTATTAAGCTATTTGCAGACACTGGACCGGCCTACACTGGTTGACCAGTTGAACGGCTTTATCACCGCAGATAAATCGACCTACAAACGCTGGCTGCTTAAAGCAGATCTTCACGCAGGCAATATCTCCGACAGACAGCTGAAAAAGCACGTTACCGCCGCTCTGCCGTACCGTGATTTATGGGAGTATCGCGCGGTGATGGGGTACTTTCGGAAGGCTTATGAACTATTGTCAGAACTGTTTGCTGCTCTGGAGGAGAAACCTGCGGAGACCCGCATTTATCTGGTTGAATACGCCTATGAGCGGCTTAATAGGTTGCTGCTGAGGGTGGATGATTCAGGAGGGGCACGCTTTGCGCTGGAGCATCTGATGGAGGATGTCTACACAGCCGCTGTTCAGGAGCTTGATTGGAGCGCAGAAAAAAACCGCCGGTTCCTGATACAGGCGCTGGAGAATGACTATGATGTCTATCCCGACTTGCCATTGCTGCTCGATGGACTGAATTCCACCGAATTGACGTCATGGTTGCCAGAGGAACTGGAACGGCAATGGCAGGACGCACGCAGCGGAAATAAACCGCTTGGCCATAATCTCTACTCATTACTGCTTATACAGGCATCTTCCTGCAATGATACGTCCAGACAGATTGAATTAATGGCTTATATGGCAGATAGCCTTCATGACTATGAACGTTTGTGTGTTTTTTGTCTGGAACAGGGACTGGCTGACGAGGCGGAGCGTTGGCTACAGTATATGGAAAATCAGAAATTCAGACACTCAAATCCTAAGTATATAAAAAGTATGGCTGAACAGTTGCGCATCGAGATCTGCCGCAGCAAAGGTGAACTCCAGGCAGCGATCAGTTTGCAATGGCAGGCTTTTTTACGCACCGGGGCTGTTCGCGAATATAGCAATTTATTGCCGTTGCTTGATGAAGCAGGGATTCCCGAAAAGGCGTATTTTGAACAGGCTGAAAGTGTATTACAGGAGCGGATGTCTGCAGAGGAGGTATCAGATCGCCGGGTGTTTTACTTTTCTTCGCCTGCTAACCTGAATCTACTTCAATTGTATATTTCCCGGGAAAAATGGGATAAAGCCATTGCACTGGCTGAAGAAAAGCCGACAGAGTCTCATCAACTGATAGAATTGGCCCGGAAAATAGCAGGCAGTCGGCCGGAAGCGGCATTGAGCTTTTATCAGCGGGAGATACTCAACAAAGCTGAAGGGACGGGTAACCATCTGTATGATGATATAAAAGTGTTGTTCTAGGAATTGCTTACAATATTGCCGGTGCAGGAGCAGGCAGTGGCGCTGCTGGAGAGGGTCAGACGAGAACAAAAGCGCAAGCCAAATCTTATTGCCCGCCTGGCAGAGTTAGCGTGCAAATAGCCCTGTCAGTGGAAAGAGGCTATTGATGGCTATTGATCATTACCCACCGTTAGATCAGCAACAGATTGATCACGCCCTGCAACAGTTAGCCCTACAGGATGATGACGTTGCCCGGGGATTGGCTTTAGTAGGAACGCCGCCGCCGCGAATTCGCCCGTCCGGGTTTCCTACCTTACTCAGTATTGTGATCAGCCAGCAACTGGCTACCAGTGCGGCAGCCGCGATTCGTGAAAGGGTCGAAGGGCTGTTAGGCGAGGTAACACCGCAGCGTTTTCTGGATGCGGATGATCAGGCCTTGCGGGATGTCGGTCTGTCCTGGCGCAAGATCGAGTACGGTAACGGTCTGGCCCGGGCCATTGATGAAGAAACTCTGGACCTACAGAAACTCCGTGAGCTATCGGATAACGAGGCAATCAAAGCAATTACGGCGTTACGTGGCTTCGGTCGCTGGAGTGCCGAGATCTATCTGATGTTTTCACTGAACCGGCCGGATGTTTTTCCTGCTGATGATCTGGCTCTGCTGGTTGCGTTGCAAAGACTGAAAGACTTAGACGAGAAGCCTACCCCGAAGCAGGCACGGGAACTTATTGAACACTGGGCACCCTGGCGCAGTGCAGGTTCTCTGTTTCTCTGGCAAACCTGATTCGGTAGTAAAAAATAGGAACAAGTGTTACCCATTTTGGGTAATAGTTCGTAGCACATATACCTTATTGTAACTAGATTTGATTTAAATCAACTCTGTATCCACGCGAGTGGTGAAACAGAGTCTGGACAGGATGTGCGCTCCAGACTTGCTGATAAAAGGGATCTAGTTATGCAGTTTCTCAGAGATCAGAAGATCGCTGTCAAAATCTTTGGCAGCATTTTTCTTTTATTGCTATTCGCAACCGCCACCATCTCCTACGGTTTAATTAAGCTTAATAACGTCGGGCAACAACTGATCGGCGTCGCCGAAGAGGATATGCCGCTGATTGAGCTGACCACCGAGATGACCATCAATCAGCTGGAAAGCGCTTTACTGATCGAGTCTGCTTTGTCCCGCAGCGGCATCCATGCGACCCAGGCGCAGAGTCTGGAGCAGGTGCAGGTCCGGCTAAAAGAGATGGATAACGAGATCAATAACGAGCTGGAAAAGGCCCGTCTGATCCTCAATGCTGCATTGAGCCACGCCTACACTGAAGAGCTCAGGGTCATGGAAACCGAGATGCTGGCCAAACTGGATCTGCTGGAACAGCATCATAAAACCTATGAAATCCATCGCAACGAGCTGCTGGAGGGGGCTAAAGCAGATCAGCCCAGTGTGGCCTTAGAATTTAAAGCCGCAGCATTTGCCAAAGAGCTGGCTACCATGAACAAGGAAACGGAAGAGTTTCTGCTGTCGGTGGAAAAACTGACCGAACATGCTTTGCACACTGCTGAAAAAGAGGAAATGCAGGCGTTCAAAGGGATGCTGATCAGCGCCGTGTTATTCCTGTTGGTGGGATCATCTCTGGGTGTTGTTGTCAGCCTCAATGTTATCCGGCCTCTTAAAGTGGCGGTGGATGTTGCTAACAGAATGGGAGACGGTGATTTCAGTAATCAGATTCAGCCCCAGAGTAAGGACGAAACCGGTCAGTTGCTGTCGGCGATGGATCAGATGTCGGAGCAGTTGAAAGGGATGCTTCACGAAGTACAGGTGTCGTCTGATCAGCTCAATAGCTCGGCCACAGAACTGCGAAAAGTCTCGGATGACAGTCATAGTGAGATCAGTCACCAGAACCAGAGCACCGAACAGATGGCGGCGGCCATTGAAGAGATGGTCGCGACCCACAAAGAGATGGCTGAGAATACTGTCCGGGCCAGCAGTGCTGCAGAACAGGCCAGTCAGGAAGCGGCTTCCGGTGCCCGGCTTGTAGAGCGTAACCGTCAGGGTATGTCTCATCTGGTTAAGCAGGTAAATAATGCCGCTGACAGTCTGCATAACCTGAAGCAGTACAGCGATAATATCGGCGGCATTCTTGATGTGATCCGGGATATTGCTAACCAGACAAACCTGCTGGCGCTGAATGCTTCAATCGAAGCGGCCCGGGCCGGAGAGCAGGGGCGTGGATTCTCAGTGGTGGCAGATGAAGTCCGGACCCTGGCACAGCGCACTCAGAATTCGATCGAGGAAATTCAGGATTTGATTGAGCATCTGCAGGCAGGGGCGCAGTCAGCTGTGACTCAGATGGATGAGAGCAAGGCTTTTGTCAGCACCAATGCGGCGCAGGCGGGGCAGTTAGATGAGGCGCTGAGTAATATCATGGAGGCGATTACCACCATTAACGATATGAATACTCAGATTGCTGCGGCCAGTGATGAACAGTTGGCGGCCGCAGAAGAGGTGCATAAGAACGTTGAGGGGATCAGCTTCTCAGCAGATCGCATTATGCACAGCTCCAGTCACAGTTCTGAAGCCAGCCGTCAGTTGACGGAACTGGCTCAGTCTATGGATGCCCACGTCGGGCGCTTTAAGCTGCAGGTGTAAGCTGTTGGGCCGGTTGTACCACTGGGAACAGCCGGTCATAGGCCCAGTTAAAGATGAAGGTGTAGACCATCACCGCACCGATCATAATCACATCCATGAGAATTGCTTCCAGCAGTCCCATGTCCAGCCACCACATCAGCAATGGCAGAGAGGTTGAACTCAGGAACAGTTCTGATGTGATTGCATGAATCATCCGACCACGGAAACTACGTTGGTTCGGCACCCGGCCGTAGTGGACATCCATCTTATCGAAGCAGTAGTTGAATACGACAGTCAGTACCATCGCCTTAATCGCCAGCATCACCGTCAGAATGCCGGTATCCATGATAGGTTTCTGCGCCAGATATGCCATCAGTGGTGCCAGAACACCCAGCAGGCAGACTTCAAACATCAGCGTATGACGCAGACGATCAGCCGGGGAACGGGTAACAATTGCAGCGGACATATAAACAGACTCCATTTCCTTTCGCTCGGGGCGATATAACTCAAAATACAGATATCCACGTGCTCACCTGGCAGCGAAGTCAGGGTCAGTAGATTGGTGTATTCTAGGAGTTTTTCAGATGGAAAAAAGTTAGTTTCTATCTGGTATTCAGATATATTAGAATGCATGACTGAGTAAGATAAAGAAGGTATATCTGTGTCCAGTTTTGATCAGTTAGAAGCGTTTGTGACCGCTGCTGAAACCGGTTCGTTTTCTGCTGCAGCCCGACGTCTGAATAAAGCGCAATCCGCCGTCAGTACCGCCGTGATTAATCTTGAGCTGGACTGTGGAGTAGAGCTGTTTGATCGCAGTAAGCGAAGCCCGGTACTGACAGAAGCCGGTGAAGGTCTGCTCGAGTACGCCCGCATGGTGCTCCATAGCCAACATGAGTTTATGGTGCACGCAGCGGCGCTGGGAGAAAGTGATGAGATTGCGCTGAGTCTGGCAATTGAGCAGAGTATTTCCGATCCTTCGCTGTTGCAGTTACTGCATCAGTTTGAGGAGCGTTTTTCTCATGTAGAGCTGGAACTGCTTGACCCCGGTGGCAGTGATGTCGCAGACCTGATTCGCAGTAATCGTGCCGATCTTGGGTTGATGCTGGAGCGGGAAACCTATCCGCAGGGATTTGCGTTTCGCGGGATCGGTTATTCCGGGGTGATTGCTGTCGCCCGCAATGATCATCCGCTGGTGGCTCAGCAACCTCTGACTCACGCGCATCTGCGCCCCCACCGACAGATCGTATTGCGCAGTCTGGATCTTGAAGATCGTAGTCATGAGCGACATATGTTCAGCCCTAAAGTCTGGTTCTCTGAAAGCCCGCATATCATTATGGAGCTGCTGAGCAGTGGGCTAGGCTGGGCATTTCTGCACCGTTCAGTGGTACAGGAAAAGCTGGATACCGGTGAGCTGGTGGCGTTGCAGCTGGCTTATCAGCAGCCGGACCGGCTACAGGGCGTGGATGTGGTATGGGCGGAAAATCGTCCTTTAGGCCCCGCAGGTAGCTGGCTACTGGAGCAATTGAGTCTGTTGAAGATCGGTCAACGCTGAGATTGCCTCAAAATGGGGCTGGCAGAACAGCAGGTGTCGCTCTGGCGCTTGACAGTTTCCGGGGCAAAGGGCACTTTATCTGTAGTATTTACAAGTATATGGAACGCTTTTCATGCCAAAAGTCGGAATGCCCGCTATCCGTAAACCTCAATTGATCAATGCCACTATGGAGGCGATCAATTCAGCGGGGCTGCAGAAAGCCAGTGTGGCGATGATCAGCGGTTACGCGGGTGTTTCTCCAGCGATCATTAACCATTATTTCGGTGGTAAGAATGGCCTGCTTGAGGCGACCATGCGCTTCGTTCTGCGGCAACTGGCTGATGGGGTACAGTCCCGTCTTCAGGAAACCGATAAGAATGATGTGGTCGGACGCATTAAAGCTATCGTTGGTGGTAACTTTGACCCTCGCCAGCTGGACAGTAAGGTGGTTAAAACCTGGCTGGCATTCTGGTCGCAGGCGATGCATGACGAGCAGCTTTATCGTTTGCAGCGGGCCAACGAAAAGCGCCTGCTGAGTCATCTGGTGTATGAGCTTAAGCGGGTACTTCCCCGTGAACAGGCTATTTTTGTGGCACAGGGCATCGCGGCGCTGATTGATGGTATCTGGCTGCGTGGAGCGCTGACCCCTACCGGGATAAACAGTGATCTGGCGCAGAAGCTGATCGGTGATTATCTCCGATTACAGTTACCAGAAGAGATATTAAGTCGGTACTGACCGATGAATAAAAAAGGCTGACATAATATCAGCCTTTTTTATTGTCAGCCTAAAACCACCTCCTATGGAGGTGGTGATCGTTTACTCGAGGCTATGCCTGAAGAGTGCTC
>JAOXSA010000177.1 GCA_025800245.1 Amphritea sp. | reverse complement strand
ACGTTCAGTAGAACCGAAGTGCTTCTTGATAGAGATCAGCTTCTGCTGACCGACAAAACCGTGCCAGCAGCCCAGAGACTGGGTGTACTTGGTTTTGTCTTTGTCGAACTCAGCCATGTCGCGACGCATGATGCCAGCGGTATACTTAGCGATGTCCAGACCGGTTTTGAATTTGTTCTGTGCACGCATGCGGGCAGCAGATTCCGGGTTGATTGCATCCCAAGGGCTGCCAGCTTCTGCTTTCAGACCGGCGATGCTTTCAATGTCCTGATTCAGTGTAGACATGGTATTTCCTTCTCTCGTAAGGGGGCAGCTGTGTGCGCTGCTTTGTTATTCGTTTCGCAATCCATCATAGGGAGAGGATTAACATAAAGGAAATAAATGGCTATTATTTACGATATTCACAAACTAAATAATAGTGGCTGAGCCCACTGCTTACGGGGTTTTATGAGTCTCGAAAATATTGATCTCAATCTCCTGGTTTACCTTGATGTGCTGTTGCGGGAGCGAAATGTGACCCGTGCGGCAACAGCGCTGGGCATTACTCAACCTGCTATGAGTAACGGTCTGCGTCGGCTGCGTGACAGCTTTAATGATCCTTTGTTGGTACGGACAAGTGAGGGAATGGTGCCTACGGAGCGAGCCCAGAGTCTGCAGCCGGTTTTGCGACAGATATTGTCTTCAGTTGAGCAGGTGATCGAGCCCAGCAGCAGTTTTGATGCCAGCCAAAGTGATCGGGTATTCCGGATTATGACCAGTGACTATGGTGAAGCGACCCTTTTGCCGCGCTTACTTAAGCGCTTAAGAAAGGAAGCTCCGGATATTGTTCTCGATATTCTGACCCCCAGTGATATGAGTTTCACCGAGGTGGAGCAGGGGCTGGTCGATCTTGTCATTAACCGCTTCGATACGATGCCGCAATCGTTTCACCAGAAGACGCTGTGGCAGGACAGCTTCTCCTGTCTGTTCGCGGTTGATAATCCAATCTCTTCTGATTTCCGGCTTGAAACATACCTTGAGGCCTATCATGTATGGGTCAGTAAAACCGGTATGGGAGCGGGGATGGGGATCTCGCCGAAGGATGTGAAACGGCTGGGCTGGGTAGATGAAGCATTAGAAAGGCGGGGGCATAAACGCAAAATCAGGGTGTTCACCCGGCACTACCAGACTGCCGCACATATCGCCGAGCAGAAGGGGTTGATAGCGACCATTCCAACACGTGCAGCGATGCAGCAATCCAGAAATCCGCGCCTGGTGGTAAAAAAACCACCTTTCGAAATCCCTGATTTTGAACTGAAGATGGCCTGGAGCCCTTTGCTTCAACATAACGTGGCTCATCAGTGGTTGAGGAATCTGATCAGTGAGGTTGCTAGTGCCTGACTGACAGGGCGCTGGAATGCAGGAGATGTTATGAAGGCTATGACGTGCAGGCAGTTAGGTGGAGCATGTGACACTGTGTTTCGGGCGAATACTTTTGAAGAGTTAGCTGAACTGAGTAAGCAGCACGGGATTGAGATGTACCGGAAACAGGATCAGGCACACCTTGATGCAATGCAGCGGATGAGCGAGTTGATGGCTGATCCGGAGAAAATGCAGCAGTGGTTTGAAGCCAGACGTAAAGAGTTTGAATCTCTACCTGAGCTATGAGCCAGTTTCAGAAAGATGCTAATACAGCAGGATTTGCTAAATCGGGCCATGTTACTTTCTTGCCTGCTGATATGGACTTTGAAGGTTGAACTCAATGACTGACCGTCACCATTACCGGGCCCGTTTTCAAAGGGTAATTGATTACATCTACGCGCATCCTGATGAGCCCCTGGATCTGATCAGACTTGCCGATATTGCTCATATGTCACCCACCCATTGGCATCGGGTGTATCTTGCTATCTGTGGTGAGACTCTGGCAGCAACGGTGAAACGTTTGCGGCTGCATAAAGCAGCTTCAGCGTTGATCAATACTGATCTCACCGTTGAGCATGTAGCCAGGCAATCGGGGTATCGAACTGTTCAGTCTTTCAATCGTGCATTCAGCGGAGCATACGGGATGCCTCCAGCACGTTTCCGACGTGAGGGAAGCCATTCCCGATTTGTCTTGGCGTTAGAAACACAGGAGGATGCCGTGATGTCTGCACAGACTGAAATGGATGTAAAAATCAGAAATATAGAAGCGCCGATCAGAATGGTTGGCGTGTTACATACAGGCCC
>JAOXSA010000097.1 GCA_025800245.1 Amphritea sp. | reverse complement strand
ATCGTCGGGCAGGGCTTTATGGGTATGCAGGGTACCATCTGCCGCCTGAATCGCTGACCAGACACCCAGGGTCTGCTCTATATCCCGGGTCAGTTGCAATAACCCCTCCCGGTCACCGGTCACAAAAGCCTGCTCTGCCTGTTCAGAATAGTGCCGCAAGGTACTCTGATCAGCAGGTTTGATCTCCCGCATCCAGGAAGCAATGCTGAATGCCGCTTCATGGGCTACCGAAAACAGTAGCAATGCAACACAGAGTAACCCGCACACCATCTGCCAGAAGAAACGCCGACTCATTGGTAACAATACCCCTTACCATGAACAGTCTTGATCAGTTTTTGTTCCGGCACCACTTTAACCAGCTTTGCCCTCAGGTTACTGACATGCATATCCAGGCTACGGTCATATCGGCTGAACGGTTTCTTCAGCACCATCTGATAGAGATAAGGTTTGGACAGTACTTCATCACGATGCCGCAATAACAGCTCCAGCAGTGTGTACTCAATAGGGGTCAGATTAATCTGAACATTGTTATAGCAAGCCTGTTGCTGCCGCGGATCCAGCTCCAGCCCACCATCTGACAGGTGGTTATCAGAAGTCTGCATATCATTGCTGTAGCGCATACTGCGCCGGAGCAGGGCTTTGATACGCAGCTGCAGTTCAGTCATATTGAAGGGCTTCGCCAGATAGTCATCCGCGCCGCCGCTAAAGCCATCGATACGATCCTGCTCAGCCCCGCAGGCAGTCAGCATAATTACCGGCGTCTCCCGGTATTTGCGTAACCGCTGCAGAACGTCCAGCCCATCCAGTGACGGCAGGAGCTTATCCAGCAGGATCAGATGAAATGACTGATTGATCGCAGTCAGCAGACCATCACGACCATCGAAGCACTGGCGTACCTGATACCCCCGGGTACGCAGCGCATCGGCAAGGCTGTCACTGACAGTCTGGTCATCCTCAATCAGCAGAATTCTGGCAGGCATTGGCTGCTGATCCGATACAACTTCAGAATGCATAGCAAAGACCACTTATCCGTAAGAGCCTGAATATGCATTGCTATAAAGTCACTGCCGGATCAGAGCGTCATCCGACAACAGGAAGCAGTACACAAGGCCGTATTAAATAAAAATGAGAATGATTATTATAACGAATAATTAAAGCCAACAATCATCTTTACATTCATTACAACCAGAGATTGAAGCAAATAAATTAATGATTGAGCGCCTGGAAGGAGAAAAACAAAAAAACCGGGCATGATGCCCGGTCCTGAATATCAGATATTAATGATCAGTAGCCACCGCTGATGGTCCAGACCACCACCGCATCTTCGGTCTCGGAAGGATTACTGGCCCGATAAGGCTCTTCACCGGTAAGTACAAAACTGTCACCCGGGTTCAGCACAAAGCGCTTTTCACCAATCATCAGTTCCAGCGTACCGGATTGCACCAGTCCGCCCTCTTCGCCTTTCAGCTCCCGGGATTCACTACTTTTCGCACCGGGTGCAAAGGTGGTCAGAATCATTTTCAGCTGCCCGGACAGTTTAGGCGACAGCAGCTCTTCACGAATACCGGTACCGGAAAAATTCAGGCTGCGACGGGACTCTTTACGGACGATATGGTTCAGCTCGTCCATCGGCACTTCACTATCAGTATGGAAGAACCAGCTGATCTGAACCCCCAGCACATCGCAGATCGACTGCAGCACAGGGATCGGTAACGCGGAAACGCCCCGTTCTACCTGGCTGACGTAGCCAACCGAACGCTGAATAGTTTCCGCCATCTGAGTCAGGGTAATTCCTTTTGCCTTACGAAGATCCCGTATCTGTCGTCCGATACGCAGGTTTTCGCTGTCTGCGGCTTCCTTTTTGTTACTGCTCATAACCTTATTACCTTCCCATATGATGCTTTCACCCTACATCATATTTCTGAATAATGTGTAAATAATTTCATATTTTAACTTAAATTTTGTCTTTAAGTTCATTAATGTAGCTGTCTCGTTGCGTCATATACGCAGAATTGATGTCGCACTGCGATAAAAACATCGTTTTTACGGGAAAAAGGAAAAAAACACCGCCGGAGACAGAATCTCATCTATATTAATAACTATAACAACACCTCTCAAAGCCCCGTAATTACTGGCTTTGACGCTGGTCCCAATTGACCGGAATAGCTGGTCCTAAACTTTAAAAAACCATAGGCAGAGTATGTAAAGGTATTGTCACACCGGATATCTGCCACCGGTCCCACTGGGTACCAGGTAAATTTTCACAGAATTCAGGGAGTGATGATTGTTCCGGCATTCAAAAGGTATTCAGCAGAAATACCACAGAATGGACAGGAACAGACCGGTACAGGCCGGTCGCATGACTCTCCCGCCCTCCGCAGGCAGGGCGGATCAAAAAAATCAGGAGCTACTTATGAACCATAAGAATAAGATCAGTAAAGTACTATCCCTGACTGCTGGCGTGCTGTTTTCAGCCAGCACCATGGCGGCCAACTGGAACATTGCAGTTGGCGACGGCGGTGGCAGTGCTCAGGAAGCACTGGGTCTTAAATTTATCGAACAGCTGGAAGCTAAGACCGGCGGTAAACACTCCGCTAAGCTGTTCCTCAACGGTCAGCTGGGTTCTGAGCAGGACACTGTAAACGACGCAGCGATCGGTACTCTGGATTTCTCTATCCTGGCCAGCAACAACCTGGCACCGTTCTCCCCAACGCTGGGTATCCTCTCTCTGCCATACATCTTCGAAAACCTGGATCAGGCACAGCAGACCGTAGAAGGTCCGATCGGTGCAGAGCTGATTGAGAACACCATCCGTGACTCCGGTGTACGTATTCTGGGCTGGACCTACTCCGGCTTCCGTGTACTGAGTAACTCCAAACAGCCAATCCGTCAGCTGGCGGACCTGGACGGCGTGGTAGTCCGTGTACCTAAAAATGAAATCATGATCGACACCTACAAGTCCTGGGGTAACAACCCAACGCCAATGGCGTGGTCTGAGACCTTCACTGCGCTGCAGCAGGGTGTTGTAGATGGTCAGGATACTCCGTACACCACTATCTATGCGATGAAGTTCGGTGAAGTTCAGAAGTACATCACCGACCTGCACTACCTGTTCCTGCTTGAGCCTCTGATCATCTCTGAGTCTCTGTACCAGGATCAGGACGCTGCAACTCAGAAAGCCATTCTGGAAGCGGGTCAGGAAGCGACTGCTTACTCTCTGTCCAGGCTGAAAGAGAAAGAAGCGATGATCAAGAAAGAACTGGTCAGCAAGTACAACATGGAGATTCACTCCCTGGAAGACGAAGCTGAGTGGGCTAAGCGTGCACAGGACGCTGTCTGGCCTAAGTTCTACGAGTCTGTAGGCGGCAAAGAGAAAGTTAACGCACTGCTGCGTGCTCTGGGACGTGATGAAGTTTAAGGCCTGAGAACCTTTCAGACTTTATCAACATAAAGACAGGTGCCTGCGGGCACCTGTCGATACCGGAGACATACCATGGGCAAGAAGTTCATCCATTTTCTCGATAACATCGAAAGTTATATCTGCCGAACCCTGCTGGCCGCGTTTGTGACCCTGCTGTTCGCTCAGATTCTGTCCCGACAGCTGTTTAACTACTCCTTCAGCTGGAGTGAAGAACTGTCGGTATACATGTTTGTCTGGTTTGTATTCTTCGGCGCAAGTTATGCCGCCAAGCTGGCCGCGCATAACCGGGTAACCTTTCAGTACAAACTGATGCCATCGTGGATGCCCCCGATTCTGGAATTTCTTTCCGACATGATCTGGGTGGCGTTCAACGCATACTTCGTTTATCTGGCATACGATTTCGTTTTCAACCGCATGAACCTGTTCTGGAAATCCCAGACCCTGGGCATCCCGATGAAGTATATCTACCTCATCCTGCCTATCGCGTTCGCGCTGATGACGTTCCGTATTCTGCAAGTGAACTACTACAAGCTGATTAAAGGCATCGATATCCGTGATCCGGACTCCCAGGAGCTGGAAGAGCTGATGGACCACGATATCGACGAGAACGATAAGAAGAAAGCCGCATAATCAGGAGCAGGTCATGGCTGAATCATCGATTGTATTAATACTTTTCGGGTCCTTTTTGGTCCTGCTGGTAATGGGCGCACCCGTTACCGTGGCGCTGGGTGTTGCCGCGCTATCTTCGTTTTTATATCTCGATCAGAACCCGATTAAGTTCGTTCAGATCGCATTTACCTCAGTGGGCTCATTCCCGCTGATGGCTCTGCCCGCCTTTATACTGGCTGGGGCACTGATGGAAGCTGCCGGTATATCCAAGCGGCTCGTTACCCTTGCGGAAAGCTTTGCCGGACCATTCACCGGCGGTATTTCTGCAGCAACCGTACTGGCGTGTATGTTCTTCGGTGCGATCTCTGGTTCCGGCCCTGCGACTACCGCAGCGGTAGGTATGCTGATGATCCCGGCGATGGTAAACCGCGGCTACGATAAGGGTTACGCGTCGGCAATTACCGCGTCTTCAGGTGGTCTGGGTATCGTTATTCCGCCGTCTATTCCGATGGTAATCTTCGGTATCTCGGCGATCGGCCTGACCGTGCCGCCAGAAGCGATTGCTGCCCATGGTGAATTCCAGAGTGTATCGATCACCAAGATGTTTATCGCCGGTGTACTGCCGGGTCTGGTAATCTCTATGAGCCTGATGACGCTGAACTACATCCGCTGTAAGCGTCTGGGTTATGCCGGTACATCTGACGGTTGGGATGTGCCTCACATCATTGAAGCTTTCCGCACCGGTTTCTGGTCGGTACTGGCACCGCTGGTTATTCTGGGCGGTATCTACTCCGGCTTCTTTACGCCAACTGAGTCTGCGATTGTTGCGATCTTCTATACCCTGTTTGTCGGTACGTTTATCCACCGCGAACTGACCTGGAAAGATCTGTTCCGCTCACTGGAGACCACCACCTGGTTGTCCGGTCGGGTACTGCTGATCCTGTTCACCGCGACAGTGTTCGGTCGTTTGCTGGTAGAGAACCAGATCCCAGCGATCGTGGCAGAATCGATGCTGAGCCTGACCGATAATATCTATCTGATCTGGTTCCTGATCATCGCCTTCCTGCTGTTCGTAGGTATGTTCATGGAAACCCTGGCGGCGATTATGATCCTGACGCCGGTACTGCTACCGGTGACCTACAACCTGGGTATCGACCCGATTCACTTCGGTATCGTGATGGTATGTAGTCTGTCGATCGGCTTTGCAACACCGCCGCTGGGCGAGAACCTGTTCGTCGCCTCGGGTATATCGAATATCTCGCTGGAAGAGGTCACCGTGAAAGCACTGCCGTTTGCGCTGATGTCTGCACTGGGCGTATTCATTATCGCCTTCTTCCCGGAGATCTCTCTGTTCCTGCCAAGGGTGCTCGGGTATTAGATACCCTGACCTCTGACCAAGCAGTAACAGCGTGACACCAGAACATGGACTCCCGCCCGCCGGGCCGGGAGTTCATCAGATCACAGGAACACGATTATGCTACCTGAAGTCCGAAAGATCCTTTACAGCACCGACCTGTCGAAAAGCTCCACCGCGGTATTTGAGCATGCCTGCTACCTGGCGAAGAAGACCGGTGCCGAAATCCACATCCTGCACATCGTTGAAAAGCTTTCCAATGATGCCAAGATCACCCTGCAAACCTACGTGATGGACTCAAAAAGCCGTCGCGATCTGCTGCAGGAACGGGTGCACAACGCTGAGGATAAACTGAATCAGCGCCAGGATAACTTCTGGGAAAACCTCCACCCCGACGATGCTGAAGTGCGTAAGCAGATCAAGTCGATCAATGTCGTCGAAGCCTATCCTGCAGAAACGATCATTAAGCATTCGAAAGACCTAGATGTCGATCTGATCATCATGGGGACCCATGAAAAAGGGATCATGCACAACTTCCTTGGCAGCGTGGCGAAGAACGTTCTGAACCGTTCTCACATCCCGATGTTGATTGTGCCAATCGCACAGAAAGAAGGTTAAATTAACTTTCCACAGAAAAATTCACTGGCAAAAGCGCACCTTCGGGTGCGTTTTTTTTGTGCAATTTTCAAACAACGACTGAACAGAAAAAATCCCCTGCACCAGCGCAAAACACTGGTTATTTCACTGCACAGTTTCTGATCAACACAGAATAAAGCCCTGCACCAACAGATAGCAAAACCTTAATAAAATCAACAAATTGGCACCATACCTAAGCATGAAAAACTGGCCCAAATCCGATAGCAGGACTGGCCCTAATAATCATTTCTGGGACGGGCACTATGTAATCAAGCGTAACAAAACAGCAATAAGAACACGCTTCGTAGCCGGTCATCCGATTGGTTGCGTGACGGCAAAAATAAAAACTAGGAGCCCTTATGAAAAAGAACCGCACCTTGAAAAGCATGGTTTCCCTGACCGCTGGTCTGTTGTTCTCCGCAAGCACAATGGCAGCGAACTGGAATATTGCAGTAGGCGACGGCGGCGGCAGTGCACAGGAAGCACTGGGTCTTAAATTCATCGAACAACTGGAAGCTAAAACCGGCGGTAAACACTCCGCTAAGCTGTTCCTCAACGGTCAGCTGGGTTCAGAGCAGGACACTGTAAACGACGCAGCGATCGGTACTCTGGATTTCTCCATCCTGGCCAGCAACAACCTGGCACCGTTCTCCCCGACTCTGGGTATTCTTTCTCTGCCCTACATCTTCGAAAACCTGGATCAGGCACAACAGACCGTTGAAGGTCCTATCGGTTCTGAGCTGGTTGAGAACACTATCCGTGACTCCGGTGTGCGTATCCTGGGCTGGACTTACTCCGGCTTCCGCGTACTGAGTAACTCCAAGCAGCCAATCCAGAAACTGGCTGACCTGGACGGCGTAGTAGTCCGTGTACCTAAAAACGAAATCATGATCGACACCTACAAGTCCTGGGGTAACAACCCAACGCCAATGGCGTGGTCTGAAACCTTCACTGCACTGCAGCAGGGTGTTGTAGACGGTCAGGACACTCCATACACCACTATCTACGCGATGAAGTTCGGTGAAGTTCAGAAGTACATTACCGACCTGCACTACCTGTTCCTGCTGGAGCCACTGATCATCTCTGAGTCTCTGTACCAGGATCAGGATGCTGCAACTCAGAAAGCAATTACTGAGGCGGGTCAGGAAGCGACTGCTTACTCTCTGGCATGGCTGAAAGAGAAAGAAGCGATGATCAAGAAAGAACTGGTCAGCAAGTACAACATGGAGATTCACTCCCTGGAAGACGAAGCTGAGTGGGCTAAGCGTGCAGAGGACGCTGTATGGCCTAAGTTCTACGAGTCTGTTGGCGGTAAAGAGAAAGTTAACGCGCTGCTGACTGCTCTGGGTCGCGACACTGTTAAGTAATCCTTCCGCTCTCCACTGGAAGAAAAAAGCCCCGGTTCACTGAACCGGGGCTTTTTTTTACTACTGACTTCAGGGGAACTTAAAGTCTTTGGGTGATCTTAACCAGCGATGCCGACAAAATCGTAACGTGGCTGTTCTGCCTGAGGTGCTGGCTTGGCAGTTTCACGCATCATCGGCGCAACCGGTTTGATCGTTACACGAATGGTTTCTGCATTCGCGGAAGTTTTCACCGTTGGCTGTACCTTAACCTGAGTCTGCATAACTACACCTCTTTAAATTGGGGCAAGAAGGCCTTTGAACATGGTGCCAGTATACAGCCGCCCCTTAGCGTGTAAAAGAATATAAAATTAAACATTTATACCAAAAAGAAATATAAAAAATAACTTATTGATTTTTCTAGCATTTATTTGTTCAAAAAAGCATCACTAATTTTCCACCCCCACCCTTGCAGCGCCATTCTGGCCCAATAGCCAATCCCCTGCTGGCGCTTTGGCTACACCGGTTCTCTTCCTATAGTGAAGGCTGTAACGGCAATAAGCAGTACTGAGAGTGACAGCAGATGAACAGCAGAATCTGTAGCGTTAAAGCTCAACACATTCAGCAACAATGGAACCAGCCTTCGACTCAGGTCGGCAGCGGTAACGATATTCGCAGCAGCCACAATGGCCTGCTGACGATCTTTTATGGCAGTCTGGAAAAAGCCGCCCGCTTTGGCTGGCTCAACGCCGGCCGTACCCTAGTCGATAAAACCTATCTGAGCATTCTCTGGCAATCTGTTGGCCTGCCCTCTATCGGTGTCGACTTTACGCGTATGGCATCCGATCTGGATGCTTTTATCCGCACCGAGCTGGAGCCGCGCTGGGATGAATTCGATCATCTTAACCATTATGAAAATCAGAGCCTGGCGACCGAGTTGACGGAAACAGCGGCTGAGCAGGTTTTCGGTAGCGGCTATCAGGAACAGTGCGCCAGCTGGTTACTGTTCTTTCTCTGTCCACAGCTGCCGCTGTTCCCGATGAACGATGAACTGGCAGACATTATCGCCAACCGTTTGCAGGAACCGGTCACCGACAGCTACCAGGCTTATCAGCTGCAGTGCCGTCGGCTGTTCAGCCATATGTTGCCAGATCTTCATAACCCACCTCCGGTTGCCAGCTATGGCACTGAGCGGGAACAACAGGTAATCAACCAGATGCTCAAAGGTACCGACTGGTGGCAACGTCATTGCTTTATCAGTCAGTTACCCGAGTGACCTGACACGGGCCTGCCCACACCACAGGCCCGCCCTTCAAAAACAATAATTCCAACTGCTTTTACGGAGACAACTATGTCCGCTCTGCTACCTCACGTAGACCCTGATGGTCTGCTGGAGTACTCGGTGGTATACACCGATCGTGCCCTGAACCATATGTCACAGTCATTTCAGACCGTGATGAACGATATCTCAGTAACCCTGAAAGAGGTCTATCAGGCGGACTCTGTAGCCGTAATTCCCGGCAGCGGCACCTTCGCGATGGAAGCGGTAGCCCGTCAGTTTGCCCGTGATAAACGCTGCATGGTGATCCGTAACGGTTGGTTCAGTTTCCGTTGGAGCCAGATCTTCAGCATGGCCCGCCTGCCACAGGAAGAGATCATACTGAAAGCCCGTCGCATCAGCGATGAACCGGAAGCACCGTTCGCGCCGGTTCCGATCGAAGAAGCGGTGAGTGCGATCCGTGCCAGTAAACCGGATCTTGTGTTTGCCCCGCATGTGGAAAGCGCCTCTGGCATGATCCTGCCCGATGACTATATCCGCCAGCTGGCCGATGCAGTGCATGAAGTCGGCGGCATTATGGTGCTGGACTGTATCGCCTCCGGTACCCTGTGGGTGAATATGGAAGAGACCGGTGTCGATATCCTGATCTCCGCACCTCAGAAAGGCTGGAGCGGTTCACCTTGCTGTGGTCTGGTGATGATGAACAGCCGCGTTCGCGAGATGATTGAAGCCACTGAAAGTGACAGTTTTGCCTGTGACCTGAAGAAATGGCTACAGATCATGGAAGCCTATGAAAATGGCGGCCACGCATACCATGCCACCATGCCGACCGATGGCCTGACGAAATTCCGTGATGTGATGATGGAAACCCGTGAATACGGTTTCTTCAAAGTCTGCGCCGCGCAGAAAACACTGGGCGAAAAAGTCCGTCAACTCCTGCGGGACAAAGGTATTAACAGCGTTGCTGCCGCAGGTTTCGAAGCGCCTGGCGTGGTTGTCAGCTATACCCGCGATCCGGAAATCCAGAACGGTCGGAAATTCCTCAACGAAGGTCTGCAGATCGCGGCAGGCGTGCCTCTGCAATGCGACGAACCGGATGATTTCCAGACCTTCCGTCTGGGCCTGTTCGGGTTGGATAAACTGCAGAATATCGACCGCACCGTGGCCGAACTGGAAAAAACCCTGAACCGGATTCTCTGAGTCAGACAGTGCCCGGCAACAACCTCCGGGCACTCTTTTCTATAGTTTACGAACCGTTCTTAAGCCTCAGAACAGCAGCGCCATATCGTTCCACTTTACCCCGCCGTGCACTGAATCTGACACCCCCAGCAACTTAAAACCACCCTTCTCGTACAGCGGAATCAGCGCATCCTTACAGGTCAGAATCACACCTTTTCGGCCACGGGAGCGGCTCATCTTAATGAAGTGTTCCAGCAACATCAGGGCATAGCCACGACGCTGAAACTCCGGCAACACGGCGATCCCGAACACCGTCTGATAATCCCCGTCGGTAATGTGGGACTGCACATCTTCATAGAGACGATCCATGATCCTCTGGTCATTACAAACACAGCCATTGATAAAACCGATCACCTGACCATCATGTTCCAGCACCACAAAGCATTCCGGGAACACAGCAAAACGCTGCTGAAACGCCGCCGGACTGGCAGCCTCTGTGGCAGGAAAGCACAGCATTTCTATTTCGGCCATGCGGTTAACATCAGCGGCATTTGCCTGACGGATCTCCAGCATCTGATTCCTCACTCTGATACAGCGTTAAAGCCGGACCGCTGTTATTGACTGTCCGGCCGGGTAGTTTATGGTATTGGAAGCGATCAATAAATTCCCTTTTGCCTGTTATTGAACGAATACAAAGAGCTGGTACAAAACCGATGTCTATCAAAACCTTACGTACTCTGTGCACCATCGTTCAACAGGGTAGCTTTGCTGCCGCCGGCGATAAGCTTGGCCTGACACAAGCCGCGGTCAGCACACAGATCCGACAACTGGAAGAACAGCTGGAAGTACAACTGTTTGACCGGATCGGACGTAACCAGGTACTGAACCATGATGGCCGTCTGGTACTGGAGCGTGCGCAGGAGATTGTACAGCTCTACGATCAGTTGGGTGATGGCCTAGGTAGTGAAGGTCAGTTCAAAGGTGAACTGCTGATCGGCGCGGTTTTCAGCGTGCAGATAGGCTTTCTGGGGCCTGTACTGGCTCGCTTACGGGATCTCTATCCGGAACTGAAGATCAAGGTAATGCGGGGGATGTCGATCGATCTGGCGCAACGGGTCGAATCCGGCGAACTGGATGCCGTGCTCATCACAGAGCCACAGCGGGCAATCGCCGCCGAGTACCACTGGACCACACTGGAGCAGGAACCGTTCTACGTTGTCTGTCACCAGGACACACCGGCAGAATCCGACGCTCAGGTGTTGCAGCAACAACCACTTATCCGACTCGATCCCCGTGCCTGGGCTGGCACCATGATTGAGAACGAACTCAAGCGCCGGGGCATCACGCCGGAAGAGATGATGGAACTGGATTCGCTGCAGGCGGCATTGATGATGGTGGAACAGAAGTTAGGGGTTACTATCATGGCACTCGGTAAACACCGGGAGAATTACCTACGCAAGCAGTTCCGGCTGGTGCCCTTTGGCGAACCGGTTATCCACCGTAATGTCGGCGTCTATCAACGCCAGAATCATAATCGCAAAGCCTTAGTCGACGAGCTGATAGAGCAGTTCAGACAGCTCTGAACTGTATATTCAATTGATAATATTTTTTTAACAAAAACAACAAAAAATATAATTTTTTATCTTATTTAATTTTCCTTAAGCTAGCGGCAGACATCATCCAAACGCCTGAGATCTGCCATGCCTGTCGCCATTGAAGCCCTGATTCCCGTTACTCTTACCGTGCTTATCGGTTATCTGGCACGCCAGTACTTCAAGGTCGGCCAGTCCGTCTGGGACGGTCTGGAAAAACTCACCTACTACCTCTTCGCCCCGGCACTGCTGATAGTATCCCTGGCCAACAAACCGCTGGATACCCTACCCTGGCTGCAGATCTTCTCCACTCTGGTCAGCGTACTGCTGCTGTGTAGTCTGCTGTTGGCGCTCTGGCAGTGGCTGGTCCGCCCTGTGGATATGGCGTCATTCACCTCGATGTTTCAGGGTGGTGTACGGTTTAACAGCTTTGTCGCCCTGGCACTGGCCAGCCACCTGTTCGGTGCTGACGGTCTGATGATCGGCGCACTGGCCACTGTGGTGATCGTCATCACCGTAAACATTCTCAGCGTCTCGGTATTTTCGCTGGCCAATAAGCAGAACGGTGGCTGGCGCAAACTGCCCTATCAGTTGATCAGTAATCCCCTGATTCTCGGCTGCATCGCCGGGTTGAGTCTTAACCTGACGGGTGTGGGCCTGACCGGCGCGCTGGAAAACCTGCTGATGATGCTGGGCAAAACGGCCCTGCCGATGGCGTTGCTGGCGGTTGGTGCCGCCCTGCGAATGCGCAGTGTCGGCAGCAGTCTGGATATGATCCTGCTGACCTCGGTGATTCAGTTTGTTTTCAAACCGCTGGCGGCCCTGTGGATCGGACAGTGGCTGGGGCTGGACGGTCTGAGCGTGATTATCGTCGTGATCTTTATGGCAGTGCCGACGGCACCTTCGGCATACGTACTGGCGCGTCAGCTTGGCGGTAACCATCAGGCGATGGCATCGATCATCACCGTGCAGACACTTCTGGCCTTTTTTACACTACCGGTAACGCTGAGTCTGCTGCTTAAATAGATTCCCGGATCTGCAGAAACTGAAATTAGAATGTAGCGAAACGCGTCCTCGTGTAGAAACAAGAAAGAGTCGGCACGGGGACGTGCCTCGCTACAACTCAAGCCGAACCTGCCACTTAAGCCCCACACTGTAGTGAGGCACGACCTCATGCCGATTCTCTTTTTAGTCGGTACAGGGACGTACCTCGCTACAACTCAAGACTAGCCTGCCATTTAAAATCCCACACTGTAGTGAGGCACGACCTCGTGCCGATGCTATTTTTAGTCGGTACGGAGACGTGCCTCGCTACAACTCAAACCGAGCCTGCCACTTTAACCCATACTGTAGTGAGACACGTCCCCGTGTCGATTCCCTGTCTATTCGGTACGGGGACGTACCTCGCTACAACTCAAGCCGAGCCTGACACTTAAACCCACACTGTAGTGAGGCACGACCTCGTGCCGATGCTCTGTCTATTCCGCACAGGAACGTGCCTCGATACAAATCAATCCTAGACTGTTACTTCCCCCCCACACTGTAGTGAGGCACGACCTCGTGCCGATTCTCTTTTTAGTCGGCACGGGGACGTAGCTCTCTACATAAGATCAGGGATAGGCAAGATAGCCCATCCAAACAATCATAAGCTGCGTAAAGCTATATACAATTTTGTCCGGTATGCCCTTATCTTTTGCCGGTTTTTAAATCACAGAAATCTGTCAGACTTAAACCTATCAACGGATTTACATATACAGGCGCTTCATGACTCAGCAGTCCCTATCCGGTCTTAATGATCTGCAATTCGACAACCGCTTTATCCGCGAACTGCCCGCCGATATCGAGCCGGGAAACTTCTGTCGTCAGGTGCACAACGCCTGCTACTCGAAAGTTGCCCCAACCACGGTACTGGCGCCGTCATTGGTAGGCTATGCCCGTGAAGTGGCGCAGATGATCGGTCTGGATGAACAGGCCTGTACGAGCCAGGCATTTGCCGACACCTTTGCCGGTAATAACCTGCTTGACGGAATGGACCCTTACGCCCTCTGTTATGGCGGCCACCAGTTCGGTAACTGGGCCGGCCAGTTGGGCGATGGCCGGGCGATCAACCTGGGTGAAGTCGTCAATGCAGAAGGTCAGCACTACACCCTGCAACTGAAAGGTGCTGGCCGTACACCCTACTCCCGAACAGCGGATGGTCTGGCAGTGCTACGTTCTTCCGTGCGCGAATTCCTTTGCAGTGAGGCGATGTTCCATCTGGGCGTGCCCACTACCCGTGCCCTGAGTCTGGTACTGACCGGCGAGCAGGTGGTGCGGGATATGTTCTACGACGGTAATAGCAAGAAAGAACCCGGCGCGATTGTCTGCCGGGTTGCGCCATCCTTTACCCGCTTCGGCAGCTTCCAGATCTTCTCTTCCCGTGGCGATCAGGCCAACCTGAAACAGCTGCTCGACTTCACAATCCGTACCGATTTCAGCCACTTGCTGCCAGAGGGCGGTGAGCCGGATAAAGCGGTCTATATCGAATGGTTCCGGGAGATCTGCCGCACTACCGCTGAGATGATAGTGCACTGGATGCGGGTCGGCTTTGTCCACGGTGTCATGAACACCGATAACATGTCGATTCTGGGCCTGACCATCGACTACGGCCCCTACGGCTGGCTGGAAGATTACGATCCGGACTGGACCCCTAACACTACCGACGCTGCGGGCCGCCGCTACCGCTTCGGGAATCAACCAGCGGTCGCACAGTGGAACCTGTTCCAACTGGCCAACGCGATCTATCCACTGATCGACGAAGCCAAGCCGCTGGAAGATGCCCTGGCCGAATACGCCGCCATCTTAAATCAGATGAGCAACAACATGCGTGCGGATAAACTGGGTCTGAAAGCGTTCAACCCGGAAACCGATGAAGCGCTGTTCGACGAACTGGAAGATATTTTCAAACTGGTCGAAACCGATATGACCATTTTCTACCGCAAGCTGGCCGACGTGCAGCTGGACAGCGATCTGGTGTTCGATGAACTGATCGCCCCACTGCAGGAAGCGTTCTACCAGCCAGAACAACTGACCGACGAATACGACCGCCGTCTGGAGAAATGGATCGAACAGTACCGCCAGCGTATTCAACTGGATGGCACCAGCGACCAGGATCGCAAAGCCGCCATGAACCGGGTCAATCCCAAGTACGTGCTGCGCAACTACCTCGCCCAACTGGCCATCGATAAGTCAGAACAGGGCGACCACAGCATGGTCAACGAACTGCTGGAACTACTGCGTAATCCCTACGACGAACAATCGGAATTCGAACACTATGCTGAAAAACGCCC
>JAOXSA010000071.1 GCA_025800245.1 Amphritea sp. | reverse complement strand
GATCGGGTATCGCGCCATCCAGGGAGAGGCCTGCAAACAAACGCATAGAGGCAATTTCATAGAGCGCATCCTCCATGGCGGGGTCGCTCATGCTATACCACTGCTGCATACAATGGATGCGCAGCATAGTTGGTAATGGATAAGGCTTGCGACCATTACCGGCCTTTGGATAGTGAGGCTCAATCACTGATTCAAGTCGCTGCCAGGGAATCAGTTTTTCCATGCGACCGAGAAACTTCTCTTTGCGGGTTTGTCGACGCTTATTGTTGAACTCGCTGTCAGCGAAGGAGAGTTGGTGATCCATGGATAGCCCTCAGCACATCAGAGTATTGATTGTCTCATGCTGCGGACTTATTCGCAGGTTCCTTAGCTCTCTCTTTCCAATAATTACTTCTGAATTTATCATATTGATACTGCAGCTTAGGATCACGGGAATTCATATAATAAGTGCGACGCTCATGGTTGAACAGCGAGAGGTGGCCAACTGCTGATAGTGGTACGCTTCAGCTCGCCAAAGTAGAAGTAAGTATCATCATGAGTTATCAGCAGTTGACCGAGAGTAAACGATACCAGATATCGTTTCTCCTTGCGCAGGGGTGTTCACCAACAGCAATCGCCACAGCAGTACAAATTCATCGCTCCACTGTTTACCGAGAGATAAAGCGTAACAGTCATGGCGGGGTGTATAAGCCCGATGAGGCACAAAGCAGAGCCTCCATACGCCGGAGCAAAGCGCGTAAATACAGAGTG
>JAOXSA010000038.1 GCA_025800245.1 Amphritea sp. | reverse complement strand
CGGACTATAAAAAAACGCGATCTCTGATCGCGTTTTTTATCCAGCCACAAGCAAGCGCCTTTGGCGCGTCTCGCCACCCGCTACTAAATCGTCTTCAGACGATTTTCTCCGCCGTAACAATAACCCCATCCGTATCCCCATACAGATAATCACCCGTGCTGAATTCGATGTTGTCGAAAGTCACTTTCACATCGCGCTGGCCTTCGGTGGCCGGGATGTATTTACGAGGACAGGTGCCCAGTGCGTAGAGTGCAACCGGGATATCTTTGATCTGTGCAGTATCACGGATGTAACCGTTCACTACGATGCCGGCGTAATTGTTCTTGTGGGCGAACTTCATCAGGTTTTCGCCGACTACGGCGTAGTATTCGCGATCTACATCCACTACCACGACTTTGCCGGTGCCGTCTTCGTCACGCAGCAGTTTGATCAGTTCGCCGTTGTGCTTGTCCAGTTTGACGGTAACAATCTCGCCCTGGCACTTTTCTGCGCCACCGTACTGTTGAAACTCAGGGCCCAGTACAAAGACTTTTTCACTGTGCTCATCACAGATATCAGCTGTAAAAAACGACATAAACTATCCTGTGCAATTATAACTATCTGATTATTTTATCAATTTTGTAGAGCGCAGTGTCCATTGTTACGAATAGGTAGCTGCGCCCTTTAAGTGTTCTGCTTATGATTCAGAGCATACAGCATTGTTACCTGAATTGAAGTAGAGCCAGCTATGTTCAGGTGCTGCTGATTGGCTCTTCGGGTGCGCTGCAGACAAGCTTTTAGTTGCTGTCCGGATCAGAACTTGTCCCGAAGGCTTCGCTTGTTGCGGGTCCAGCCATCTTTGATAACCATCCGCCCACTGCGCTGAAACATATAGTACGTATCGTTTCTGAACCAGACATCCCGCGTGGTTGAACAGTAGTTGCGCTTCAGTTCGACGATTCTGTTGCACACCTTTTTAGTGGATAGGGTCATATCCGGTCTGCCCCAGACTCTGTAAACCTTCGAGATGCTGTCTCCGGGGGAGAAAAGATCGCCGTTCGGCAGTCTTATGGCTTCTGCGCTGATGCTGGTTGTCAGCATCAGAGAAGCTAACAGGATTCGCTTCATCCTTGTTGTCCTCTGTGAACACTTAATACACAGGCTGGTAATAAGTGTCTGAATTCCAT
The DNA here is from genome assembly GCA_025800245.1 of Amphritea sp. Classification (GTDB taxonomy): domain Bacteria; phylum Pseudomonadota; class Gammaproteobacteria; order Pseudomonadales; family Balneatricaceae; genus Amphritea. The sequence continues at coordinate 15,776 of JAOXSA010000038.1, read as the reverse complement.
TTTCTTTGTTTCCTGCTCAAAAAATCAGACCTGAATGCTCTGCAGCGATATTCCGACGGAAATGATCGAAAGAGAATAACCGTGCGCTCCGCAGGGCCTTACAGGACCTGAACGGGGTCGAGTTATCGCCATAACGACATTTTTTTTGCAGGACCCTTAATTGGCGCATAATTCTACCATTGCAGGGCCGTTTTTTAGATAGAGTTTTGCTATCATTGCCGCCAATTTAAATATGCTGGGCAATAACGCGATTATGAAGGTAGTTACGGGCGTTGTTGGCAACGATATCCATGTGGTTGCCAATCGACTGATTGATCTCTCGCTTCGGGCCAGGGGCTTCGAAGTTTTTAACCTGGGTGTGAACACCTATCTGGAAGAGTTCTTCGATGCGGTGGTGGAAACCGGCGCTGAGGTGCTGCTGATCTCCTCTCTGAACGGCGAAGCGGAAGGCTGGGCCCGTGAGGTGAAAACCCTGAAGGCGAAGTACAAGCACCTGGATAACCTGATTCTGATGATCGGCGGTAACCTGGTGGTGGGAACCGGTAAGGCGGAAGATATTGTGCCGCGCTTCAAGAACTACGGGTTTGATCTGGTGTGCCATCAGGTCGATCTGAATACCGGTCTCGATATGCTCGAAGACTTTATCGAAGAGAGAAACAGCCAATGAGTTTGCTGCAGGAAGAGCGGGATATCATCGTCAGTAATGAATACGTTGATTCATTCGATTTCGCCGAAGTTAAAGAGTTTGTAAAAAACGCCAGCAAAGATCTGTTTATCTCGCATCACTTTAAGAATGCGGACAAGATGCTGGTGCAGCCCCGTGGTGGTTTCCCGACCTATAAGAAGCAGTTTGCGCTGAACGAGTTTTTCGTTAACGCCAACGTGGACGTGCTGCCGCTGACTATCGACTCCAATACCCGTCTGAACGACTATTCCACCGCCAGCCGTATGCTGCGTCTGAGTGAAGAGAACGATGTCGATATGCTCAATGGTTATCCGCTGGTTAATCACGGCTACCGGACTACCCGTAAGATGATCACCCACTTCAATAAGCCGGTGAGTCTGCGTCACGGTACGCCGGATGCCCGCCTGCTGATCGAAACCGCGATCGCGTCCGGTATTTTCGATATTGAAGGCGGCCCGATCACCTATCTGCTGCCGTACTCGAAGAACTTCCCGCTGGATAAGGCGTTCCTGTACTGGAAGTATGTTGAACGCGTGTGCGCGAACTACTCTGAGCTGAATGAGCCGATCAACCGTGAATCCTTCGGCCCGCTGACAGCGACGCTGGTACCGCCGGCGATCACCATCGTGATTCAGCTGCTGGAGATGCTGCTGTCACTGGAAGAGGGCGTGAAGTCGTTCTCGGTATCCTTCTCGCAAACCGGTTCGATGAATCAGGACATTGTGACGGGTGCGGTGATCAAGAAGCTGGCGAAGTTCTACGCTGAAGAGATCGGCTGTGGTGATGCTGCAATCCACCTGGTGTATCACCAGTGGATGGGCGCGTTCCCGATGGATAAAGACTTCGCCGAGCAGCTGATCAATATGTCGACGGTGATTGCGTCTATGGTGGGTGCCGATAAGATCATCACCAAGACCCGTGAAGAAGCGTCCGGTATTCCGACCAAGGAAGCCAACGCCAAAACCGTGGCCAACACTCAGTACACCCTGCGTATCCTCAACGGTCTGCCAACCATCGTCGATGAAGAGGAAGAAGATATCCTGACGCTGGAAGTGAAGGCGATCATGGAAGCGGTCTTCAACGATCCGGCGGATACCCTGTGGCGTAAAGTGTTCAACAGCATTAAGAACGGCATCATCGATGTGCCGTTCTCGCCGCACATCATCAACCACAATGAGATGATCACCATCCGTGATGCGAACAAGAATATCCGCATCATTGAGCGCGGCAATGTACCGATTCCGGATCGCTGCTTCGAGTACGAAAAATCGAAGTGTGATCTGACTAAAGATACCACCAGTATCGTGAACGATATCATTCACGATATCGGCATTATGATGTGAGCGGCATGATGAACGTAGAAAAAGATAAGCTGCTTATCGATGTGGGCAGTACCTATTTTAAAGTCAGTACGGCAGACAGCATTGAGCAGCACGCCCGTGACTTTAATAAGAAAATTCTGGACGACCTGACCCAGCGTTGCGGTAAAACCATTGATCGTTTTGCCAAAGAGGACGTGTATATCTGTTCCTCGGCCAACGGTGGCCTGAGCACCCTGATTATCGGCATTACTCAGTCATTCTCGCTGAAGTATGCCACCAATATCGCCTTCAACTCCGGTATCAACATTATCGATACCGTGCTGTATCAGAACATTGAAGAGTATTCGATTCCCAGCGATCTGATCGATGTGGTAATCGTAGTGGGCGGTATCGATTCCTGCGGTGATATCTTCGGTGATGACCTGTACAACTATCTGGCGAAGCTGAACTACTCCAACATTGTGTTTGTGGGCAGTGAACAGGACGCGCCGATGATTCAGCAGAATATCGACAATGTGGTGATTCTGCCGAACATCATCGATAGCAAACTGCATATCGTTGAAGAAGATCTGAAAGACTATCTGACCAACCTTTACCAGCAGGACATTGAGGGTAAGGAAGATATCAAGCATCTGTACGATATTACCGCGAACCAGATCTACTCCACGCCGTACATTGTGAATAAGACGCTGCCACTGATCGATGGCAGCTTCTCGGTGGCGAACCCATTCATTCTGCTGGATGTCGGCGGTGCGACTACCGATGTGCATTACTCGAAGGATCTGGTGGACGACAATATCGTTACCGAGAACGAGTACGACCGTCTGGTGTTCAAAAAGCTGGGTGTGTATAAGTCCCGGCCGTCACTGGTATTTGCGGCGAAGAACAACGAGTTTGTTTACGAGCTGCTGATGCACCTCAAGGTAACCGAGAATATCTTTGAAGAACACAGTGAGAAGGCAACAAAAATCCTGATGCAGGTCGCGATCTTCCTGGTTTTGTGTAAGATTTCCTATTATAGAAAAGCCTACATAAACCTGAAGTTGCTGGCGATTAATTCCATCGTACTGACCGGTGGTATTACCAAAGTGCTGAGCAACGAGGAAGTTGAAGACATTGTGGCTTTCTTCTACAAGAAAATTCTGACCTCAGAGCATAAGCCGACCGTGGTAATGGATGGCAACTATGATATCTGGACTCTGGGTGCAAAAGGACAAGAATAATGTCAATTAACTGTATCAGAACCCTGCTTGAAGATGCTGTTCAGACCCACGGCGATAAAACCGCTCTGGTGTTTAATGAGCAGAGCATTACCTATTCCGAGCTGTTTACCCGCGTCAATCAGGTAGCGCTGTATCTGTCAGAGCTGGACCTGCCGAAGGATACCCGTATCGGTATCTACTCGATCAAGAGTATTGAGCAGGTGGTGGCGATTCTGGCGATTATGTCCACCGATTATATGCTGGTGCCGCTGACCAAGATGTTGAAGCCGGAGCAGGTGGAATACATCATCAATGACTGTGACATCAAATGCATCATCACCGATAAGCTGGAAAGCATCGAAGAGATTAACTTCGACGGTCACGTGCTGTCTTACAGCACGACCAGCAAAGATGTGCCTTCGTTTGAAGAGATCTTTAAGTACTACAACAAGCCGTACAGCTGCGATGTAAATGGTCATGACAATGCCGTGATTACCTATTCGTTCGGTATGACCGGTACGCCGAAGGGCATCGTGATCTCGCACCGCAACCTGATCGATTCTGCCCGTGTGGTATCTCAGTATCTGGATCTGCAAACCGATGATGTGATCTCCGGTCTGCTGATTTTCAATCTGGATTACGGTCTGAACCAGATCTTCTGCTCGATCTATAAGCGTGCCACGCTGGCGCTGCATCGCTTTATCCTGCCGGAAGACTTCTTCAACCACCTGATCAACGACAAGGTGACCGTGCTGCCGCTGATGCCGGTGAACATCTCGCAGATGTTCGAAGACGGTATGCAGCGTATTCCAAGCCCGGAACTGCTGGATGGCCTGAAAACCATCACCTCATCCGGCGGTAACGTCACCGCGAAGATGGTGAAAGACTGTAAGAAGACTTTCCGTAACGCCAAGTTCTTCTCCATGCACGGTCTGACCGAAGCGTTCCGTTCCACTTATCTGGATCCTGAACAGGTGCAGATCCGCCCGGATTCCATCGGTAAGCCGATCCCGGATGTTGAACTCTACGTTGTTAACGAAGAGGGCAAGGAGTGCGGCGTACGGGAAGTGGGTGAACTTATCCACCGCGGCGGTTATATCTACCGCGGCTTCTGGAACGCCCCGGAGCAGAATGCTCTGCGCTTTAAGTCTGTGCAGATTCTGAAGGACGTGATCAATCTGGAAGGTCAGCTGACCGACGAGACCGTGGTGGCTACCGGCGACTACGTGTACAAGGACGAAGAGGGCTATCTGTACTTTGTTTCCCGTCACGACGATATGATCAAAACCCGTGGCTTCCGTGTGTCGCCGTACGAAGTTGAATCCATCGTCGCTAAGTACATTCCGCAGATTGATCAGTGCGCTGTATTCGGTATCGAGAACGAGCAGATCGAAGAGGAGATCGTCATGGTCTACTCCTCACCGAATGAGATCTCCGGTGAAGAGATTGTGTTCGAGCTGAAGAAGCATCTGGCGTCTTACATGATTCCGAGCCGTGTGATCTACAAGCGCTCTCTGCCACTGGTACAGAGCGACAAGAACAAGATCAACAAGGATGAGCTGAAGCGCGAACTGACCGCCAGCTGATCGTTTTCAGATCTGATAAAAAAGGAGCCTTTAAGGCTCCTTTTTTGTTGCTGAATCGGGGTGGTTATTCTGCATAACCCGGCTGCTGAACAGGGCTCTGTCTGAGCAATTCAGCTAGTTGTTCGGCAGGCAGTGGACGGCTGTACAGAAAGCCCTGAAACTCATCGCAACCATGCTCTCTGAGGAAGCTGACCTGCTCAGTGGTCTCCACACCTTCGGCAATAATCCGCAGGCCCAGGCGCTTGGCCATCGCCATGATGGTCAGTGTTATCTCTGTAGTATCGGTATTCTGGCCGATCTCACAGGTAAACGAACGATCAATCTTGAGTCGGTCCAGAGGGAAGTGCCGCAGATTACTCAGGGAAGAGTAGCCGGTGCCGAAGTCATCGATGGCCAGATCGAGACCGTTGTGTTTGATCCGGCGCATCACCTCAACGGCGTTTTCCATATCCCACATCAGCGAGCCTTCGGTGATTTCCAGTTCGATATGCTCAGGATCGATACCGATGTTGCTGATGATCCGGGCGATTCCGGTTTCCAGATCAGGATCGGTAAACTGCAGTGGCGAAACATTGACCGCCAGACGAACCGGAGGCAGTCCTTCATCACGCCATTGCTGAATTTGCTGACAGGCTTTTTCCAGCACCCAGTAACCGATTACCCGGATCAGGCCCACGTGCTCTGCTATGGGTATAAACACTTCCGGGGATACCCAGCCCAGCTGTGGGCTATGCCAGCGTAGTAGCGCTTCAACGCCGACTACCTGACCCGAACCGGCTGCGATCTGAGGCTGGTAATAGACTTCAAACTCTTCTTTTTCGATGGCCTGCACCAGGGCTTTTTCCAGTTCGGAGCGGATCTCCAACTGACGTCCCAGATCCTCTGAGTAGATACACAGATGTTCACTGTCGTCGATGCGGGATTTGAACATCGCGGTATAAGCATTACGTAGGAGTTCGGTCTCATCCCGGCTGTTGCCTGGCCACACACTCACCCCTATTTGTGGAGACAGCAACATGCAATTGCCAGCAACCTGCAGGAGCTTCTGCAGTGACTGAAGCAGGTTTTGTGCGGTTTTGGTAATGGCCTGACTGTCATCAATATCGGTCACTACAATGGCGAAGTCATCACCGTTGAGGTGAGCAATAAAACTGTTATCAGGGCTGGCTGTACACACGCGCTCCGCCAGTGCACTGAGCATCGTATCGGCAATCGGGCGACCTAAGGTTGAGCTGGCGGAACCGGGCCATTCGAAATGCACGACCATCAATCCCAGTACCTGCTGATGGCGGTCCGCTTTCTCAATCTGTCTTTGTAGCTCCTGTTCCAGTAAGGCGTTATCGGGCAAGCCACTGGCTTTATGGTGACGGGACAGGTGATCCAGTTGTGCGATGAGGCGTTGCCGTAAATGGTTATCCAGCGTGATCTGCCGTAGGGTCCACAGTGGCCATATCATTACCAGCAGAGTAATAACCGTTGTGGGTGGGAACCACAGCATACAGAACTGCAGTAAGACCAGCGTCATGCCGAGAATACCTATGCTGAGTCCGGTGATCGAAATAAAGCTGATCCGGGTAGGAAAGCAGGTCACCAGTGTCAGACCAATAATGATCAGCGCGGTATTCAGCAGTATCTGCAGGTTGTCATGCAGTGGCTGAATTGCCTTGTGTTGTAGCAGGGCGTTAAGAATATGGGCATTGAGAATAACACCGGGCATACGCTGATGATCCGCTGCCCTCGGAGTAGCCAGGGCATCGCCTATACCTGTAGCGGTGGCGCCTATCAATACATATTTGCCGCGAATAAGCGCTTCAGGTACCAGCCCCTGCAGCAGGTCAACGGCTGACAGAGTCTGGGGTGCTGTATTCCTGGCCGCATAGGGAATCAGCATATGGCCGGTACGGGACCAGTATTCACCGGTACCTGCGCTGGTTGTCCGTGGCTCAATCTTAATGTTTGTGGCCTGGCCACCGACTTCCAGCATCGCCAGGGCCAGGGCAGGCCAGTGTGGCCTGTTCAGACCGCTGTATAGAAATACCCGACGGCACAAGCCATCCTGATCCAGTTCGGTATCAACATGGCCGATGGCCGCCGCACTGACGGCCAGTTCAGGTAAAGGAAGCAGTTCAGCTATCAGCCCATCTCCCTGCATGACCGGGGCGACAGTTAATACCACTTTGCCATTGTTCCTTATCGCCTGTGCCAGCGCTACGTCCGCGCTGGGGTCGGAATACTGGGGCTCGGGAAACAGAATATCGATACCCACAGCCGCTGCCTGCATCCGGGTTAGTCTGTCGATAAGGTTGGCCTGAATATGTCGGGACCACGGCCAGCGACCTAACTGATCAATGCTTTTGTCATCGATGCTTACGACTACGATCTCTTCACTCATGCTGCCTGCATAAAAAGGCAGTGACAGGTCGTAGAGCATCAGATCTGTGCGCTCTATCAGGCGGCTCTGGGGTAGTAACATGATGCCTGCCAGCAGACAGAGCAGCACGATTCCGGCATGCAGTTGTGAGGTATTAAAAAGATGCCTGATCACTTTCACACCTTATAACAGCAGAATCATCACTGCTGTTCCGAAGATTGTCAGGGGTGAATAATCGGTAATCGGGATGATCTTTTGCGGCGCTCCCCAGGGGCCCTGATAACCATCTTCTTCGATGGCCCGGATACGCAGATAACGCACCTTGCCCTTGATTGGCTCAAACTCAAACGCGTTCTCCTTCTGAGAGGAATCAATATGGATATTGCTGAAGTCGGCGTCAAAAGCGATCTGAATCTGAAACGATTGTCCCGGTCGCTCAACTGGCCAGCTGGCTGTCAGCAGGCCTTCCTCCGAACTGTTCAGAGAGGCATCCACCTGGCTTGGCATGGGCCTTACTTCCCATTCACCCACAGGGCCAGCAGGACCGGCCTCTCCGCTTGCGGATATGCTGGTCAGACGCCAGTAGTACACGCCAGGGATGGGCAGATCCTGCGGCGTAAAAGTCGTTTTGCTCAGCTCTTCCTGCAGCAGCGATGCGGTAAAGTCGCTATCGCTGGCGATTTCCAGATAAAAACGCTCTGCATCTTCCGGCACTGCCCATTTCAGTTCGGGCTGTGCGCCGCGCAAAAGTTGCTGATTGGCAGGGTTGAGCTGGATAGGTGGCAGTGGGCGGGCATCGAGTTCTATTTCGATAACACTGTTCAGGCCTTCAAGGCCTAGCGCATCTATGCCCCGGGCTCTGATGAAGTATGTGCCATCCGGCAGATCGGGTAGTGCTACACGATTATGCTCGCCCCGTTGTTGCCAGAGCAGGGTTTCAAAACCGGAGGATGCGGAGAGCTCTACCCGATACGCTTGTGCGGCTTGCAGTGGTTGCCAGGACAGCATCAGGTTGGTTTTTCTGATCGGTTGCCTGAACGCTTCCCAGACCGGTGCCGGAAGCAACCTGACGGGTTTCCGGGGAGCTGTTCCTGAATCAACCTGAGTGCCGAATCCGGCTTTGATGAGTCTTTGCTGGCCGGCACCATTGACCGCTACCTTGCCGTGCAGTACCTCAATGTTCGAGGAGGCTTCGTCCTGAGCGACTGAAGCCCGGTATTCGGTGCCGCGTACCGCGCTGATCGCTGAAGGGGTTTCAATTTCGAAACGTGATCCGGGGCCTTCCGCTGGCGTGACGCGGGTATCCATACGACCTTTGAGTAGCTTGAGGCGGGAGTCGACCATACCGGTGCTGCCGTGGGCGCTGAGGTGGTCAAAGCGAATCAGGCTGTTGGCGTACAGAGTGATGATTGTGTCATCGGCGAACCGGATAGCAGCGTTGCTGTCCGGGCCAGTCTGGAGCGTATCTCCCAACTGAATCAATGGGGACTGATCGTGGATCTGCTCAGACTCTCCGGTTGCTTTGTGAAGTGTGACCTGGCCTTTAAATGAGTGTATCCGGGCAGGCACTGGATTACTGCGGATCCATTTCAGGGGTATCCGCAGACGGGTGCCGGGTTGCATCTGGCGGGGATTCTCTATGTTATTCAGCTGCTGAATCTGCTTAAAACGACCGACCTGATCCAGATGTTTTGCACTCAGATTCCAGAGATTGTCACCACTCACGGTGGTGTAGATCCACTCCTGAGACTGGGCGGGGAAGGAGAGCAGTAAGCTCAATAAAGTCAGTGCAGAGATAAACCATGGGCGTGCACGCATATCTTGTCCCTGTATGCCTGATTAAGCACGGTGAGTGCCGGCTCAGCTAAATTTCGTAATGAAAAACCAACCAATTCCTTAAGGTTATAAGTCGGCGCTAAAAAGCGACACTTTAGGAATAAATACAATAACCAATTTGAGCACTGAAAATAGTGTAGCAGGATCTATCGATTATCTTCGGGAAGACGAGCCCCGGGTATCTGTGCTTCAGGTTTATTCCCCTCGACCTGAAGAGACATAGTAAAGAGAATTCTTAATGTTGCAAATGCGAATTAGTATCATTACAATTGTTATATTGTAACTTTTTGTGAAAGGTAATTTGCTATGAGAAAAGGCATTCACCCGGAATACGATTATGTCATCTTCCGTGATACCAGCTGCGGCCGGGACTTCCGAATTCGTTCAACCTGTAAAAGTGATCAGACAGTGGTCTGGGAAGACGGTAATACTTATCCGCTGGTGAATCTGGATGTTTCCAGTGCATCACACCCGGTTTACACCGGTGAAAAACGTCAGGTGAAAGCCGAAGGCCGGATTGCGCAGTTTAATAAGCGCTTCGGTAATCGCGGATCAAAGGCTTGATAAAGAAACCCTTTAAAAGATTTTGGATATATAGGTGTTTTTTATGAAAGTCTTAAGCTCACTGAAAACAGCGAAAAAGCGTCACCCAGACTGTCAGGTGGTGAAACGCCGCGGTCGTTTGTATGTGATATGTAAGAGTAATCCGCGCTTCAAAGCCCGTCAGGGTGCTGCGAAGAAGTAACCAGTCTTCTGCGGATAATAAAAAAACCACCCATCGGGTGGTTTTTTTATATGCTTTTTCTAGCCACAAACTATAAACCCCGATTACTGCTGCGAGCCGATCACTAATTTATCTTTGCTGGGCTGGCCAGGAAACTTCAAAGCCAGTGCCAGTACGAACATAAGCAGAGCCAGAAAGGCATAACTGTTTCCTTGCCCGATGATGTTATCAAAGCGGCCTGTCAGGATTGGTCCGATAAGAAAACCGGAACCCCAGGCCAGATAGTAACTGCCTGAAACAGATGACTTCAGGGAGTCCGGAGCGCACTCATTCAGGTGGGCCATTGAAGCAACACAAAAAATACCCAACCCGAAACTTGCTAGAGTCAGTAACAGGTAGGTCCAGACTCCCGGGAATATATTGAACAGGGATGTTCCTATTGAAGCGGTCACCAATCCTGCGATCATGAACAGGTTTCTGCCGAAACGGTCTGAAAGTGGCCCAGCAATCAGTTGTGAAACACTGATGGCCAGATAGAACAAAGCAAAAAACACCCCGATGTCCAGGTTATCAAAGCCTTTAGCGAGCGCCAGATAGGCCGGTAATACACTGGTGAAAATACCGTAGGCAGCACCGTAGAGAAAAATGCCTGCCAGAGTCAGAAGTGATTCTCGGAAGTAAAACAGTCGGATCAGATGGCTTACTCGGGGTGTGGTTGCGATGTAGACGTTTGCACGGGGAGCGGGCAGAAATATCATAACAACGGTGCCGACAAAACAGCATGCCGCTGCAAATATAAGAAACGGGGTATTACTGGTGCCCGCAGGAAATAACAGAATGCCTGCCAGTGGTCCGAGGGTCAGCCCTGCATGAATGGCGGCGTTGTATATACCGATGGCTTTACCCTTGGCGTTTGGATAAGCGAGAGACAGCAGGGCAGGGCCGAGTGCCCAGATCGGGGCTTCGCCTGCACCCTGAATGATCCGTCCCCAGAAAATTGTGTCCGTTGTATCGGCAAGAAAATAGACCACGCCAGAGATGCCACAGCAGAGGTAACCCAGAACTAAAAACGGTTTGATGCCCAGTCGGTCCGCCATGGCACCGATCGGTAGCTGGAGAAGCAGATAGGACAGGGCAAAAAAAGATGCCAGGTAGCCGACACTTTGAATTGACCCCGACAGGCTGATTATCCGTTGCGGAAGCAGTGGCACAATCATACCTACCCCCACCATCAGTAAAGCCGCCGAAAGGCTGATAACTATGAGCAAGCGATACTGAGACATAACGGATTCCTGAATAGGGGGAAGTGCCTCGAGTATGCTCTTACCAATAAGCTTCGAAAAGCGCATAATTTGTATGGCAATTATTAGCTAATCGAATGGTTGAGGGATGATGGGCTATCACGATCTACAGATTGACTGGTTGAAATGTTTTGTCGCTGTTGTCGATGCCGGGTCGTTGTCCAGCGCGGCACCGGAAATCAATCGTTCCCAATCGGCGGTGAGTATGCAGCTGAAGAAGCTTGAAGCTGCCTTGGATTGCCAGCTCCTGCAAAGGGGCCCCCGTGAGCTTCAGTTAACGGCGGATGGCCAGAAGCTACTCGGTTATGCCCGGCAGATGCTTAACCTTCATGCTGAAACACAGGCTGCATTTCTGGGAGAAAAGCTCACTGGTACTATCCGGCTGGGTGTGCCTGACGATTATGCTCAGCGATACATGACACCTGCGCTGAAGCGTTTTGCGCCACGTCATAATGGGGTCAGTATAGAACTGTTCTGTGAGCAATCCACATCGCTGATTCCCCGTGTTGAAAGCGGTGACCTGGATCTGGCTCTGGTGTCCCGTGACCATGAGCGGCGAGGCACAATGTTGTTCCATGAGCCGATGGTATGGGTGGGTTCTCCTCAATTCGATGTCTGGAAACGCGATCCGCTGCCGATCGCGGTATATGAGAGCAGCAGCGTGGCCAAGGGCCATGCGATCAAATCACTCGCGCTTCAGGGGCGTCGCTACAAGATTGTGTACCACAGCTCGAGTCTTGCCGGTCAGATTGCTGCCGTTGAAAGTGGTCTGGCTATCGCCGTTCTGACCCAGTGCAGTGCTCCGGAACATCTTGATGTACTGGGAAGTGAGCAGGGACTAGGGCCCCTGGAACCGATGGAAGTGGCGGTATATCGCAGCTCTTCTACACAGGGATCAAAGGTTGTGGATAGCCTGCATGATCTGTTGATCAATACGCTCAGAAGCCCCGGCTTCTCTTGACAGAGCGAATCTATCTTACCGAGTCTCACATCTATTCAGGCTTGTCTTTCAGCTGAGGTGCAATGCATCGGTGCAACAGTATCGGTGCACTGCATCCGCCTTTCTATCTCTTTTTAAAACCTCAACACCCTAACGGGTCCGGATGGTTATCTATGCATTGTTGCAAATACGAATTAGTATCATTAATATGTGTTATATTGTAACTTTATGTGGAGATAGATTCGTATGAGAAAAGGTATTCACCCGGAATATGACTATGTGATTTTCCGTGATACCAGCTGTGGTCGTGATTTTAAAATTCGATCGACCTGTAAAAGTGACCAGACCGTCGTCTGGGAAGACGGCAATACCTACCCTCTGGTGAATCTGGATGTCTCCAGTGCATCACATCCGGTGTATACCGGTGAGAAACGTCAGGTGAAAGCGGAAGGCCGTATCGCTCAGTTTAATAAGCGCTTCGGTAATCGCGGATCAAAGGCTTAATAAACAAACTCTGAGAAAGGGATTTCAGGTATGCAGGTGCTAATGTGAAGGTGCTGTTATGAAAGTCTTAAGCTCACTGAAAACAGCGAAAAAACGTCACCCTGATTGCCAGGTGGTGAAACGCCGCGGTCGTCTGTACGTGATATGTAAGAGTAATCCGCGCTTCAAAGCCCGTCAGGGCGCAGCGAAGCGAAAGTAATCTGGATTTTGCGGATAAACAGGAAAACCACCCATCGGGTGGTTTTTTTATGCAGTCGGTAGGGTGCAATAGCGCTAGCGTATTGCACCAATCAAGGAAGAAAAGAGTGGTGCGTTATAACGCACCCTACGCCGTAGGCAGGTTTTGCTTTTTCGAACCACGAGCCACGAGCGTCGTTTACGGTGCCGTTAAGCGTTGTTCGCAAGATACTCCCGCGTAATCCGGTTCAGCCTCGCCTTCTCATCTTCTCCAATAAAGCTCGCTTCAATCGCATTCAGCGTGAATTGAGCGATCTCTGTTTCACTCATCGGATGTGCCCCGGCGACCGCCAGGAAATTATCATTCATATAGCCGCCGAAGTAGGCTGGATCATCAGAGTTGATGGTGACGCACAGCCCCTGACGCATCAGCTCAACGATATTGTGCTGGCCCATCTCATCGAATACTTTCAGTTTAATGTTAGACAGGGGACAGACCGTTAGCGGCGTGCGATTCTCGACCAGTTGCTCAACCAGTGCGCGGTCTTCTGTGCAACGGACACCGTGATCGATACGGGTGATCTTCAGCAGCTCCAGAGAGTCCTGAATATTGCTGGCAGGTCCTTCTTCACCGGCATGGGCGACGGTGATGAAGCCATGTTCGATCGCTCTCTGGAATACTCGCTCAAACTTCTGCGGAGGATGGCCCAGTTCACTGGAGTCCAGGCCAACACCGATAATCTTGTCTTTGTGTGGCAGCGCCTGCCGCAGTGTTTCAAAAGCGGAAGTTTCATCCAGGTGGCGTAGAAAACACATGATCAGCTTGCTGCTGATGCCCAGTTCCAGCTTAGCCTGCTCAAGCGCCCGGTGAATACCGTTGATCGCCGTATCGAAACTGATACCTCTGTCGGTATGGGTTTGTGGGTCAAAGAATATTTCTGTGTGCAGCACATTATCCTGCTGACAGCGCAGCAGGTAGGCCCAGGTCAGATCGAAGAAATCCTGTTCATGGATCAGTACATCGGCACCCTGATAGTAGATATCCAGAAACGATTGCAGGTTGTGAAAGTTGTAGGCTGCGCGAATCTCGTCACAGGATTGGAAAGGGATCTCTACACCGTTACGTTGCGCCAGTTCAAACATCAGTTCAGGTTCGAGCGTGCCTTCGATATGCAGATGCAGCTCAACCTTTGGCAGGGCTTTTATAAATTGTTTCATGGTCAGCTCTTAGCTTATATAAGCGGTTTTATAAGCACTTTTATAAGTACACTTATAGCACTAAGCGCTTCTCTTTGAGTTGACCGACAGAACTATACCGATATAACCATGCCGACAGATCCATACAAAGAGAAAAGCGCTAATGCACTTAACTCTTCGTAATCAGACATTATCGGTGCCTGGTAGAGACCCCCGAACCATATCATCGGGGTTATACGAAGGGATGGCAGCGATGGTGATGACCACACTGCAACACGGCCGGTAAAGTAATTGAACGCTCTCTGACTGTCAATGCAGCCTTCCTTACACCAGTGCTACTCTTCTTCTGGTCAGTGTCATTAGTGCTATCTCTATCGATTGTCAGAAGGGCAGTAATTCCCTAAGCTGACGGTGCCTGTGATAGTTAATAGCAAAAGAATTCCCTGGGAATTAACCTATGACTCAGTCTGCGCCAAAGACCATTCATTGTCAGAATGAAACCCGGCTTTATAGCCAGCAGGATTCACATCCCTGGGTCTATCGGTTGAATGAGGGATTTGTTCTGATTGACGGTATCAGCCCGGATGGTAAGCACGGTATAACTGATCTGTATGGGCCCGGCAGTTGGTTTGGGCCTGGATTGTTTGGCGGTGGCGCGTTACAGAATGCCGTTGCTCAGGAGGGCTGTGTCCTTGAGCGTTATTCGGAAGCTGATTTCAGGTCTGAACTGAACAGTAACAGCGCGCTGGCACTGGAAATTATCAGTCAGTTGGGTGTGCGAGAGCAGCAGTTGCTGGAGCGTCTGTTTCTGCAGCAGACAACGGCGTTGCCCGCCAGACTGGTACAACTGCTTTGCTATCTGTTTTATCACCAGGGACAACCCTGCAGCCACGGCCACGACCGGGATGTATACCTGTCGCAGCAGGATCTGGCAGATATGGTGGGTGGCAGTCGTCAGAGTGTCAGTCAGTTACTGGCGTCCTGGAAAAAGGCTGGCGCGATCGATTATTCCCGGGACTATATCTGCCTCGAAGATGTTTCTAAACTGAGGTCTTTTTCGGAAAACTGAGTTTTTTGTCAGCTGTGTCAGCTAGCTGACAGACCTTCGTACATCGCCTGCATACCATTAGTGCATACATTCACAACGGTATGGAAGTGAGAACATGAAAAAACTCATTATTGCAGCGACCACACTGCTTATCAGCACTAATGCGCTGAGCGGTCCTTCGGTTGATAACACCTACGAACAGTTAGTTGATAAGCAGGGCAACATTACCCTACCTGCTGACTATCAGAAAAACTGGGCTTTTCTGGGCTCATTCTTTGTTGAAAACGCTCCGGCTGCGGGGATGACCGCGAATAGTGAACCGAGCTTTGATCTGCATACGGTTTACACCCAGCCGAATGCGGCAGAGTACTACCGACAACACGGTAAGTTCCCTGATGGTGCGGTTCTGATCAAAGATGTTAACGCAACCAAGAAGGAGCCTCTGACAACCGGTCTGGTACGTTATGAAGACGCTCCTAAAGTGACTTTTGCCATGGTCAAGAATACTGAAGGACGGTTTGAAGAGAATAAAGCCTGGGCAGAAGGCTGGGGCTGGGCGTTGTTCACCCCGGACAGCCCGAAAAGTCAGACGACCGACTGGCAGGGTGAAGGCTTTAACAACTGCTTTGCCTGTCATGTACCCGTCAAAGATCAGGACTGGGTTTACACGCAGGGCTATAAAACGGTTCTGGGTCAGTGAAACTAAAGGTGGCTTAAAGAGGGACAACTGAAAAAGCATCGTCAGAGACTGGCGATGCTTTTTTTTTTCAGCCCTAAACCACCTACTTCAGTAGGTGGTTATCAGCAATTTGGGCTTTGCCCGAATACCTACCCATGTTAGAAGCCGCAGCGATTTTTAGCGAAGTCGTGAGGAAGCTAACAT
>JAOXSA010000027.1 GCA_025800245.1 Amphritea sp. | reverse complement strand
GCGGCACTCCGTTGCAGCCGCATCCAATGAAGCTTCATTCTCCGATTTACGGGCATATAGGAGTGCAGTAAATTGGTGAATAGTGATTTCGCTGCAAAAGTACCGTGTAAGGATGGAGGGAAGGTCCATTTGGCGGTTACCGGGCTGCGTAAGTTCGACTCTGTCGTAAATCCGAGGGGCTCCAGAGTTGAGCCATCGCTGAATAGCCTCTGGTACCTGAAGACCAAGAGTTTGTGCACGAACCGGACCGTGTCAGGCAGTAAGGTGGTAGCCGCATGCTGGTAGCTGAAGGGTGCCGCGAAGCGGACAGCACCTTCTAAAGCCTGGGAGCCACAAGGGCCATAGCCGCGTGGAACGGCGGAGAAACGACGTGTAGTCCCCGTACCCGAGGGAGCTGGGAGTGAGAACTTAAGGGACCAAGCCACTCGGTTTTTACTGGACTTTGTCTGTGTGTCAGCAAGAAGAGGAATGGTATAGGGGGCTAGAGCGCCACCTGCCGCGCTCCGACAAGCATTGGCAATCTGTTCAGCTTGTTGATTGATGACTGTGGGGGGTGCCAGCAGTGCTGTTTGGCTTATGCGAAGAGTATAACTCTCCTCCGGAGCTTGGGGAGTGGTAGAGAAGACCTTATTTGGATGTTGAGAAAGGACGTAGGCACGCAAGGCAGAGGGCAAGAAGACCACAAGGTAAGTGACCTTCATGCACGTCTCGCTGTGCC
>JAOXSA010000014.1 GCA_025800245.1 Amphritea sp. | reverse complement strand
TCAGTTCAGCCACATAGCAGCGTCTGATACGCGGAAAAAATAACAGAATTGCAAATGTCCTTGGGGACTTTGGGCAGGGAAGCTGGTTGTGAAAAAGAGGCATGCATTCGCTTGGGTCGGCTTTGGCATTTTGCTGGGGTCTGGGGCATTTGCCGGCACATTGCAGGATGTGCAGTCCAGAGGCGAGCTGCGCTGCGGTGTGAACGCACATCTGGTTGGGTTTGCCTCGCAAAGTGATGATGGTAGTTGGAGCGGCTTTGATGTGAGCCTCTGCCGGGCTGTTGCCGCTGCAGTACTAGGGGATCCGAATGCGGTTTCCTTTCATCCAACCAATTCAAGCGCTCAGTTTGATGTGCTGCATGCGCAAGATGTGGATCTGATCGCACGCAACACCACATGGAATTACACCAACGACGTCAGCGCTGATGTAGATTTTGCCGGGATTTCATTTTTCGACGGTCAGGGGTTTCTGGCGTCAAAGTCGCTTGGACTGACCTCAGCCAAGGAAATGGACCAATATACAGTTTGTGTTCATTCCAGTGAGCGCAGCCAAACCACGCTGCAAGATTTCTTTTTGCGCAATAATATGCGCTATGAGCCAGTGACAGTAGAGTCGACTGAAGATGCATCAGAGCTGTATCTCGCATCTGAATGTCAGGTGTATACAGCGGATACATCCCGACTTGCCGCCTTACGGGCCACCTTTGCACAGCCTGATGATCATGTGCTTTTGCCTGAAATCATCTCAAAACAGCCGCTTGGTCCCGTGGTGCGTGAAGGGGATAGCGAATGGGAAGATATCATTCGCTGGGTTCTGACGGCGCTCGTAACTGGTGAAGAACTGGGTGTGACCTCAGCCAATGTGGAAGAGCTGAAAAAGGGCACTGAGACGATTGAAATCAATCGCCTGCTTGGCAGTGAAGGCATGTTCAGCGCCACGCTGGGGTTAGATAAGGACTGGGCCGTTCGTGCGATCAAAGCGGATGGCAATTACGGCGAAATTTTTGCCAAGACCATCGGCGAAAACACAGCAATTGGCCTGCCGCGCGGTTTGAATGCGCAGTGGATTGACGGCGGCTTGCTGTATGGTCTGCCTATTCAGTGACGGCTTGTTCGGTCAATTCACGTGGAACGATAAAATCGATAACGGTCCCTGAACT
>JAOXSA010000012.1 GCA_025800245.1 Amphritea sp. | reverse complement strand
CAGATCAGTTGATCCCGCTTAAGCCTGATCCCGCCGCCAGAATCCGCCGGCATCTCTACCAGCGCCAGATCAAGCTTTCCCTGTTCCAGCATATCGGTCAGATGGTGCGGACGGTGATCACAGACAACTTCCAGTCTGGCCTGAGGGTGGCTGAGAATGAAAGCTTCAAGTAAGGGCGGCAGGGTCCGGCTGGCGTACTGATCATGCGTTCCGAGTCGCACCTGACCGCTAATGTCCGTGTTTCTGAACCCTCCAAGGATAGCATCATGCAGGTTCAGTAACTGGCGTGCCTGATCCCGCAATTGAATCCCGGCTGGCGTCAGTCTTACACCGTACTGCCCCCGTTCCATCAGCGCGGTGCCGACAAGAGATTCCAGACGATTAAGCTGCATGCTGATGGTTGATGGTGCCTTATGCAGCAGACTGGCTGCACTGGTCAGGTTACGGGTTTCTGAGACGACGCTGAAGGAACGAAGCAGATTGATTGGCAGGTCTTGCATAAACGATCTCTCTGGAATGTCTGTATTCAACAAATATGAACATGGCGTTCTGTATATATCAATTTATCGAAGGTATGCAAGCCTCGATTATTGCGCCTCTTACATTCTGGTAGCAGTAACAGGTAGCAGCA
>JAOXSA010000073.1 GCA_025800245.1 Amphritea sp. | reverse complement strand
CCAGGATGTTGCCGTAACAGGGATTCCAGCAACTCAAGATCATCAGCATGGTCTTGCTGCAGAAAACACGGATGCAGGCCCAGCGCAGGGTACAAGCCGTTGCTTGCCGCACACAGCTCCAACACTGATTGCCAGTTACTTCTCTGAACACCAGGCACTACAAACTGCTGCACCCCCTGCCGGCGAGCACGGGATAGAACATCATCAATAGTGTCCCGTAATACCGGGAAGTCGAGATGGCAGTGGGTATCGATTAATCGCATAGGGGAAAGTATAAATCGCCTGATGGCGAGTGGCGAGTGGCGAGTGGCGAGTGGCGAGTGGCGAAACAATATCTGCTTTGTGTAGGAGGGGCTTTATCATGCCCTTGGGTGCCAGCCCCGATGAGTCAGTATTGTGCTGGATAATTAATCGGGGCTGGAAGCCCCTCTCTACATTGCATTCCCATCGCGCTTTCCCAACTACCAGCAAGCATTGCCCCGTAACTAATAAAAAAGCGCCCGAAGGCGCTTTTTTAGTGTTCCCGAGTGGAACGGAATTGCAGATCAGGCCAACGCTCTTCGGTGAGGCTCAGGTTAACCCGGGTCGGTGCCAGATAGGTAAGCAAGCCGCCGCCATCTATCGCCAGATTGGTATCACCCTTCTTACGAAACTCTTCCAGCTTACGGTCATCGCCTTCCACCCAGCGGGCTGTAGCGATAGTTACCGGTTCGTACATG
>JAOXSA010000002.1 GCA_025800245.1 Amphritea sp. | reverse complement strand
AGGCATAGCCTCGAGTAAACGATCACCACCTCCATAGGAGGTGGTTTTAGGCTGACAACGAAAAAAGGCGACCATTCGGTCGCCTTTTCTATTGGTATTCTACTTAGCCAATCAGGTTCAGCAGCAGTTTGTTCAGTCGGCCAACATAGGCAGCCGGATCATCCAGCTGGCCACCGGCAGCCAGTTGTGCCTGTTCAAATACCACCAGCGCCAGTTCCTTAAAGCGATCTTCATCCGCTTCGTGGTCCAGCTTGCTGATCAGTGGGTGCTCAGGATTGATCTCGAAGATCGGCTTGCTGTCCGGCACTGCCTGACCCGCTGCTTCCATAATCTTGCGCATCTGCATACCCATATCGTAGGCACCCAGCACCACACAGGCAGGAGAATCAGTCAGACGGTGAGTCACGCGCACTTCGCTCACCTGCTCTTCCAGGCTGCTCTGCAGACGCTCAGTCAGACCTTCCAGCTCTTTGGCCGTTTCTTCCTGTGCTTTCTTCTCTTCTTCGTTCTCGGTTTCGCCCAGATCCAGCTCACCTTTGCTGACATCCTGGAACGACTTACCGTCGAAGTCGAACAGCTGGCTCATCATCCATTCATCAACGCGGTCAGACATCAGCAGCACTTCGATACCTTTCTTACGGAAGATCTCCAGGTGCGGGCTGTTCTTAGCGGTATTGTGGTTCTCAGCTACAGTGAAGTAGATCTTCTCCTGACCTTCCTGCATACGGCTGATGTAATTTTCCAGTGATACAGTCTGCTCAGCAGAATCGGTGTGAGTCGAGGCGAAGCGCATCAGTTTCAGAATCTTCTCACGGTTGGCCATATCTTCAGCCGGGCCTTCTTTCAGTACTTCGCCAAACTGCTTCCAGAAGTCGCTGTACTTCTCGGCATCGTTCTTTGCCAGCTTCGCCAGCATATCAAGCGCCCGCTTGGTCAGCTGAGTTCGCAGCTTATCGACGACAGGATCTTTCTGCAGAATCTCACGGGACACGTTCAGGGACAGATCACTGGTATCCACGACACCCTTGATAAAGCGCAGGTACATCGGCAGGAACTGATCCGCTTCATCCATGATGAAGACACGCTGTACGTACAATTTCAGGCCACGTGGAGTATCACGGTTCCACATGTCATAAGGGGCATGTGCAGGCAGATACAGCAGGCTGGTGTATTCCAGGTTACCTTCAACGCGGTTGTGGCTCCACTTCAGTGGCTCCTGAAAGTCGTGGGATACGTGCTTATAAAACTCGTTGTACTCGTCGTCAGAGATCTCGCTCTTGCTGCGGGTCCACAGAGCAGTCGCTGTGTTTACGGTTTCATCTTCCGCTGACGCTGGCTCTTCGCCCTCTTCAGCCGGCATCGGCTCTTTTTCCATGATCACCGGCAGAGAGATATGGTCCGAATATTTACGGACCAGACCGCGCAGACGGAAACCGTCGGCGAACTCCAGTTCATCATCTTTCAGGTGCAGAACGATCTGAGTACCACGCTGAGCTTTCTCAACGGTACCGACGGTGAACTCACCTTCGCCTTCAGATACCCAGTGCACACCTTCACCGACCGCAGCGCCTGCTTTACGGGTCAGTACTTCGACTTTATGCGCGACGATAAACGCAGAGTAGAAACCGACACCGAACTGACCGATCAGCTGAGAATCTTTCTTCTGATCACCGCTCAACTGAGACAGGAACTGAGACGTACCGGACTTAGCGATAGTACCCAGGTGGTCGATAACGTCCTGACGGTTCATACCGATGCCGTTGTCATCAATAGTGATGGTTTTGGCGTCTTTGTCGAATGCGATACGGATGCGCAGATCGCCATCGCCTTCATACAGTTCATTGTTGGACAACGCTTCAAAACGCAGCTTGTCCGCCGCATCCGAAGCATTGGAGATCAGTTCCCGCAGGAAGATCTCTTTGTTGGAATACAGTGAGTGGATCATCAGGTGAAGCAGTTGCTTCACTTCGGTTTGAAAGCCAAGAGTTTCCTGTTGAGTTTCAGCGCTCATCTATCATTTCCCAATCTGAAAAAACAAATATTGCTCCCCGACGCTATCTTATCAAACGAAAGTGCGGGGTTTCCTGTGTTGTCAGATTAGATGGGGCCACCCCTGAGGTTTTCAAGAGGTGCTACTGAAATTAATCGGTGCGACTGATCACCAGCTGGCGCAGCGTGCTGGAGTTAAATTCCCGGCGATAGAGAATCACGACAACGCCGGAAGTCAGTACGATAAACAGCCAGGGATTGATAAACCAACCCAGTACCGAAAGACTGAAATAGTATGTACGCAGGCCCAGGTTAAAGTTATTAGCAGCCATTGAACTCATAATCGCCAACCGGCGCACATGGGCTTTCTGCTCTTTTTCGCTGGAATCGTCACCCGGCATCGGCGCTCCCCCCATCATCACTGAGGTAAAACCGTACTGACGCAGGCTCCAGGTGAACTTAAAAAAAGCGTATATGAAAAGACCGATCAATAGCAGGATTTTCAATTCCCACTCAGCCTTGGTGGCATGTGTAGCGAATGGAATATCACCGACCACATCGATGGCTTTCTCGGTGGCGCTAAGCACAGTCATAAGGCCTGCCAGAATCAGCATCGTTGAGGAGGCAAAGAAGGATACGCTGCGTTCAAGGTTAGCTATTGCCGTGGTATCCGCGATGCGGACATCGCGAGTCAGCATCTGCGACATCCATTCCAATCGGTAACTGTGCATTACACTGGCCAGACAGTGCGTGTCTTTAGCGCGGCGCTTGGTGTAGGCGTTATATCCCTTGAAACAGATCAGAAACCAGACCAGGGCCAGCAGATTAAGCCAGTTGTCAGTCACAAAAGCGGTAAGCTGTTCCATATTGGTATCCGGTCCGGTCAGTGTTCATAAGTTATTGTAATTAAATATGAAGCCCATACAACCTTGGCCTCCCTATCACCAGCAGAAAACCGGTCAGCAAAGGCAGAGATCAGTTCCGGATGCTAACCTTTCACTGTGAGAAACCCGCACTGTGGGAGAAAAAACTATGAACACCTTAACAATTGACTCCTGGTGTAAGCCGGAAGGCGCCGAAAGATCGATGCCTATGGGAGAGATCTCATTCCGGGTCAGCGAAGGATATCATCTGGAAATGGAATCCCTGGGAGAGCGCCTGGCCGCCAGCACCGATGAAAATCAGAGTGAAATTCCGGTCGACATGAGCACACTGGAACTTAAAACACCCAGTGAATGCGGCACGCTACTGGATTGCAGCTTTCATGTTTATGTCAGTCAAAAGGACCACCGGAACCACTTCTTTCTGAAAGGCCACCGGGCTCAGGATAACGCGCTGGTTTACACCAATGCCGTTATGGTGGATGAGTTAGGTTAGCGAATATCAATTACACGCTTTGCAGGAGTAGACGCTCTCTTTTTACCTCTGATGTTCTCAGAGAGCGTTTTGCACGGCATTTCTGATCTCTGTTGCTGCATTGCAGTAGCATCATTTTTCACACCCTGTATCATCGTCCAACGATTGCTCCTCCAGATTGACAAGCGACAGGACGAATAAGTTTGAACAGCCATACTTCGCAACTGCTGCTCGGTGCAGGCCTTGCACTGGCAACATCTCTGATCATGAGTATTGCCGCAGCCGCGATAAAATACACCGCCAGTTACGTTTCCATCGAGCAAATAGTTCTGGTGCAGTACTTGGTCTGTGTTGCAGTGATGCTGCCCTGGCTGATGCGCAAAGGACTATCCACACTGAAAACTGCAAAGCCCGGCCTGCATCTGATCCGGGGATTGTGTGGCTGGCTCTGTTTCTACACTTACTATCTGGCACTGGACCGGATTCCGATGGTGGAAGCAGCGCTGTTACGTAATTCCGCTCCTCTCTGTGTCCCGTTATTGGTTTTAATCTGGCTCGGCTACCGAATGCCTGACCGTCAATGGTTGCCGGTAATAGTCGGATTTATCGGCATCGCGCTGGTGCTCAAACCCCAGGGCGACAGTCTGAGCCTTTGGCATCTCGTAGCCTTTGCTTCAGCACTGACGCTGGCGGGCTCCATCGTCAGTACCCGGGTACTCACAGGTTCAGAGCCCACTAACCGGATTCTGTTCTACTATTTCGGGCTCTCTGCCCTATTCAGTCTGCCGTTGGCACTGCAACACTGGGAACCTATTCCCCTGTTCAGCATCCCATTGATGGCAGGTATCGGGTTATCGATCTGGGTAATTATGTGGCTCTATACCCGGGCCTATAGCTATGCCAAAGCAACCGTGATCGCGCCGATCAGCTATTTCGGTGTATTGTTCACAGGACTGCTGGGCTGGCTTTTCTGGCAGCAGGTTCCTGATATGATGGCAGTTATTGGTGCCGCACTGATTATCAGCGGCGGCATTTCATCGGTCTGGCTTGGACGGGAAGCACACTGAATGTATATCGAACTCAACGATCTTTTCTGGCTCACTCTGGTAGGACTGCTGCTGATGCACTGGTGGCGCGGTCAGAAAGCTAAAGAGGTCGCCCTGAAAGCCGCTCGCCAGTATTGTAAGGAGATGGATATCCAGTTGCTGGATCAGAGTATCTACCTGCGCGGCCTCTGGCTGAAACGCGATGACAGCGGCAAGATCCGCGTCTGGCGTTCCTACCTGTTTGATTTTACTGCAACCGGTGAAGACCGGGCCCGGGGACGAGTGATTATGCTGGGCTACAACATCACCAACATCCAGCTGGATGCCCACCGGATCTGAGTTTTTTTGTAGCACAACACTGCCCCAGATCAGATCAATCTCTCATTGATCAGGCGTAGCATAAAACTATCAGGAAGGCTCTGTGTAACAAGACAACAGGTATAACACTATGGCTGTATTGGATGACCTGCTTGAAAAGATCGACCAGCAAGAATTCGAACAATTGAGTGCCGAGGTGCGGGCGGTTATACCCCAGCATCAACACTGGCTCAACAAGCTGAATATCGCCCTGCTGACGAATACACCTGTCAGTTCCGAAGACGCCTGGTGCTGCTGCTCTCACAGTCACTGCCAGTTTGGTCAGTGGATCGAACAGGTACTGAAGAAAAATGTGTTTCAGCATAGTTTCTTCTATCACCTGGATGATCTGCATCGGGAGTTTCACGGCCTGGCCAATCAACTGATCATCAACCTCAATGAACAGAAACCTTTCGACCTTGCAGTCTACGAGCAGCTTCTGGATATTCAGCACAGTTTCTCTGCGCAGCTGCTCCATCTGTTCGAATTCAGTGCAGTAAGCAAACACCAGTTTGATACCACCACAGGCCTGATGAACAGGCGCAGCGTAGATTCTGTACTGGCATACGAAAAGTACCGTCTGCACCGCAACCATCAGTTCCGCTGCTTTATTGCGCTGCTGGATATTGATCACTTCAAACTGATCAACGATCAGTATGGTCATGATATCGGGGACCAGGTACTGAATCAGATCGCTACCGTACTGCAATCAATGACCCGGCAAAGCGATGTGATCGCCCGCTACGGCGGTGAGGAGTTTCTGTTTGTGCTACCAGAGATGAAGCTGGAAGAAGCACTGGAAGGCATCGAGCGGGTTCGCCGACGGCTGGCAGAGACTCCACTGCGCATCAATGATCTACGGATCAATGTCACTGCATCTTTCGGTGTCACAGAGTTGTGCCGTCACTGCGATGTAGAGAAATCACTTAAGCGAGCCGATGTTGCACTGTATCTGGCTAAACAGGAAGGCCGGAACCGCACTGCTTACATCGATATCAATGAGTTTGATGAACAGGAACGCCAGATCGGTATTGGCCCGATCAATGATGAGTTTGTCTATCTGATGTCGCAGTACAGCCGTCTGGTAAACGCTTAATCCCGGACTTTATAGCTGCAATACGACAAGTTTCAGCGGATGCTGGCCATCCGGAGAGGGAAAGTCGGTTTCCGGTTCAATCTGCTGAATACCCTGCACGGGACGGCCTGCTTTCGTAGCACAACGTTGTATAACATCCAGCCACTCATCGTAGGACACACTGGCAACATTGTTAGCACACACCAGTTGACCACCAGGCTTTGTCGCCAACAGTGAGGGTTTCAGAACACTGGGGTAATCGCGAATCAGATCGACGGTACCAAAAGGGCTTTTCGCCCAGCGTGGCGGATCCAGAAACACCAGATCAAACTGCTCTTCATCGATTCGGGGAAATGGCTTTGGCTTACGACCACGGCCGACGCGCTGACGAATCGGAATACCAGCCAGTTGCTTAGCCGCGGTGAAGAAATCACTCTGGAAAAAGCTGATCTGATCACTGGTCAGACTATTCAGTTCGGCATTGCGCTCACCTACCTGCAAAGACCGGGTAGAAAAATCAACGTTCAGCACCCGGGAGGCTCCCGCAGCTGCGGCAACCACTCCGACACCACAGGTATATGAAAACAGGTTCAATACTGATTTGCCTGCCGCGTTTTGCTGGATCCAGCGACGTCCGGCGCGCATATCCAGAAACAGCAAAGGATCCTGTCCCTGGTGTTTACCCTTCACCTGATAACTGACGCCCAGCTCATGGCCGACATATTCGGAATCATCTAACTGATGCTCATCACTGCGACGGGAATTGCGGGCACTTCGATCATTGTAGACAGCTTCCAGATCCGTAGAGAGAAAGCTATTCACCACCGCTGTAATTTCAGAAACCTGCGCCTGATCAATCGGGCTATGAAACGTCTGAATCAGCAATTGAGGACCATAACGATCGACCGTTAATCCGGCTACACCTTCATTGGTACCATGAAACAGGCGGTAACAATCAGTGTTTTCAGCAGCCAGTTGCTGCAGTAAGTCAGTGCGTCGCTCAAGAGCCTGCTGAAGCAGATCGATCATCGGATATCCTTTATGAAAGCCACAGACACGGGGCACGCTGTCCCGGTATCAGAAAGGCGGCTACTATAGCACGGATACTATCCCATAGAGCTATGAATGCAGTGCTGTAACTCAGCACTGACGGCATAGAGAATATTCAGCTCTTTCTCAATTTCCGGCAGAGAACCGGAAGCCCTTAACGCCACCAGCTTTTTGCCATGCTGATGAATCTGTTGATGGAGATTCAGAATCTGTACCATCGCATCGCTGGCGATCCGGTCTTTCACTGCGGAATTCTGCAGCCAGAAACCAAACCGGCAATCGGTATGCTCCAGCTCCGGCGGCATCGGCCTGTTTCCATGGACGTAGTCACGCATCGCCTGTACCCAGGCACGGTGTTCCACTGCCGCAAACAGAAAAGACAGATCATCACGATTGATCCGTGTCTGCTGGGACCAGCTGGCCGGTGGCTTCCAGGCATCGATCCAGCCGGGCAGCTCTCTGGCAGGCATCGGTCTGGCGATGGCATACCCCTGCGCCCGGGTACACCCGAGTTGCAGCAGAATCTGTCCCTGCTTCTCGTCCTCCACACCTTCGGCAATGATATGCCGACGGAATGCAGAAGACATACCGATCACACCATCCAGAATCGCCAGATCATCAGCGTCTTCGAGCATATCCCGGACAAAAGAGCGATCGATCTTCATGGTCTTAGCTGGCAG
Source organism: Amphritea sp. (assembly GCA_025800245.1). GTDB lineage: Bacteria > Pseudomonadota > Gammaproteobacteria > Pseudomonadales > Balneatricaceae > Amphritea. Next base: position 1,619 of record JAOXSA010000002.1, on the reverse strand, counting down.
ATGCTTAAGGTAGTTCAGCGACGAATAGCCGGTCCCGAAATCATCCAGCGCAAAGCTGATACCCATATCCTCACACTGACGCATAACCTGGGATACCCGGGTAATATCCTGTAAGGCACTGGTTTCAAGAATTTCCAGCTCAATCAGAGAGTGGTCTAGATCCGGATATACGTCCAGCATCGCCTTCAGACTGGCGACAAAGTCCGGCGTTAGCATCTGCTGTGCACTGATATTGATACTGACCGGTATACAGCAGCCATCATCGAGCCACTGATTCACCTGGGCCAGCGCGTCACGGATAACCCAGTTACCCAACTCAACAGCCAGAGGATGATCCTCTACAACCGGCAGAAATTCAACTGGAGATAACAAGCCACACTGAGGATGATTCCAGCGAATCAGCGCTTCAGCACCCAGAATTTCACCGCTGTGCATATCCACTTTCGGCTGGTAATAGAGTTCAAATGCCTGTTCCTGCAGCGCCTTCTGAACACTCTGGATAATATCCCGCTGACCAATGAGACTGTTTTCATGCTCAGTATCGAACAGGTGATAGCCATTCTTACCCGCCATCTTGGCCTGGTACATCGCCTGATCAGCCTGCCGGATCAGCTGATCCGCCTCGACTTTGTCCTCCTGAGGACAGAAGGTTACCCCCATACTGGCCGAAACCGTCAGTACCTTATCATCTACGGATATTGGCTGAGTGATCTCCCGTTGAATCCGGTTCAGCATCGGCAGTGCCGCGGTCTTATCATTAAGATCGATCAGGACCGCAACAAATTCATCGCCGCCCAGACGAGCAATAGTATCCCCTTCACGCAGTACTTCCCGGAAACGATGAGCGATAGTGACAAGTAACTGATCCCCAACATCGTGACCAAACTGATCGTTAATCTCTTTAAAGCCATCCAGATCGATATACACCACCGCCAGTATCTGCTCCCGACGCTGTTGCTGACTGATAGCCTGATGCAGACGATCTGCCAGTAGCCCCCGGTTAGGCAAACCTGTGAGACGGTCATGGTAAGCGGCATGTTCCAGCTGGTTCTGCTGCTCTTTGACAACGGTGACATCAGCACAAACCCCGATCCACTTATAAGGCTTGCCTGCGTCATCCAGTAGCGGCAGGGCCTGGTCACTCCAGTACCGGTACTTGCCATCCCGCTGACGCATCCGGTACTGATAGCTGATCGGTAAAGTACTGTGGCGGTGTAACTCAACGGCATCACTCAACTGATCGACATCATCGGGATGAATCAGATCCAGCCAGGCTTCTATATTGCTGCTGATTTCACCTTTTTCAAAACCCAGTATACCGTCGATATCACCAAACCAACTCAGGCCATTGGTTGCGACATCCCATTCATAGATCAGATCGTAGGCGACTTTACCGGCCAGTTTGAAGCGCTGCTCACTTTCCCGCAGAGCCTCCTCAATTTCTTTATGCGCTGTAATGTCAACGGAAATACCGCACAGCGCATAAATTGACCCATCTTCTCTTCGTAATGGCAGCTTTGTCGCCTTATAGATCGCTGATTTGCCTGTCTGTATGACTGTGCCGCGTTCCTCTTCGCGCAGGACCTCTCCATGATCCAGAACCCGACGATCATGAGCCT
>JAOXSA010000538.1 GCA_025800245.1 Amphritea sp. | reverse complement strand
CACAATCGCTGAACTGACTTCAGAGAAGTATTTGAAAGCTGGAAAGGGCTGACGTCGGGGCCAGAATATACTGCTTACAGCTTTGAGGCTGTAAGCACCCTTCGGGCTCATCAAAGAGCGATGAGGTACTAATTGTGCGTTTGAGCACAATTAGTGAACTACGTTCTGCACCTGGCCGACCGATACCGTAGGTGCAAAGAAAAAGGGGTAACCTTTCGGTTACCCCTTTTTCTTTATATGTGGTAGCGGGGGCCAGATTTGAACTGACGACCTTCGGGTTATGAGCCCGACGAGCTACCGGGCTGCTCCACCCCGCATCAATGTGGGGCGAATACTACCGACGGATCAGGCATTTAGCAAGCAATAACTGTAAAAACTTTAATAAAAACTAAATCTGACTGTAACACTCATGGCTTGCCGCTCAGGTGTTCCGGTTGCTACAGTGCTGTCTTTATCCTGTGAGATCAGACCATGGCTAACATCGCATTCTTTGGATTAGGTAATATGGGGCTGGGCATTGCCCGGAATCTGCTGCGCGCAGGCCATCAACTCACGGTCTATAACCGTACCCCTGAAAAAGCCCGGACATTACTCGATGACGGAGCCACCCTGGCAACCACTCCGGCTGAGGCTGCGCAGAATGCTGATTTCCTTATTGCCATGCTCAGCGATGATCACGCTTCCAGATCCATCTGGCTGGGGCCTGAGGGCGCGCTGGATGCCGCCCCCAAAGGTTCACTGATCATCGAATGCTCGACTCTGTCCCATAACTGGGTCACAGAGCTGTGCCAGGAAACCCAGCAACGTGGCCTTAGTTATCTGGATTGTCCGGTAACCGGGCTTCCGGATGCCGCAGCTGCCGGTCAGCTGACTCTGTTCCTGGGAGGCCCGTCCGCCACCATTAAAAAAGCTCAGCCGCTCTTCGATGCCATCTCCGTCAAACAGTTACACTTCGGAGATATCGGCAGTGGCACCGCCTACAAACTGATTGTTAATCTCATGGGTTCCATTCAGATTGCAGCTACAGCGGAGGCGATGCGAATCGCCGAACAATCCGGTCTGGATCTGAATCTGGTTTCCTCAGCGCTGGCTACCGGGGCGGCTTCCAGCCCTAACGTAATTCGCATCTGCGAACAGATCTGCTTGGGACAGGACCCGGAACAGATCCCCTTCAATGCCCGGTTACGTCATAAAGATACCGAGTATGGAGCAGCATTTGCGCGACAGATGGATGCCCCCAGCCTGCTGGGAGACGTTGCTGAACAATACTTCAGAGATATGACTGATGTCGGCATGGGGGACAGAGCCGAAGGGGCCTTGATCGAGCAGCTGAGAAGCAAGTCATAGCCTGCTCACTACCCATTTTCAGTACTAATTTGATTGAGTTACATCATAATCCCCACCAAAATGAGCAGACGCTCAAAAATAAGCTGGCTTTCTACCTGAATATAGACAACCATAAACCCATTATTTTCATATGGAAATAATTCAGGCATTACCAGGTTTAAGCCACAAAATACCGGGGGAATCTGTTTTGCAAATCTGGCAAAAAGCGATCATTGGCTGCCTTCTGACCACCGTTACTGCGATAAGTCACGCCACGGTCGATATCCGGGTGCTGAACCCTGATGGCACAGCTGCAGCCAACGTCGTGGTTTTTGCTCTGTCTGACAGCGTTAATCTACCCGCAGGTCAAACCGCCAGTATTGAGATAGCCCAGCAGGATAAACTGTTCCAGCCCTATATTACGGTTATGCAACGACAGGATGATGTGCAGTTCGTTAACCGGGATGATTTCACACACCATATCTATTCCCTGTCTGAAGGTAATCGTTTCTCTTTCAAACTCAGAGCTGGCCAACGCCAGGGACTGGAGCTGCAGCATCAGGAAAAAGCCTTTGAGCAGGTTGCCATGGGCTGCAATATTCACGACTGGATGAGCGGATTTCTGTTGATTCTCGATACCCCCTACTTTGTCCATACAGACAATACCGGCTTTGCATCACTGCCCCTGCAGGATAACGGCGAATATCAGCTTTATCTCTGGCATCCGATGTTCACCAGCGAGGACCATATCTATAGCCGCAACCTGAGCTATCAGGACCAGGCGCAGATTGAATGGAACCTGCAGGAGCAGCTCAATGCTTCAGAGCCAGAAGCCAGCGATGACGATTTCGAGTTTCTGGATGAATACTGATCAGAGATGATAATCATGCGTATGAACAGCCTGCGGACCAAAGTATTTATCTCATTTGTGAGTTTGCTACTGCTGGTACAAGCGGTATCTCTGGGTATTTTCTACCAGACTAACGGGTCCCAGGAGAACACACAGATTCAGAACCGCCTGAACAACGCCATCTCCACCTTTCATACACAGTTTGATAGTCGCAGCTACTATCTCACCGCTTTCGCCGAAACCGCGGCCAAAGATTTTGGTCTGAAGCAGGTATTTGGCTCGGATAATCGCAGTTTTCTTATTGCCCTGAATAATCATCGCAAGCGTATCGAAGCGGATATGGCGATCGCGGTTGATAATAAAGGATTTGTGGTCGGGCAACTGATGCGCACCGAGCAGAGTGCGAAGGTGAAAATCGGCTATCGTGCCGGTGAAACCTTTCCCGACAACAACTGGTTCCGGGGCAACAATACCACCGTATCGGGCCTCTACCGCCAGAACAATCATGTTTACCAGCTCAGCTTTGCGCCACTCAGAAGCGGTCAGAGAACAGTAGGCTGGGTCGGTTATGGTTATCTGATCGACAGCCGTCTGGCGCAACAGTTTGCTGGCATTACCGGCATGAAAGTAGAGTTCCTCCTGAACAGTTCAGAACATGACTGGGAACTGCTTGCCGCTGCGGCACCTGACACGATGCAGGGGGTGACTGATTACGGTAAGCAGATTCTTTCTGAACACACTCTTCCCGCTTCCGTCGGCAGACATAACGCCATCGATGGCATTATTTCGACCAGTACTCATATCGGCTTCGTCGACGGTATGGATCTGTATGCGGCTATTTATGGTTCCCGTGCCAACCTGCTGGAAACTCTGAGAAAAAACTGGTGGCGCCTGATCGTGCTTGAAGCTGCCACCATACTGATCGCTCTGCTGGCAGCTTATATGCTGGCTGGCGGAATCAGCCGACCGGTCAAACGACTGGTACAGCAAGCGAAATATATCGCCCGGGGTAACTACGATACCTCCGTAGAGATCGCCGAAAGTAATGAACTGGGGCAACTGGCCCGTGAGTTTAATACCATGCAACGGGCGGTACTGGTGCGGGAACAGACAATCACCCACCAGCTCTACTTTGACGGCTTGTCGAATCTGCCCAACCGTAACTCTCTGCTGCAACATCTTGAGCAACTGTTTGAAAGCAGTGACGCTGAGTTTGCGCTGGTCCATCTGGATATCCGGCGTACCAAAACCGTCAACGATACCCTGGGGTATGAAACCGGCAACCAACTGATCACAGAATGCGGCAATCGTCTGAACAGACTGTCCAACGGTTCCGGCCTCTATCATCTGGGGGCTGACGAGTTCGCCCTGATCATTCCTCAGGCTGATAT
>JAOXSA010000537.1 GCA_025800245.1 Amphritea sp. | reverse complement strand
GTGTTATCACTCCGGGTGAGTGTAAGATCGGTATCATGCCTGGTCACATACACCTGCCAGGTAAAGTGGGCATCGTTTCCCGTTCCGGTACTCTGACTTATGAAGCAGTTAAGCAGACTACTGACGCTGGTTTCGGTCAGTCTACCTGTGTTGGTATCGGTGGTGACCCGATCCCTGGTTCTAACTTCATCGACATTCTGGAAATGTTCCAGAACGACCCACAGACTGAAGCGATCGTTATGATCGGTGAGATCGGTGGTTCTGCTGAAGAAGAAGCGGCTGAATACATCAAGGCTAACGTAACCAAGCCTGTTGTTTCTTACATTGCCGGTGTAACTGCACCTGCTGGTAAGCGTATGGGTCACGCGGGCGCGATCATCTCCGGTGGTAAGGGTACTGCAGACGAGAAGTTTGCTGCTCTGGAAGCTGCTGGCGTTAAGACTGTTCGCTCTCTGGCTCAGATCGCTGATGGTCTGCGCGAAGTAACTGGTTGGGAATAATTTCCTGATTGGTTAATGCCTTTTAAAAAACCGCCTTCGGGCGGTTTTTTTGTGTCTGAAAGATAATCAGCAGTTGAGCCGCAAAGGCGGTGGCGCTATGCTGCCTGAAACTGTATCAGGAAATAATTATGGGTTTTATAAGTTCTCTTAAGTCAATGTTTTCAGGGGGCGAGTCTGCGCCGAAAGAGCCAGAGCAGATGCCTTCCGTCGAATATAATGGATACGTTATTACTCCGGCGCCGGTCGCTGAGGGTGGGGCCTTTCGTATTAACGGGACGATCGTAAAAGGTGAGCAAAGCCATCAGTTCATCCGGGCAGATGTCTTGCCGTCGGCTGAGAGCTGTGCAGAAGAGATGGTGAGAAAGGCTAAGCAGATGATCGATCAGCAGGGAGATTCTATTTTTTAATTTTATGACTTTTCACTGATCCTGAAAGTATTTATCCCTTTTGTTTTTTGTTAAAGTCCGTGCTAATGGAATCTAACTACTTTAAATAAAAGGGAACTTTATGCGCTATCTCTTTATTGTTTGTCTTCTTCTACTGTCAGGATGTGAAGTCGCTCCTGTTAAGGATGCTTCCAGTCTTGCGGTTTCTACTCCGCTCGATGCCTCAATAAATACGCCTGTAAAAGCCCCTGTCGCCTGGTACATTTCACAGGACGAAATGAACAAGATCGTTAGTGGTCAGAACGGATATGGTTCCTGGCGGTTCCCCACCGGGCCTTCTTTAAGAGAGGCCTCAGAAGTAGTTCTGCCTTCATTTTTCTCAACCTCGGAGGAGTTGGAAGCGGAGAGTACCTTCCGATACTTATTTAAGTTAACCAGTGATGCAGAGTACTCCAATGCCTGGGGCACTTATACAGTTAATCTTAAGGTTGTCGTTATTGATCGGAGCGGAAAAGAGCTGTTCAGAGCTTCTTCTGAGGCCAGTATTAATGGGAGTAGTCAATGGCATGATTCTTATACGAGCGTCTATGCGAAGGCGCTGAAAGATATCACCCATCAGTTTCTGAATCATATGAGCGCTGAGGAGCAGCCGCTTCAGATATCTACCACTGAGTCTGAGAAAGGGATGTATGATTTTGATTTGTTGTTAAAAGAGATCGAGCCTGCGGGCAGTGGTACAGGTTTTTTTATCAATCGTTCCGGTCAGGTCCTGACGGCATCACATGTTATTAATGGTTGTCTTAAGACAGAAATTCGCCATAAGGGTGCCAACTACCCGGTTAGTTTATTATCTGAAAGCCGGATTCTTGATCTTGCAGTACTGCAGTCAGAGCTTAGTGGAACGACTACGGCAAGTATTCCTGAGAAGGCTGCTCAGGATGCATCATTGGGCCAGCATGTTTTTGTAACGGGCTATCCTCTTGGTAGCATTATGTCAGATTATCCTAGCCTGACTATGGGTAATATCAGTTCTTTGGGGGGCTTAAAGGGAGCTTTATCTAATCTTCAGTTTTCAGCGCCGGTCCAGCCTGGTAATAGCGGTGGGCCGATTATTAACTACAAAGGTAATACGGTAGGTGTTGTCACTGGCACTCTGAATCAATCAATGATGCTTGCAAGCACAGGAACCACTTCTCAGAATGTAAATTTTGGTGTTCGTGCTGATTATATCCGTCGTTTTCTTGAAAACTCTAATGTGGAATATGGATTTAAGCCTGTTAAGGGAGGTTTGGAATCTGCCTCCAAGCAGGCGGTTGAATATACAGTCCAGATCCTGTGTTACCGGTAATGGAGTGCCGAATGATGATTAAACAATTTGTTCTCTCACTAGTTCTTATTTCATTTTCTGTTGCAGTGCAGGCGGAAGATATTCCTGCGATTCTAGAATATACCCATGTTGGAAAGCAGTATCCGCCAGTTTTGTTCCAGAGCAATATAGAAGATGATGCATTTGTGGAGCTTCTTAAAGAAAAGCAGGCATTTGCGGGTATTGATAAAGACGCAATTGGTTCGCCAGTGGGAATTCGCGTAGTAAAAGGTCTGCGTATTAAGCAGGATGCCACTGCTTTTTCTTCTCTGATGCTTTCTGCCAGTACGCTTGGGTTGATTCCAGTTGTTACTAATAAGGCATTTAAGGTTCAATATGGGGTTTTTGTGCAAGGAGAGCTTATTTCTTACTATGAGTATGAGATGAGTTCCGCAGATGTCGAGAATATGTGGGGCGGGCCCCGGCTCGATAAGCTGAAGCCTGCAGAGCAGCTCTTTCTTGAGGGGAGTGTAAATCAGTTTTTGCTCGATCTTAAAGACGATTCTGAGGTACAGGGCCTGTTTAGTGAGTACTATACGTATTTCAAATGAATTAACTCTTGGGTGAGGGGGCAGCTGGCCTTGTGAATCCTAGCTGTTGCTCAGCATATAGCGTGTTTTAACTTTCTCCGGAAAGCGGGGATTAAAGCGGCATTCCAGGCGGATGCCGTTTTTGTCTGAAAAGTAAGTCATTGTGCCAGACTTGCGCGACAGCCATGCAGCTCCGTTCAGCTTCTGGCCGCTCCATACAGCCCTCCATTGTGGGCTCGCTGCGGCAGAGATACGAAACGCATTATCACAATTGTACTGTGCCATTGAGCGGTACTGATCTGACCAGCACTTGAGGCTCTTGCGGCACTCGATCAGCTGGTTTCTGACACGATTATCTTTTAGCAGTGCTACGCATTGGGATACTTTGTCCTTGTTGCCCAGAGTCTGGCAGATCTGTATATCCTGTTTGCTGACCGCCGATGCTGTAGTGGCAGTGATCATAAGTAACAACGGTAACAGAATACGCATCAGGCTATCCTTGCGGTAAGTGATTCAGCTTGTTCTCTGGCATAGTGTATTGTATTGCTGAAGATTGATGAAGTTTATTTATTCCGGATTCTGGAGCTCTGATGACACAGAAGCGTTTGATTGGTCGGTACCTTAAAGATCTGCCGGACGGAAAGTTGCATTGGATCGGGCTCAGGCCTTCTCACAAGCAGCCAATGCAGAGTGTTGAGGCTGTTCATGCACTGGCCCGGCTGGGTCTTGAAGGTGATCACCGCTGTTATAAAACGCCTGATTCCGGGCGTCAGGTAACACTGATTTCTGCAGAGTTCATCCGTATTATCGAGACTTATACCGGTCTGGAGCAGATTGATCCTGCGTTGCTGCGGCGTAATCTTGTCGTCAGTGGAATTAATCTGAATGCGCTGCGTCACCAGCAATTCAGAATAGGTGGTGCTCTGTTTGAGGCGACTGCGTTGTGCCATCCTTGCGTGAGAATGGATCAGACGCTGGGGCAGGGCGGTGCAGCGGCTATGCTTGGGTATGGTGGACTGTGTGCCCGTATTCTTGAATCCGGAGAGATTCGCCTGGGTGATCTTCTGGTGCCGCTAAGGGGTCAGTAGCAGGCAGGTGTTGAGTCTGAGTAGGAGGCTATATGCTACATAAAGGTCAGTGTCACTGCGGAGCAGTGAAGTTTGAGTTCGAGGGTGATGAGATCCGTTCCGGGTTACGTTGTAACTGTTCGATCTGCATAAGAAAAGCGGCGTTGATGACGGAGTATGCTGTGGCGCCGGATGCCATAACGATCAGTGCGGAGGCGGATGCGTTGGCGACCTATACGTTCGGGAGTGGTGTGGCGCAACATCATTTCTGTAATCGTTGCGGTATTTACACCTTCCATCAGACCGTCAGGCAGCCGGGCCACTATCGGATCAATATTGGTTGTCTCGATGGCGTTGACTCCATTCAAATGCCTTATAAAGTCTTTGATGGCGCATCCTTGCTGTAACTGGCAATAAAAAAGAGAGCCTGGGCTCTCTTTTTTTTTATTCCGTTAACCTTCGCGGCGATCGCGGCGTGGCTTGCGGTTGCCGTTACGGTCGTTGCCGCCACGGCCCTTGCCTTTGAATTCACCCCGCGGCTTGCGGCGAGGTGGGTGAGCTACTTCCCCTTCCATCAGGGTGATCTCGGTTTTCTTGCGGCAGATAAATACGCCTTTCAGGTGCTGCAGAACTTCATCAGGCATACCTTTTGGTAGCTGTACAGTGCTGTAGCTATCATGCAGTCGGATATCACCGATATGACGGCTATTGATGTTCGCTTCGTTGGCGATGGCACCAACGATATTCTTAACCTGAACGCCATCGCTACGGCCTACTTCAATGCGGTAAACATCCAGATCGGCGTAATTAATGCGTTCACGTTTGCCATCGCGCTCGCTGTCGCGATCACGGCGTGGGCGTGGTTCCGGCTCTGGCGGCAGAATCAGAGGCTTCTCTTTCTGTGCCATAAACAGCAGGGCGGACGCCAGATCCAGAGTTTCCAGTTCGGTATCCACTGCCAGCTGATCAACCAGTTCGCGATACGCGGTCATATCTTCATCGTTAAAGATGCTGGTGATCTGCTCACGGAAGCTTTCCAGGCGTTTATTCTGCACCAGATCACGGGATGGCAGATCCATCTGGGTGATTGGCTGGCGGGTAGCTCGCTCAATCTGTTTCAGCAGGCGGCGTTCGCGTGGCGCAACAAATAGAATCGCCTTACCAGAGCGACCTGCACGACCGGTACGGCCAATGCGGTGAACGTATGCTTCGGTGTCATAAGGGATATCGTAGTTGATTACCAGACTGATACGCTCAACGTCCAGGCCTCGTGCAGCTACGTCGGTAGCGATCAGGATATCCAGCTTGGCGTCTTTCAGGCGCTGTACCGTGCGTTCACGCAGTTGCTGATTCATATCACCGTTCAGCGCGGCAGCAGCGTAACCACGGGCTTCCAGCTTTTCTGCCAGCTCTGTGGTTGCGGTCTTGGTACGGGCGAAAATGATGATGCCGTCGGTGTCTTCTGTTTCCAGAATGCGTACCAGTGCGTCCAGCTTATTGACGCCGGAAACAATCCAGCATTTCTGCTCGATGTTTTCCATTGTCGTGGTCTTGGAAGCGATTTTAACTTCCTGAGGATCGCGCATATAACGTTTAGTGATGCGGCGGATCTGTTCCGGCATTGTCGCGGAGAATAGTGCAGTCTGGCGCTCGGCAGGGGTTTTAGCCATGATGGTTTCGACATCATCGATAAAGCCCATACGCAGCATTTCGTCTGCTTCGTCCAGCACCATCGCTTTCAGTTCATCCAGCTTCAGGGTGCCGCGATCGAGGTGGTCCATGACTCGGCCTGGTGTGCCGACAACGACATGAGGGCCGCGACGCAGTTGCTTTAATTGCAGGCTGTAGCTCTGGCCGCCATAAATTGGCAGTACGTGAAAGCCCGGGATATGGCGTGCGTAAGCCTGGAAGGCTTCAGCGACCTGAACCGCCAGTTCGCGGGTCGGGGCCAGTACCAGTACCTGTGGTTTATTGCTTTTCAGATCGATGCGGCTCAGCAGAGGCAGCGCAAAGGCTGCAGTCTTACCTGTACCTGTCTGAGCCATACCCAGTACATCAACACCTTCCTGCAGAAGAGGAATACAAGCGGCCTGAATTGGCGATGGCGTCTCATAACCCAGCTCGGTGATGGATTTCAGGACGGTAGAAGGAAGGTTAAGATCGCTGAATGCGACTGGGGTATCTGACATATTAGAGTGCACCGGAAACGGAATGGTTGGCAAAGGCGGGAATTATACGCGCTTTAGGCATCAAAAGCCCGTTTTTTCTCGAATCAGAGGAAAGTCCTGATCCGGTCGTATCAGATAATGAAAAAAGCAGGCCGGAGCCTGCTTTTCAGAGCGTTGCTGCTATCCCGTTACAGAGTGTGCGGGTTAAAGAAAGGTTGTGACGCTGATATAGCCAACCGTGCTCATCACGATTGTGTATGGCAGAGCCATCCACACCATTTTGCCGTAAGACAGGCGAATAAGCGGGGCAACTGCAGAGGTTAGCAGGAACAGGAAAGCTGCCTGGCCGTTTGGCGTCGCTACTGATGGCAGGTTGGTGCCGGTATTGATAGCGATTGCCAGCAGGTCAAAATGTTCACGATCAATGGTGCCGTTATTCAGTGCTGCAGCTACTTCGTTGATATACACGGTAGCAACGAAAACGTTATCACTGATGGCCGACAGCACGCCGTTGGCAATAAAGAAGATGCCTGGTTGTGCAGCTTTATCCATTTCAAGGACCGCGGCAATAATAGGCTGGAAAAGGTGCTGCTCGTGAATCACAGAGACCACCGCGAAGAATACAACCAGCAGTGCTGTGAATGGCAGGGCTTCCTCGAAAGCTTTGCCGATCTGATGTTCCTCAACAATGCCGTTGAATGCAGTCAGCAGGATGATGATGGTCAGGCCGATCAGTCCGACTTCTGCCAGGTGCAGAGCCAGTGCGATAACCAGGAACAGCGCTACGCCGAACTGGATCATCAGTACCATTTTGTCGCGTTTAGTCTGTTTTTTATCCTGTTCAGAGCTGTAATCCTGCAGGATCTTCAGTACTGATGGTGGGATTTCAGCGCCGTAGTCGAACCACTTAATTTTCTCGAGTAAGACGCAAGTGGTCAGCCCGGCGATCAGAACCGGCATGGTTACCGGAGCCATCAGTGTAAAGAACTGCAGAAAGTCCCAGCCAGCTTTTTCAGCGATCAGCAGGTTCTGAGGTTCACCGACCAGTGTGCAAACGCCACCCAGAGCAGTACCCACTGCACCGTGCATCAGCAGGCTGCGAAGAAAAGCCCGGAAGTGTGCCAGGGTCTGTTGGTGATCTTCCTGTACGCCACCGTCGTCACCATGGTCATGCTGGTGGTCAAATTGCTTACCGGAAGCAACCTTGTGGTAAACCGCGTAGAAGCCTACACCCACACTGATCAGCACAGCGGTAACTGTCAGTGCGTCAAGGAAAGCAGAAAGAAACGCTGCAAACAGGGAAAAGGTCAGTGACAGGATCATTTTAGAGCGGACTTTCAGGAGCAGCTTGGTGAATACCCAGAGCAGCATATCCTTCATAAAATAGATGCCGGCGACCATAAACATCAGCAGCAGAATAACCTGGAGGTTTGCTTCTACTTCGTGATAGACACTTTCCGGACTTGCCAATCCTATAATAATCGCTTCAATTGCCAGCAGTCCGCCTGGCTGAAGTGGATAGCATTTCAGTGCCAGGGCCAGGGTAAAAATGAACTGGAAGATCAGAATCCAGCCGGTGACTGCCGGGCCGACAGTGAACATCAGAATTGGATTGAGTAGCAGAAACAGTACTATTGCCTGTTTATACCAGACTGGCGAACTACCGAGAAAGTTCTTAATCAGGGCTTGAGATGTGGTCATTGGTTGGTTCCTGTATAGAGCCAAAATTTAAAAAATAGAAACCCAGTCCCGGAAGTTCCGAAACCAGAAAAAAATGCCAGATCGTTAAGCGCTGATGGAATTAATGCTGATATCACGAGGAGGAGGTAGTGTCCTGAAAAAAACCGTCGTGATCCGGTAAATCCCTGTCGTTTATAATTATTGCGGCGTAGGGTAGCAGGACTGCCAGAAAATCAAAAGTCTGATTTTGGGCATTCATCGTCAAACCGGTATGATCAGTGTAAATTCACAATCACAGCTGATTGAATGGGTTGAGTGTGCAGGGGCGGAGGCAGGAATTAGATGAAAACGGAATATATTTATGCGGTAAACGGGCGGGTCTGGGCTGATGATCGGGGTTGCTGGTTGTTCTCTGAATCGCTCTATGATGAGAAGCGGGCTGTTGAGATCTACGATATCAGTCTGGATGAATTCCGCTCGGTGCGCCTTATTATACTGCCTGAATCAATACTGCCGGTGAATGATCAGGTCAATCTGCGGCTTTTGCTCAGCGCCTGCGAGGAAGCAGAGTATGTGCTTCTGTCCCGTGCTGCTGAAGTTCTTACCTGGGACAAGGATCATAACTTCTGCCCTCGCTGCGGTAATCAGTTAAGTCATCATCAGCAGGATCTGGCAAAACAGTGTGATCACTGCGGCCTTGTTCAGTACCCACGTCTGTCTCCCTGTATCATTACTCTCGTGACTCGTGGTGAGTACTGTCTGCTGGCTCACGGAGTCCGTTTCCCTGAGCCGCGTTATAGTACGCTGGCAGGGTTTATCGAGGCGGGTGAGAGTGCTGAGGATGCTTTGGTGCGGGAAGTCAGAGAAGAGGTCGGAATTGATGTCTGTAATATCCGCTATTTCCGCAGTCAGTCATGGCCGTTTCCCCATTCATTTATGCTGGGGTATTTTGCTGACTATGCCGGAGGGGAGATTACACCGGATCCGGCAGAGATCGTGGATGCGCAATGGTTCCACTACACGGAACTGGGCAGTGCGCCGATTCCGCCAGCTTTTACTATTGCAAGGAAGTTGATAGATCAGTTTATCAGTGACTGTCAGCGTTGACGCTCTTTACTGAAGTATTTTCCCAGTTTGGTGGCCAGCATAACATTGCCTTCGGCGCGTAGCTGGCCTTTGAGAAAGGCTGACATGCCGTCCTGTTCGCCGGTTACAACCCGGATAAATGTTTCGCTGTTTACGATCAGGGTGATGTCCGGATCTTTATGCTCGCCGAGCTCTACGTTCAGGGTCTGGTCGGCGATGGTGAAGTAGAAATCATCGGCGTCATCAAGCAGGAACTGATATGTAGCAGAAATGCCTTGCGCATTGTCTGGTAGAAAACGACTGGACAGTTTTTCAATGACTTTGCTGACAGTGATCGGTTCGGACATCCGCTAATCTCTTTTTCTGTTACTGATAATAGGGCTGCTATGTTACATTACCGGCCTTTAAATCAATATGTTCAATTAAGATTTTTCTGGCGCTGTGCCGCAAATTAGCATCGGGAGTTAGGTGTGGTCGATTTTCTGGCAAATTATGGGTTGTTTCTCGCCAAGGCGCTGACAGTAGTTGCAGCGATTGTGTTGGTTATTGCTGCTGTGGGTGCTGTTGCTGGCCGTAATAAGAAAGACGATAAAGAGGGATTTCTCAACGTTCACAGTCTCAATGAAACGCTTGAGGATATGGAAGATGCGCTTAAAGAGGCGGTGCTTGATAAAGAGCTCTATAAGCAGCAATTGAAAGCCGAGCGTAAACAGGAAAAGGCCGAGGCTAAAGCGCGTAAAAAGGCGCTGAAAAAAGGTCAGGTCGAGTCTGAACCTGAGCGTAAGCGGGTATTCGTGCTGGACTTTGATGGCGATATTAAGGCTTCGGAGCTTGAGCCGTTGCGTGAGGAAATTACAGCGGTACTGACTCTGGCGACCGAGCAGGATGAAGTGGTTGTACGCCTCGAAAGTCCGGGCGGGATGGTGCATAGCTATGGTCTGGCTTCTTCGCAGCTTGAGCGTATTAAGCGAGAAGGTGTGCCGCTGACAGTCTGTGTTGATAAGGTCGCGGCCAGCGGTGGTTATATGATGGCATGCCTGGCAGACAAAATTGTTGCCGCGCCGTTCTCTGTGCTGGGCTCAATCGGTGTTGTCGCTCAGTTACCAAATTTTCATAAGTTGCTGAAAAAGCACGATATTGATTACGAGGTCCTGACGGCCGGAGAGTATAAGCGGACCCTGACAATGCTGGGTGAAAATACCGAGAAAGGGCGTCAGAAGTTCCAGGAGGATCTGGAAGATACTCATAATCTGTTTAAGGAGTTTGTTGGTGAATTCCGGCCTCAGGTTGATCTGGAGCAAGTAGCAACCGGTGAGGTCTGGTATGGTCGCAGAGCGCTGGATGTAAAGCTGATTGATGAAATTTCGACCAGTGACGAATACCTTATGAAAGCCTGTGATG
>JAOXSA010000506.1 GCA_025800245.1 Amphritea sp. | reverse complement strand
CGGCTGAAACAGGTGTCCGCAGAGCAGGCCGATGCCCGCTCTGAAATGACCGGCCGGATCGTTGACAGTTATACCAATATTTCGACTGTGAAACTGTTCTCCCACAGTCAGCGGGAATCGGACTATGCCCGCGAGAGTATGGATGGTTTCCTGCAAACCGTATACCGGCAGATGCGCCTGGCAACTGGCCTGAATGTACTGGTGCAGTGTCTCAACTATCTGCTGGTGTTCATTGTCGCTGGCATCTCGATCTGGCTCTGGAGCGACAGTCTGGTTACGGTTGGTGCAATCGCTATCGCGATCAGTCTGGCGCTGCGTCTGAACGGCATGTCCCAGTGGATTATGTGGGAAGTCAGCACGCTGTTTGAAAATATCGGCACCGTGAATGATGGCATGACAACGCTGTCACAGCCCCTGTCGGTGACTGATAAACCCGGGGCTGAGCCGCTCAACGTTGAACGGGGCGGTATTGAGTTCCGCGATGTTGCTTTCCACTACGGCAAAACAGAAGGGGTGATTGATCACCTCAATCTCAACATCAGGCCGGGAGAGAAAGTCGGTGTTGTCGGTCGGTCCGGGGCTGGTAAATCCACACTGGTGAATCTGTTACTGCGCTTTCATGATCTGGCCGATGGTGAAATTCTGATTGATGGTCAGAATATCAGCGAGATTCAGCAGGAAAGTCTGCGGGCACAGATCGGTATGGTGACTCAGGATACCTCGCTGCTACATCGTAGTGTGCGGGATAATATCCTCTATGGTCATCCGAAT
>JAOXSA010000505.1 GCA_025800245.1 Amphritea sp. | reverse complement strand
AAGATCTCGTCGGTAATATTCGGCATGTCATCGGTGCAGTCAGCAAATACGGTTGGCTTTACAAAGTTACCCTTGTCCAGGCCATTTTCCATGGCACGCTCGCCGCCACATACCAGACGGGCACCGGCTTCTTTAGCCGCTTCGATATAGCCCAGTACTTTTTCCATATGTTTGGTGGAGATCAGGGCGCCGACCTGAGTTTCAGGGTTGGTTGGATCGCCGATGATCATACGCTCGGTTCGCTCAGCAACACGGCTGACAAACTCGTCATAGAGGCTGTCGTGGACAAATACCCGGGTACCGTTAGTACATACTTCACCCTGGGTGTAGAAGTTAGCCAGCATCGCACCGGAAACGGCGTTTTCGATATCGGCGTCTTCAAATACGATCAGTGGTGATTTACCGCCCAGTTCCATGGTGACATCTTTCAGACTGCCAGCTGCATCGGCCATTACCTTCTTACCGGTACCGCATTCGCCAGTGAAAGACACTTTGGCGATCTCTGGGTGGCGGGACAGCGCCTGACCGACTCGGTAGTCACCCTGTACTACGTTAAATACGCCATCTGGTAGACCTGCTTCGGTGAAAATTTCAGCCAGTTTCAGCGCGGTCAGTGGAGTCTCTTCAGAGGGCTTGAAGATCATGCAGTTACCTGCAGCCAGTGCCGGGCCGGATTTCCACATAGCGATCTGAATCGGGTAGTTCCAGGCGCCGATACCGGCGCAGATACCCAGAGGTTCACGGCGGCTATAGAAGAAGTTGGTGCCGCCCAGATCCTGTTGCTGACCGTGAATAGTCGCGGCAAGGCCGGCGTAGTATTCGATGACATCTGCACCGG
>JAOXSA010000484.1 GCA_025800245.1 Amphritea sp. | reverse complement strand
CCTGCACTGAATTACGACCGCGCAGATAGATGTACAGGGTAAGCAGCAACATCACTAAGGCATCAATCGCGATCACTGCAAAGAGCAGTTCCAGACTGCCGGTTGATTCCTGAATCCATCCGGCAACAAAATTCAGCAGCGCCCCGCCAATGCCGAATGCCACCATCCCCATGCTGTTGATCTGCATCGTGACAGCGCTGTTGTAGTACTGCCCCAACCAGGCGGCAATCACGCCCCACATCGGGAAATACATCATGCCGTAGCCAAAGCCGGCCAGGAAAACGAACACGCCAGGATCATAAGCAAATCCCGTCATGCCAATGGCAAAGCAGAAAAACATCAGTATTAATGCGACTGCATGGCCTTTGGTATCAGCCAGTTTGCCGGAGATTCCACCCGCTGCCATCCCGGTAATACCCGCCACGGTCCAGGCCATGCCGTTAAGCTCTGAGGCAAAAGCCAGCTCTGCAAGATAACTGCTGAGCCAGGTCGAAAAAGGCATCGTCGCCGCTCCCACCAGAAAGCAGATCAGACACGCCATTCTGGCCGGAGGTTCAGCAACAATGACCCGCAGTAATCCGGTTGTTGACAAAGATGTTACCGATGCGGCGGTATCGATACTGGTTTTATGCTGCAGGTTACGCAACAACTGAACCGTCAGGAACAGAATAGTCAGTCCTGCCAGACCGGCAATGACCCAAGCGCTGCGCCACCCCAGCAAAGGCACTACAAACAGAATCAGCAAGCCATTCAGGCAGTACGCCCAGGCCGTACCGCTGGAGATAAATGACAGCGATGTTGCCCGGGCAGATGGTTTACCAAAGCGGGTTATCAGTTCGACTATCGCTCCCCAGCTTATGGATGCGCAGGCTGCCAGACAGGTCAGAATCATTCCGATAACGATCGGATCATCGAGTACCGACATCATCAGCAACATCAGCGAAGCAACAGACAGAGTGCTGATCGCAATCCAGCGACTGTCAAATCGGTGCCCCACAGTGCTCAGCAGAATTGCACCCGCCAGATATGCCAGCTGCACTGCACTGCCGATGGCCGCCAGGTGCCAATGGCTGATGGCGACCGTTTCCCGCATCAGTGGAACCATCGCTGAAAAAAGAAAGATCCCGAAACCATGACTGATGATCTGATTCAAGCCGAACGTGGCCGTCATTCTCATTGTGCTGCTACCTGTTACTGCTACCAGAATGTAAGAGGCGCAATAATAGAGGCTTGCATACCTTCGATAAATTGATATATATAGAACGCCACGTTCATATTTATTGAATTCAGACATTCCAGAGAGATCGTTTATGCAAGACCTGCCAATCAATCTGCTTCGCTCCTTCAGCGTCGTCTCAGAAACCCGTAACCTGACCAGTGCGGCGAATCTACTGCACAAGGCCCCTTCTACCATCAGTATGCAACTCAACCGACTTGAGTCTCTGGTGGGCACATCTCTGATGGATCGCGGACAGTACGGTGTCAGACTGACACCTGCGGGTATTCAGCTACGGGATCAGGCCCGTCAGCTACTGAATCTGCATGACACCATACTCGGAGGATTCAGGAACAATGATATAAGCGGTCAGGTCCGGCTCGGAACGCATGATCAGTACGCCAGCCGGACACTGCCGTCACTGCTGGAAGCGTTTATCCTCAGCCATCCGCAGGCAAAGCTTGAAGTTGTCTGCGATCATCGCCCTCACCGTCTGACAGATATGCTGGAACAGGGAAAGCTTGATCTGGCGCTGGTAGAGATGCCGGCGGATTCTGGCGGCGGGATCAGGCTTAAGCGGGATCAACTGATCTGGGTCTGCTCTGCCAATCACCGGGTGGATGAGCTAAAGGTATTGCCACTGGCGGTTTTCGAAGAGGGTTGCTATCACCGGGAATATGCCAGAAAAGCCCTGGAAAAAACCGATAAACCTTACCGTATCGCCTTTACCAGTCAAAGCCGGGCCGGGGTGCTGGCAGCGGTTAAAGCAGGTATTGGTATCGGTATTATTCCAGCGCATACACTGGAAGAGGATATGGCCATTATTGAACATAGTTTACCGCCACTGCCAGAAACCGATATCACTCTGTTCATTGGTGACAATGCCAACTCAGCCAGCCTGCGTCTGTCCGAAAGTATCCAGTCCAATACCGTATTCAACGCTATCTGAGGCGGCTGGCTCCAGAGAGCCTTGCAGATGCCCTGCTATACTGGTTGAACAAGATCCGACAACTATCGCCGCTTATCCTAATCCAGGTCAGATACTGATTTGTCGGCCTTCATATACGGGCAGAAGGATCGTCGATGTTCAGCTTGCTTTCTGTTTTCTGTGTCATTGTCGTCTATATGGCGATGCTGTTTGCGCTGGCAACCCGCGCCGAACACCGTCAGTCGCAGTTACAACCCTACTATATCTGGATCTACGGTTTATCGCTGGGGATTTACCATACATCATGGGGCTTTTACGGCAACATCGGTGATGCGGCCAGCAATGGCTATCAGTTTCTGGCGCTGGATATTGGCGCATACTGCTGTGTCGCGCTTTGGTGGATTATTCTGAAACGAATGGTTCAGATTAAAGAAGCCCTGCACATTACCAGCCTCGCCGATCTGATTGCCGCCCGCTATTCCAGCTCCCGGATTATTGCCGCGCTGGTCGCGGTTATCTGTGTGTTGGGCAGTATTCCCTATATCGGCTTGCAGATCAAAGCGGTCATGGAATCGGTCAGTGTCATCAGTGCTGAACCGGTCAGAAGCGATGCTGATCATCTGATCGGCATTGGTACTAGCGCGATTCTGTTACTCTTTACAATCCTCTACGGTATTCGCCGTCTCGATCCTACAGAACATCACTACGGCATGTTAGTGGTATTAGCTCTTGAGTGTATAATTAAACTGCTGGTCATTTTCGGTGTAGGTGCATTTATCACTTTTGGCCTCTACGATGGTTTTGGTGACATCTTCCAGCGTCTGGAACAGAGCGGCCAGCAGATTTTCGGACTGGGTCCGGACACCCGTCGCACGTCCTCACTGATATCCCTGTTCGTGATCGGCTTCTTCGGTGTAATAATGCTACCGCGACAGTTTCATATCGCAGTGGTTGAAAACAATGCCCAGTCCCATATCCGACCTGCGGCAATAATCCTGTGCCTCTATATATTTCTGTTTTCAGTATTCATAGTTCCTGTGGCCGGCGCTGGTCTGCTAGAAGAAATTGCACCAGAACAGGCGGATATGACACTGCTGATTATCCCGATGCAGAATGGCTATCCGATCCTCACCCTTCTGACCTTTATCGGTGGTTTTGCAGCCGCATCCGGCATGGTCATTATCACCACAACCACCGTTGCAACGATGGTCTCCAACCATCTGATACTACCTGTCGCTGAACATTATCCCGCTCTGTCCTGGATCCGCGGATATCTGCTCCCGGCCAGACGCATCGTCGCCCTGCTGGTGATCAGCAGCGCTTATCTGTTTATCGCTGGTCTGAAAGGCTCTTTTTTACTGGTCGGTATCGGTACTCTGGCAATTACAGCCCTACTGCAAATAGTGCCAGCGATGTTTGGCGGCTTGTTCTGGCAACGGGGTAATACCCTGGCGGCGCTGATCAGTATGCTCAGCGGCATGCTGATCTGGCTCTATGTCCTGTTGCTCCCCTTTGTTATTCCCGGCTCAGCCA